>JAHIKV010000321.1 GCA_018897395.1 Planctomycetota bacterium | reverse complement strand
TTCGTCATACCTCGCCTTAAGCACTTCTTCTCTTATCCGCTCATCAGCGGGCATCCCGTTTTTAGCACTGGCCACGTTGCCGAACCGGACAGGCAAAATAGTAGAATCCTTCATCAACTCTTCCAGAATCTTCTGGTGAGCCATTGTGTTCTCTCTTGAAATAGAGTATTTCGTGACCGGGGAAGCGCTGATGACGGCCGCGATATCCTGATAAGCGATGCCGCAGACTTCGTTCCCATGGCCGCCTATTGCCGGAGAAACACATTTTGTTTCTTTATCAGAGCCGATTATACAGTAGATATAGCTTCCTTCTCCGCTCACTTCGTTTGCTCCAATTAAAAATTAAAAGTTGAAAAAATTAGATGCTTTCCGTAATTTTAAATTCTTCATTCTGTCGAGTAGACATAATATGATCTCCTCATTTAGGTTTGCTTTGTGTTCACTGTTGCTCTCCCCTTTCGGTGTGAAGAGTGTCACAATATTCAACCATGTGAGGAAACTTCAATGCCCCTCACAGAACCGGACTTGAGAATTGCCCTCATCCGGCTCTTCAGCAGGTCTCACGTAACGGGCAACAACATATACAGGTTGTGCGTAATTCGAGGCGTCGGTAGTGGGTAATGCTTCAGATATTCCATGAAGCGTTTCCAACTATACACCTTGCGTTGGCTTCGCCGGTTGAGCCATTTCAGAGCCAGTCGTAAAGTCATGGCATAATATTGCCTAAGTGCAGGCATGTTGCCGCTGACTCCATAATACTGGTAATGTCCTCTAAGTTTAGCCTCTAATATCGGCCACCATTCCTTCGTCTTGACCGCGTTCCTGACGGCCTTCAACCATGCGTTCATTTCCTTGCATTTCTTGCGGAACTTCGCGCGATTGGTTGTCCGACCGACAATGAACTTGCCCTTCCGGCTCTCCCCGCAATAGTGCGTGAAGCCCAGGAAGTCGAAGGTATTGGCCTTCCGGTTCTGCCTTTTCGCATTTTGCCTCTCATACCTGCCGAAACTGATTACACGTGTTTTCTCTGGGTGTAATTCCAAATCAAACTGTGTGAATCGTTCTTCCAGCATCTGCTTTATGTGTCGAGCCTCTTCTACATTTTGCACCATGCAGATGAAATCATCACAATAGCGCGCTATGTAGCATTGCCCTTTGACCTGCGGTTTAACTTTCCTTTCAAACCACAAGTCCAGCACATAATGCAGGAACACATTGGAGAGCATCGGACTGAGATTCCCGCCTTGCGGCGTTCCCTGCTCGGTTTCCTCTCTCATGCCTGCTTCCACATAGCCCGCTTTCAGGAATCTCCTGATCAACAGCAGCAGGCTCGGATCTTTGATCCGTACTTGTAGAAACTTCATCAGCCATTCGTGCGAAACGTTGTCAAAGTAACCTTTGATGTCCGCCTCTATGATATGGTTGATGGGGCTGGTCATGATCGTCTTGTCCACAGCATTGATCGCCTGATGGCAGTCTTTTCCCGGACGATACCCATACGAACAGCCCAGAAAATCCGCTTCGTAGATTGCCTCAAGTATCCCGGCAATTCCTTTCTGCACGATCTTGTCTTCAAGCGCGGGCAGTCCCAGCGGTCTCTTGGTATGTTCATCCTTGGATATGTACACGCGCTTCGACGGTTGCGGCTTGTACCGCTTGGCCTTCATGCGTGTCACCAAGTCTTTCAGGTTCTCATCCAGATTTCGCCCGTATTCCTTCCATGTTACGTTGTCTATGCCACATGCTCGATCCCTGCCGAGCTTTCTGTAGCACGCCTTGAGGTATCCTTCGTTCAGTAAATGAGCCAGGCTTATAAACTGACAATCCGGCTCCTCTCGGGCTCGTTTCGATATGAGGGCCAGTTTCACAAACGTTTTATCCATTTCCGTGTATGGCATTTGCGTTCTACGCCCTCTGCGTCCTGTTGCCGGCCCCTTCGGGTGGACTTCCTGTCCTCGCCGCGCATTACCACGGCTACTCCCCTATTATGAGCCGGTCCGACTGCCATGCTGCCATACCTCCGCCTTGCCTCTTCAGCCCGTTGGAGGCTTCTACTGGGAACAGCACGGCTCTCCCAAGTTCCGACCTGAACCGTTCGATTACCTGCCATGATCTTAGACCCCGGCACGCCGCGCCAGACTCACCATGTCGCCTGTCGCGATACTGGCTTCCAGAAGATGAAACCCTTGGCCTCGTGCAATGATGGTTATTTCGGGGCTGAATGTCTTCACTTGCGTTATGGCCGATAATCACCTTCCCTCTGGCTCCGCATAGGTCGTTGCCTCCCTGATGCGCAGTGTTCCGTTCCGGTCTGCTGGTTAGGCTTTGACCGTCCCCGATTGTCGGGGTTGTTCACGCCAGCTTTACTTGGCGCACTCACCCTTAAAAGCCTCCGTTTCTTTGGTTTTCGGCCCCTGTCATCAGTGTTTTCGTCAATAAATAATCACACGCTAAACCCAGTAGGACCATAATTACAATAGCGACACCCCAAAAAAGTGCATGCCCTAATATAAATGCCAAAGCATTTTTTAGTCCTGTCCCTGGGTGGTGACGACGATTAAGGTCAATATGGATGGGCTTAGTAGTTACGCTCTGATTTCTTTGTCTTTTAACTTTCTCGGCATAGAGATCTGCCCATCCACTACCGACCCAATTATCAGGACTTAGTTCATCAAAATTCATCCCATATTCTTGTTCGTCTCGCCCCCACACATAAACCCGCTGATAATCATCACTCATTCTATGTACTGAACTTGCATCAGCTATATTACCATTTCTGAAAGTCCATGTTCTAAACTCCATTTTGTTTACCCATGCAATGTATTTTTGATCTTTATCAGACAGATTATCATATCTAAAATGGTAAGTTTTCCCATCCCTTGGGCCCTCATTAGACGCCCATACATAAACAATCCCCGATTCCATTCCAAAATATTCACTTACATTAAATGTACGGCCATCCTTAACAGTCCAAACCCTCGTGCCACCGAAAGCAATGGTCACTAAGACAAAAAATAAAATTAAAACTGTTCTCATGACTTACCGCATTTCATGATAGGCCTCATTATATTCGCTTGGTTCGTTGCCACATCCGATCACAAAACACAAAAAGAAGGCCGGTGAATGCGAAGAACAATAGTGCCAGTTCAAACCTTATTTCCAAATCGCATATAAACCAAGACATCGTTCCGAAAGTGTGTCCATTTACCAATGCCAAGCTTAAGCCCTTCGCAAGAAGTTCTGGCAGAAATATTATGACGACACTAAAAACCGTCAGCCATACGGAATATACCCCAATGTAAGCAAGAGGACCGTAATAGAGCGCTATTGCGAATATAGAAAACAATTCATTCGGATCGCTGTGCTGTCCTTTCCAGTATAGTTCACTTTGACCGTACAGAGTTATTCCGGCATCGATTAAAGCCACGACAAGAAATGGAGCACATAACCATAGTCTATTCAGTCGTCTGTTCATGGGAACCGCTTCACAACTGAACGTCAGCAAGCCGACGATACAACCTTTTTTATTTCAGACTATTGGACTTTGCCGATGGGATTCAGTTAACGGTTCATCCCATTTTGATCTTGAGCTTTCAGAAAGGCAGCAATTCATCTTCAGCTTCGGCTTTGGCTTTGGCTTTTGCTTTGGCTTTGGCGGCATCATCGTCGGCGGCTGCGCGGGCGGTGGCATTGATGGCGGAGCGGGCGGCTCGGGCGGCGACGCGAGCGGGGTTGCACGCGTCGGCAACGGCTTCGGCGTCAGCGGCATCTTGGGCCGCGTCGCGGGCGGCAGCAAGAGCGGCGGCCCTTGCATTAGTATCGGCGCTGCTGGCAGCAAGCAATGCATCATGAGCGGCGCTCTCAGTGGCACGGGCGGCGGCGGCATGTGCAACAGCAGCATCGCGGGCAGCATCGATGGCATCGCGAGCAGCACGTGCTCCGGCACGGGCACGGGTGGGCCATAAAGCATCGGCATCGAATCCAAGGGCGCTATACCGAAAGGACCAGGCGGCGGCACCAGCGTTAGTGGCGAGGGCTTCGGCGCGAGTGGCGTCACATTCGGTGGTACAGGCGGTTGCAGAAGCAGTGGCGACATCAGCGCGAGCCGCATAGAGGACGGCCCAAGCATCATCGGCTGCATTGAGAGCATCACGAACGGCACTGCGCGCGGCACGTTCAGCGGCGTAGGCTTCGGTATCTACTTCGGCATTGAGGGCGGCCCAAGCATCATCGGCTGCATTGAGAGCATCACGAGCCGCACTACGCGCGGCACGGGTGGCAGAATAGACAGCGTCTATGGCGGCTTTGTCGGCTGCGTCGCTGTCACGGGAACAGGCATTGAAGTTGATAACAGCACTGGCACAGGGGCCGTCGTTATCGGCATGGTTGGCATCTATTGCTTTATTGACGGCACAAACGGCATTAACAGCTTCGGCGCGTACGGTGTTAAAATTAGCCCTAGCGTCGTCGGCTGCATTGAGGGCATCACGGGCAGCAGCCACAGCACGAGCCTCGGTGCGGGCGTCAGCATTGGAGGCAATTGTCGCTATGTGTTCGGCAGCATCGGCAGCATTGATAATGGCATAAGCAGCATTTATGGCATTGAGAGGAGCGTCAAGGTCGGCCCATACTGCATCGGCAGCATTTACGTCATCTACGTAATTGAGGGCGGCACGCAAAAAGGCGCGAGCGGTGGCGAGGTCGGCCCATGCTGCATCGGCGGCTTCGGCGTAAAACCTGACGCGCTCACGGACAATGCGTGCGACATAGTCTGCATCTCCTACGTAGTAGACGTTCTCACCGTATGCCTCGTCGGAGTCGGCAAGGTCGGTGGCATAGGCAACATCGCCAACATTGGCGACGGCACGGTCAGCCCAGGCTCGGGCAGCATTGACGGCAGTGCGGTCTGCGGCGGCTTTTATTGCTTTCAACTGCTGCGGTCGTTGCGCTTTGTTCATACGGCCACTTTGCAAACCATCATGATCAGGAATGTTTCTAGCTGTTTTGTTTTTGGATGTAACTGTATTCATTTGCGGTTGCTTAGTCTGCCGATATTCTTCAGCGCTATGTTGTATGAGAAACTCAACCACATCCAAATGGCCGTTTCGCGCAGCCCACTTCAGCGGCGTCCAGCCCCACCTGTCCTTAGCATTCACATCCGCGCCTTTTGCTACCAGGAATTCAACGATATCCAGGTTGTTTTGGGACGCAGCCATTATCAGCGACGTCTCGCCCTCCTCACCCTTTGCGTTCACGTCCGCACCCTTGGCCACAAGTGCTTCAACAATCTCAAGCCAGTTGCCCGATGCGGCCTGTATCAGTAGCGTACAACCGCCCTTATACCTTGCATTCGCGTTCGCTCCATTTTGCAAATGCCGTTCTACATCGGCAAGACTTCCCAAGCGTACAGCATCATGGATAGTTTTGTAATTCGCCATTGGGTTGCCATTCTTTTGTTACGAGCGATTCCTTTCTTCCGCAATTCCCAGGGCACGACCGGATTGGCAGATGCCATGGATTATTTCCCATGATATGCTTCCGAATGCGCTTCGTGAAGATGTCAAATAATTCGTTATTTGCCAACCCCGCCGGTTGCCGACCATACGCACAGACTAACCAACGTTGACGCGCCGAGGGATAACAGTATAGTTGAGACCATTATTCGCTACTCGTTCTTCAACAAAATATTTTTCATTACACTACGATCCTTGCTTTCTGTGAAGTTCCGCCTAACTATATTGAGCGGGTTATCCGGGGTGAACTGTAGATCTCTCATGGGACTGTCCGCTACCCGCTTGTCCACTTTCACGTATGCGATGAAGTTGCCCACATAGAGTCGATAGAACCAAATGCGATTCTCGCCGTAGCGCTCAGGAAAAGGGTCTATAATCTTGGCCCACTCTGGATCGTCGTCAAATAATGCGAGAGTGACCGCGTAATCGTCTGGAGTTCCAGGGTCTGCGGCAAGGAGGTGATTCTTGAGGACATCTAAATGCGCACCAAGTTTAACACGTCTGAAGAACTCATGCGACGATGCCCCAGCGCGCCATAAAACCGAGAGAAAGAACAGTTTTAACTTGCGGTAGTCATAGGATGCGAAACGATACCCGACCACGCGACTATCTAAGTGAGTCAGCTGTTGTGCATCAGCGAGGTGGTTGAGCAAGAGATCGGCAGCGTAGTTGTCCCATAACCCAAAGATGGCCTCTCCGTCCGCAGTGACTATGGTCTCATCATATACACCGATGGGACTGCGTTTGGAAAACCGTCCTGGTGTGTTGGTGAGGAGAAGCAAATGGGCTTGATCGGGTTTGATGAGGTAGAAAGCTTCCGGGATGATGTGCGCTTTGACACCAGGCCCAAATTTGCCTGTCAGTTTGCAGATCATGTTTTTCAGTGAACGAATAACGTTTGATCCAGTGTGCCGCGAGAATACAACGGGAGCCGAGGCGAAACAAGCATGGAAATCCTTTTGTTCACAAGCCTTTTATGCCCAGAGGATTTCCACTATTGCCGGCATCTGCACCCGAACGCGCCGGCACCATATCACCCGTCCGCGAATCAAAATCGGCCGTTCTTTCCTGGCGCGGCTCAGCGTTGACTGGCGACAAATCCGGCAAGATCATGTGAGGCTTGCCGTCAAGCTATAAGGTAGACAGAATTCAGGTTGGTAATTTTC
>JAHIKV010000057.1 GCA_018897395.1 Planctomycetota bacterium | reverse complement strand
CCATCGTTTGGCAAGCTCAACCGATTCGGAATTTCCACTACATCGACTTTCCGCCGCCGACCGTCCGAAACCATTGAACTTACGTCGCTTTTTCAAGAAAACCGACCCCAAATCTTACACAGCACCGTAACTTGGGTTAGGGGTCAATTCAACCCCGCGCATCCAGGTTGATCAACCTGGCGCATCAGGTTGATCAACCTGGGGTTGAACTGCACTTACGTCTAAAGCGCAGTCTCGTTGCGAAATGAATAGCCCGTGGTTCAGGCGGTTTGAGAGCATCTTCGGACCTCGGCGAATCGACGTAATAATTAAGTGGCGAAATCGGAAATTTTTTCCAGTTAATTCAGGCCGGAATATCGACTGTAACCTGAATAACACCTTATGCTTGCGGCGACGGAGCACGAAACCTTTCGCAATCGCCCCCTCCTGCGGGCCATGAGCAACGAGGTCATTCTACCAGCCGAAAACGCCTAGAAAAAGGCTGTTTTCTGGCCGCCGGAGTTTTCGGGCTTTTTTTGCATGGGCCCATGGCGGGCGCAAAAACCGCTTTTTCTGGTCCGGGGAGGGGCAAAACCGGCGTGAAATCCGTCTGCCGAGGACGTTTCCGAGAAGTTTTTGCAACGGACGCGGGAGCGGCCGGGCAGCCTGTTGCCAAAAGCTACTCCTCCGGCTTGGGGCGGGTCAACGGGCGGAACTGCGGCGCGGCGTGGGCCGCGTCGCGGACCGCGGCGACCGCGTCGCGGTAGAACTTTCCTTGGGCTCGCACCCGCCGCCCCTTGCAGGCGACCTTCTCGTACGTCCCGTCGCTCAGCAACCGCCACGACTTGACGTTGTCGGCGAAGTAAGTCCGCAGCGCGTCGATCAACCGCCGCCGGTGGCCCGGCTCGATCACGGGGAAGAGCAACTCCAGCCGCCGGCTCAGGTTCCGCCACATCCAGTCGGCGCTGCTCAGATACACCTCCTCGTGGCCGCCGTTGCGGAAATAGAACGCGCGGGCGTGCTCCAGGAAGCGATCGACGATCGAGCGGACCTCGACGTTCTCCGAGACGCCGGCCACGCCGGGGCGCAGACAGCATACGCCGCGGACGTTCAACATCACCTTCACGCCGGCCTGGCTCGCGCGGCACAAGGCGTGGCAGATGTCCGGGTCTTGCAGCGAGTTGACCTTTGCCATTATCAGTCCCGGTCGATCGGTGGATGAAGCCTGGATTTCCCGTTCGATCAGGTCCAGAAACTTTTGCCGCAGTCCGATCGGCGCCACGGCGAGTTTCGACCAGCCGACGGCCTCGGAACAGCCGGTCAGCAGGTTGAACAGCGAGGCCGCGTCGGCGGCGATCTCCCGGTCGCAGGTCATCAGGCCGACGTCGGAATACTGCCGGGCGGTGCGGTCGTTGAAGTTGCCGGTGGCCAGATGGACGTAGCGCACGATGCGCCCTTGCCGGCGGCGGACGATCAGCAGGGCCTTGGCGTGCGTCTTGAAACCGGCCACTCCGTAGATCACGTGCGCTCCGGCGTCCTCCAGCCGCCGCGCCCAGTTGACGTTCCGCCATTCGTCGAAGCGGGCCTTCAACTCGACCAGCACCGTGACCTCCTTGCCGTTGACCGCGGCGCGGGCCAACGCGCGGACGATCGGCGACTCGCCGCTGGTGCGGTAGAGCGTCTGCTTGATGGCCAGCACTTGCGGGTCTTCGGCGGCCTGTTCCACCAGCTTCACCACCGGATCGAAACTCTCGTAGGGATGGAACAGCAGCACGTCGTGGTCCTGGATCGCCTCCCAGAGGTCGTCGGCGCCGATCAGGTCGCGGGGGACCTGCGGCGGCCAGTCGTCGATCTTCAGGTCGTCGAACCCCGGCCGCTCGACCAGTTCCATCAGCGCCGAGGCCTCTTGGGGGCCGTCCACTTCGTACACCTGCTGGTCTCGCAGCTTGAGCCAATCGGCCAGCCACCGCCTCAGCTTCGGATCGGAACCGGCCGAGATGGTCAACCGCACGGGGTTCCGACGGCGGCGCGAGAGGACCACCTCCTCCATTGCGTGCAGCAGGTCGTCGATCTCCTCGTCGTCTTGCAGCACTACGTCGGCGTCGCGGGTGACTCGGAAGGCGGCCGTGTCGAATACCTCCGAGCCGGGAAACATCGCCTCGATGTTGGCCGCGATCACGTCTTCCACTCGCGCCAGATGGGTCTCCGTTTCCGAAGGGAGCGTGACCCAGCGCGGCAACTGGCTGGGCACCGGCACCACGACCACGCGCTCGTCGGGGACTGCCCCGATTTTCGCGGCGCTATCGGCGTTGTCGTGTGAACCGGCTTTGTCGCCGCAAAAATGGGACTGTCCCCTTGGTGTGGCGTTGATCCCCAGCAGTGCCGCCACGTGCAATTGCAGGTTGGGCAACAACGGCCCCGGCGTCAACTCCTCGATGGCCAACGGCGTCAGCACAGGTTGAATTTCCCGCGCGAAATATGACCGCGCAGACTTCTGATGTTCCTCGGTCCACTGGCCGCGGTCCCAAACCCTCAGGCCGTGCTCCGCCAGCCGCGCGAACACGTCGCGCACTCCGGCGGCCTGCTGGTCGACCATTTGGTGTACGCGGCGTCCGACGGCATCGAGCTGTTCGGCGGGCGTCATGCCCGAGATGTCGCGCCGTCGTCCCCCTTTCGCTCGGCGCTGCATCAGCCATGCCACGCGCACCAGGAAGAACTCGTCGAGGTTCGAGTTGACGATGGCCAGGAACTTCAGCCGCTCCAACAGCGGCAGGTCCGTATTCAGCCCTTCCTCGAGCACTCGCTGGTTGAACTCCAGCCAGCTCAACTCGCGGTTGATGTATATTTTCGGCGATTTCAGCGGGTCTTTCGGCATGGCGGAACACTCTGTTTAGCCGGCGTGCTCGCACACCGCGAAAGTGGAGCCAATTTCACGCTGGACACGGCGGACAAGTCCGCCGGCTAAACGTTTGGAATACGGCATAATTTCACAAATCCTCAATACACAAGGAATTGGCGCGTCTACGCCTCTTCCAGCCGGATTTTCACCCCGAAGATGTCTTCCAACAGGCCGCCTTTGGTTTCCAAGGCGCGCTGCTCCAGCAGTAGGTCGAAGCCGCCGGGCATGGAGACGATCAACTCGTCGCCCTGCCGCTGAAAGTGGATGTCGGACTGACGGCGGTGATGGCCGCGGACCACCGCGTCGGCCACCCGCAACAACGCCGCCAACTTGCTCACCACTACACGCGACTCGCGAGTCAACGACGTGTACGACAGATGCGACGCGCGGGGAACGCTGCGGCGGTGGTAGCGGGAGATCTGGGAAACCAATATGATCTCGTGGCGGGTCAGCCCGAATATCTCCGAATTGGCGATCAGATATTCGCTGTGCTTGTGGTGTGCTCGGCTGCTGACGAACCCACCCACTTCGTGCAACAGCGCCGCCACGCGAAGCAGCAGCCGGTATCGCGGGCCGAGTCCGTGGTCGGCCTGAAACACGTCGAACAGTTGGACGGCCACGTCGGCCACGCCGCGGGCATGGTTCAGGTCCACGTGATACTTCTCCGCTATCGCCGTGGCCGAATGGATCACGCCGGCGGGCAACGCCTCGTCCTCCTTGCCGGTGACCTCGCGGGCCAGTTCCAGCAGCAGACCGTCGCGCATCGAGACGTGCGAGACGACCATCTCAGCGGCCTTGGTCCGTTGCAACAAAACCTGATAGACCAACAGCGCGGGATTGAGGGTCTCGGCCTCGGCGAAGGGCAGCCCGTAACGCTTGGACAATTCCTCGGCGGTGTGCCTCTCGCAGCGTGCCACGAGTTTGTCGAAAGCGATCGCTTCGACCACGACCAATTCGCCGGCCTCTGAGGCGGGGACGCCGATTTCGCGGGCGGCGAAACGGGCGTCGCCCCCAACGGCGACGAACGAATCGATCTCAGCCAACGGCACGACGCTCTCCAGCACCGACAGCGTGTTGGAGATGTGTTGGCGCAGCAGATCGGCCGAGCGCCGCGGCGATTCCTCGCTCGTCGATAGCGTTTCCTGCAAGCGGATCGAACCCAGCCGGAGGCTTTGCGAAGTGGTTATCTCGCCGCTTTCGAGCACCGTCAGCAGGGTGCTGCCCCCGCCCACGTCGGCGATCAAGGTCTCATGTTGGTTGATGCCCAGGGAATTGCCCACCGCTTGCCGCACGGCGGAAACCGTCAAGCGGCTCTCTTCCGAGGGATCGATGATCTCGACGTTCAAGCGGGTGGCCATGAAAACGCGGTCGAGGAACGTCTCGCCGTTGGAGGCCTCGCGGACCGCGCTGGTGGCCACCGCGCGGACCATCTCGACCTTGTACAGGTCGAGCAGCCGGCGGTAATCGCGGAGCACTCCGATGGCGGCGCGCATGCTCTGTCCGCCCAATCGGCCCTGGCGGAACGTGTCTTGTCCCAGGCGGACGGCCCGCTGAAGCCGCTCCAACACCTCGATCCGCCCATCGGAAAACACTTCCGCAACGACCATCCGCAAGGCGTTGGCTCCCACGTCGATGGCGGCGACGATCTTGACCGGCTCGGTGTCGCTGGACTGGGGTGGAAGAGGCTCCATGACGTTTATTGTTTCGATCGGGCCTCGACGGTCAAGGGCGGTAGGCCGATCGAGACCCGGCACGATCGGCAAAATGCCGGGTTACAACCCGGCCTACAGGTTTGTGTTATCCGACGTCGCCGCCGGACGCCGGTGGTTTCCCGCCGGTTATCGACGCCAACTCTTCCCAAAACCGCCGTCCGTCCAATTCGGCCCAATACTCCACCAACTCCAGAAACGCCTGCCGACGGCGGCTCCGCCGATCCTCTTGCAAATACTCGATGCCCGGCCGCAAACGCTGGAACCGGCCGGCGCGTCCGAACGTCGCTATGATCCGGCCGCGCTCCGCGGAAGCGAAACCATCGAGGTGTTCCAGCCAAACGTCGCAATCGTGGATGTCGCCCAACAGAGTTTGCACTCTCTTGATCGCCTGGATGGCCTCGTCGAGCCGCCCGGAGTACAAGGGCCGGGAGATTTCCATGGTGTATCGGAACCGTTTCAGGGCTATCCGCATGGCGTGATGACGCTCGCGGTCGTATGGATTGGCCAGGCTGTCTTGGAGCTCAAGCAGCCGGTCCATGCACCGGAGGATGTGCCGACCGGCCCGCGCTATGGTCTCAGGAGTTTGCGGACATTGTGCCGCCGTTTTCGATTGCCGCAGGATTCTCTTTGTCTCTCGCCGCATCTCCCGCAAGATACCCTTGGCTTGCAAGCGGTCCATCGCCTTGACGACCTTGGGCTGCAACCGCCGGCGCTCGTGCTCCCACCGGACCATCACGGCGGCGATGCCCGGCACGCACTCCTTCGAGTCGATCGCGGCGAGAACGCCGCAAAGGTACTCGATTTGCACGTCCCGGTCTCGGGCGTCGCCCAGCGAGGCGGTCGTCCGGCGGATTGCCTTCCGCCATCGCTTAACCCGCTTGGGGGCAAAGCAGTCGGCAAACATTTCCAACGCCGCGCGGAGCCGTCGCGTGGCGACTCGAGCGCGATGGACGAACTCGATGTCATCGGCCGCGCGGACACCGTCCAATTGTCCGGCGAGTTGTCTTGCCTGCCGGCGGATATATTTCGCGGCGAGTAGTCGATAACCTGAGTCCATTGCTTATTATGACTATACCAGCAAAGAAAGTAGGGTGGGTCAAGCGAAGCGCAGCCCCACCACGTTTTTTCCGCCGTTGGTGGGGCTGCGCTTCGCTTGACCCACCCTACATGAATATACCAGCAAAGTGCGCGGTATTCTACGCAGCCCACCCAATCATCCCCCCCCTCGCCGCTGAATATCCCGTCGAATACACCATTTCTTACCAGAGGGGGGGGTGTGAGGGCGAAAAATTCTCGCCCTCATTTTGTCGATTGAATGTTGATCGTAGGGGTGCTGTTGAATCCGCGACGATTTCGCTAGGATGGGGCAAACAGTAGGGTGGGACAAGCGTAGCGCAGTCCCACCAATAGCTGTTAAAGCGCATGGTGGGACCGCGCTACGCTTGTCCCACCCTACGTGACGCACGGGAAGGTCATCTGGCACAATCTCGGGAGAACAAGCATGACGAAGGAAAAAATTCTGGCGGAGGTGGCGGCAAAAAAGCTGTCGGTCGATGAGGCCGCAAAACTGTTTGACGAACTGGAAACCGCCAAACGCGGCACGCTCTACTGCAAAGTCAGCCAAAAGAGCGGAATGAGCCTCTATGGACTCCAACGGATGCCGGTCACGCTCTACGTCGAGCAGTGGGAGCGGTTGCTGGCGTTCGCCGACGAAATGCGGGCGTTCTTGAAAGAGCACGACGCCGAGTTGAAGCGGAAACAGCGATAGCCCCGGCTCATTTCACGCGGCAACTCGCCGATCCGTGCTTTTCAACATATTGTTGGTACATATTGTTGGTGATATTCCTCGGCCCGAGAGAAAGTCGAGGCGGAGAGGATATCAGTGACGATCGGCCGCCGATGTTTGCCGCTGCGCTGGAGCGCCTCTTTCGAGGCCAGCGCCGCGGCCCGTTGTTGCGGCGTGTGATGGAAGATGACCGAACGGTATTGGCTGCCCACGTCCGGTCCCTGTCGATTCAACTGCGTCGGATCGTGGCAGTTCCAGAAGGTTTCCAGCAGCTTATCGTAGGAAACGATAGCCGGGTCGTACTCGATCAGCACCGTCTCGGCGTGCCCGGTGGCGCCTGAGCAGACGTCTTCGTAGGAGGGGTTTTCCAGCGTCCCGCCTGCGTATCCCACCGCGGTCGAGGCCACGCCGTCGAGATGTCGGAACGCGGCCTCGACGCCCCAGAAGCAGCCGGCGGCGAAAGATGCCTTTTCCATAATGCGAACACCCCGGCAAATAAAGCGTTTTGAGTTGTTTCTCGATCGTGTATCGGACGGGCTTGCCCGCCCGCTACACAATTATTGGAGGGTGTCCGGGAATTGCCGGCGAAAAGCAGGGTTGTAGAAGGCGTCTTGCGGAAGTGCCGTTCGGCCAAGGGGTTTATCGCCTATCGTCGGGCGTCGTCCCGACAGGTTTTCCACGGTTGCCTGAGGTCGAGCGAAAAAAAAATCCCCCGTTGCGGTCGGTTCTTACACGGCATAATCCGAGGATTTTACCGTGCCGGACCGGCAAGAGAGAAAAATCCCATCGCCGGGTCTTTCCGGCCCGTTTGACAGCGGTGCTAGCATCTGTAGAATCAGGTCTTCTCTGGAAACAACTGAGGCCGTTCGTGCCAAGGATGCACCTGTAGTGACCAAGGACGATAAGGAGATCGTGTCGGCTTTGCGAGCTTCGCTGGCCGGCAAGGTCGGGCAAGATCGATTCGATTTGTGGTTCGGCGCGGCGACGCGGCTGGACTTCGACGGATGCGCGTTGAGGATCGGCGCGCCCAGCCGGTTTTTCTTGGAGTGGATCCGCACGAACTTCCGCCGTCAGATCGAGGACGCGTATCGCGAAGTGTTCGGCAAGTCCCCGTCGCTGGAGTTTCATATCGACGACGCCGGCAGCGACGGCGATGAGGATTCCACGCGGACCGAGGATGTAGCCCAGCCGCCCTCGGCTGGGAACAATTCCACGATCAAAAACGTCCGAGCGCGGTCGGACCACGGAAGTAACGCGACGCCGCGACGCCGATTCGCCAGTTTGGATACCTTCGTCACGGGCGAAACCAATCGGCTGGCAATCACCTCGGCGCGGATGATCGTCGATCGACCCGGCCAGTTGACGCCGTTGATGTTCCACGGACCGACCAGCGTGGGCAAGACCCATCTGTTGGAAGGCATTTGGTCGGCGGCCCGAAAGTCGCACAACCGCACGTCCACGCTCTACCTTTCGGCCGAACAGTTCACCAGCTACTTTCTCGAGGCGTTGCGCGGCAGCGGTCTGCCCAGCTTCCGCCGCAAGTACCGCGGCGTCGGCGTGCTGATACTCGACGACCTGCAATTCTTCGTCGGCAAACGGGCCACGCAGATCGAGTTGCTGCATACGATCGACGGTCTCCTCCGCGAGGGGCGGCAGTTGGTCTTCGCGGCCGGCCGTTCGCCCGCCGAGTTGGCCGAACTGGGGCCGGAGTTGACCACTCGCCTATCGAGCGGGCTGGTCTGCCGGATCGAGCAGCCCGACTACGCCACGCGATTGGGGATTGTCGCCCAGATGGCCCGGCGGATGAAGATCGACGTTCCGCCGGAGGTCCAGCAGTACGTCGCCTCGCGGCTTACGAACCACGCCCGAGAGCTTTCCGGCGCATTGTGCCGGTTACAGGCGACCGGCGAAGCGTTGGGCCGGCCGATCTCGTTGAAGATGGCCGAGGAGGCGCTGGCCGACCTGATCCGCAGCAGTGCCCGTGTCGTGCGGTTGCCCGACATCGAAAAGGCCGTTTGCGAGGTTTTTGGTATCGAGCCGGCCACCCTGCAATCGGGCGGCAGGGGGAAGCGGGTGAGCCATCCGCGTATGCTGGCGATGTGGCTTGCCCGGAAGCACACCCGCGCCGCGCTGAGCGAGATCGGCCACTATTTCGGCCGCCGCAGCCACAGCACGGTCGTCTCGGCACAGAAGCGCGTCGACGCCTGGATGGCATCCGGTTCACCGCTCGATCTGGCCGAGCGCCGCTGGCCGGTCGACGACGCCATTCGTCAAGTCGAATGTCGTCTGGCGGCGGGGTGATTAGGTGGCGGCTGACCGTTGCCCGCTGATTTTCGGGCGTGAAAAGCGGTTTTTGCTCCCGCCATAGCCCCCTGGCAAAAAAGGGCGAAAATGCCGGCGGCCAAAAAACAGCCTTTTCCAAGGTATTTCCGGCTGGTAGAATGACGAAGTCGCACACACCCCATCGGTGGCATGATTGCGAAAGGTTGGGATCGTCTCAGATCGCAACTCTTGAACTTGACACTTTTTACGTCGAATCTGGTGGGGTGGTGTGTTGGAGAACGTCGCTCCTAGCACGGAAGTATGGGCAAATCCGCATCTTTCCCAAAACCCGCCGGACTCCAGGAGTGTAAGCTTGCTTTCGCCTTCAGAATGGCCTTTTGAGACGATCCCCCGATTTTCGATCGATAAAAACAACGTGCCCCCAATGGGGTGTGTGTTGCGAGCGAATTATACCAGACGTAAGTCGTTGTCTGAAGGGAACTTTTTGGCCGCTCGGGCGGCGGGAGAATTCGGGCCGCGGCCATTTGTTTGCGCGTTTTTCTTTTTCCACGAAACGCCGGTGGCCAATAACTCGCCGTGACTTTTGCCCGGACGCCGCGCAATTCCCCCGCGACCGCAGTCGCGGGGCGTTTTTTTCGCTCCTCTCTCCTCACCCTTCGCTCTTCTCCACTTGACGGCGGAGGAGATAGGGGTAGGGAAGGCCGATTGAGTTCGGCCTCCCCTCCCTCCGAACCGGACTGGCGGATTTCCCGCATCCGGCTCTCCGGTTAGTGGTATTACCTCCAAGAGGATTGATGAACCGAGACCGAGAGGGAGACAAGGTT
>JAHIKV010000056.1 GCA_018897395.1 Planctomycetota bacterium | reverse complement strand
CTAATCCCCAATCCCTAATCCCTCTCATCTCACTTTCCTCCCATTCCAAGCGCCTCGCCGGCCAAGTCGCGGGCGCGGATGATTGCCGTGGGAATATCGGTCGTGCCCAAGGGAATCGCCGCCACCGGCTCGGACTGCACCGCGCCCGTCTGCGGGTTGATCGTCACCCAACGGTTGTTCTGGTATTGATAGTTGGTCAACGTGTCTTCGTTGGGGTTGTCGGGGGTGTAGCCGTTTTCGACTCGTTCCCGGCTGCCGACCAGCAGGTAGATCGTGCCGGTAAGATTGTAGCGAATAGCGCCGTGATAAACGCACTCGACCGCTCCGTTGGGCGAGAACAAGACGGTGAAGTCCGCCGCGTTGACGAAGGTTGTGTCGACGCCCGAGGCCGACAGATCGACCACCGTGGCGGCGGGCAGTTGCAGCGGCTGGGCAAATCCCTTGATCGGGGCGCGGAATATGCGGTATGGGACCGTACTCGACCAAAACGGCGATTCCGGCCAAGGCACCAACGGGTTTTGGCCGACGTCGGCGACGGAGGCAAAGATTGTGGATCCGGTGACAAACCCGTTGACTACAGTATTTTGAGGATTGTTCGGCGGAGGATCAGTGGATATTCCATGAATCTGATAAACCGGCCCCTGGCAATTGAACTGAATTAGATCGCCGGGTCGGACCATGCCGATCGGCAGAGGTTCCAAGGTTGAACCGTAGTCGCTGTAGAGCCTGGCGGCAATGTACGAGTTGTTGGCCGCCACGGATACAGTTGCAGTGGAAAACTCGGTTTCGCCGCAATAGCTCGGCGGGACTTCGCACTGGTCGGCGTTCATGGCGAAGCCGGGCGCGCCGAAATTGCGAAAGATCACGCCGCAGGGCCGGCCGGTCTCCATCGCCCTGTTCCGGGCCGAGGCGAGATAGACGTTGATCGACCGGGCGGCCTCGCGCACCCGTCGCCCCTCGACGTCCGGCCGCATCATCGTCGCCGTCAGCGTTACCAGAATCAGCATGATCGAGATGACTGTCAGCAGTTCGATCAGCGTAAAGGCGGGGCGGGAGGGATTAGGGATTAGGGATTGGGGATTGGGGATTGGAGATTGGCGTTTAGCCGCCGCGTCCACGCGGCGCGGAGCGGCAGTGGCAGAGAGGGGAGAGGGGAGAGGGGAGAGTGGAGAGTGGAGAGGGGAGAGGGGAGAGTGGAGAGGGGAGAGTGGAGAGGGGAGAGGGGAGAGTGGAGAGTGGAGAGTGGAGAGTGGAGAGTGGAGAGTGGAGAGTGGAGAGTGGAGAGGGGAGAGTGGAGAGTGGAGAGTGGAGAGTGGAGAGTGGAGAGTGGAGAGTGGAGAGTGGAGAGTGTTCCGCCCTCCGCCTTCCGCCCTCCGCACTCTCTCATTCAGTTTGTTCGGCGTCGTTAGTCCCATGTTACCGCTGCTCGATGTGATGGTTGGTGATGTTGCCGAAAGCTCCAGTACTGCCTGCAGGCTCAGGCGCACCATTGTTCTGATAAAGTCCAAATCCACAAATGCTGGTAGGAGCCAAACTGGTAGTAGAGTCAAAAAAGTTTACTCTGTGCCCCACATTAACATTAGCTACTCCATCTCGACCAAAGGAAAAAATCAAAGGAATCAATTTATATCCGGCTGAATCCACATTTCTAGTATCAAATGGGTCGTGGCTATTAATCGGCTCAGCAGGTTGAATATCGGAATACAAAGAACATCCAGGTGCCCAACGAAGAAAGTAAATGGGCTTTCCCCATCCATCAACGAATTCGGGCCCACCATAACCGTCCGTATCGGCTATTTCCGATTGGTTGAACTGCTCCATGGCCTCCGGGCTGCCAATGCTGATAAGCATGTAGAGGCATTCTGCATGTGCTGGAGACTTTGTTGGATCGGGGTTCTGTGGAGTGTTATTGTACCGATCCCTGTAAAGTCTGTGTAAAGCGGGTTCTGGTAGTTGATTGCTGCCGATGGGAAGGTAAGGAAGTGGCGTGGGATCGCTGATAATGTCATTGTACCGTTCCGGCATTTCCATCCGCATCAGGTCGCGGATGGCGGCCAGGCGGATTTCGGCGGCTAGGCGAGGCAGCATGCCGGGCGGAATCCTGATCGGGACTCGGCGAGTCGCGTAGGACTCGTAGCGGCGCATGACGACGTTGTTCAGCTTTGCGATGGTGGACTTGGTGGCGGTTTCTCGGGCGGCCTCGCGGGCCATCTGCAACGCGCCGAACGACATCGCCGCCAGGATGCCGATGATCGTCACCGTCACCAACATCTCGACGAGAGTAAAGGCGGAACGAGAGGGATTAGGGATTAGGGATTGGGGATTAGGGGAAAGGATTAGGGATTGGGGATTAGGGATTAGGGATTGGAGGCAGAGGACTCGCCCACTGCCGTCCTTCGAGTCTCGAGCCCCGAATCCCGAGCCTCTCGCCGCGTGGACGCGGCGGCTAAACGGATCGAAACGCGCCGCGTGGACGCGGCGGCTAAACGGATCGAAACGCGCCGCGTGGACGCGGCGGCTAAACGGATCGAAACGCGCCGCGTGGACGCGGCGGCTAAACGTCCGCTGACCACTGACCACTGACCACTGACCACTTTTCATGGCTGTTTCTCCCTTACGGCGCTCACGTGCGTTTTTTGCCCGCGGCCGCCGCGTCCGGAAAGGAAACCAGCCTTGCCCTTCGATCGGCCCGGTTGCGAAGCCGTAAGCGACTTGTCGGTATTTTTTCGTTTCGTTGCGAAACCGCAAGCGGTTTGTCGCGTTTTTATTATTGCTTGCGCCGCAAGCGGCTCTCATAACTGGCCGCTGAAGCGGCCAGCCCGCTCCACTAACCACCATCCACTATCCACTATCCACTTTCAACTCAAATCGGTAATCAGCTTGATCAACGGCATGAACAAGGCGATGACGATGAATCCGACCATGAAGCCGAGGACGATAATCAACAACGGTTCCATCAGGCTCATCAGGCTTTCGGTGATCACGGCGACCTCCTCGTCGTAGGTGTCGGCCACTTTGTACAGCATGGTGTCCAGTTCGCCGGTTTCCTCGCCGACGTCGACCATGTTGACAACCATGTCGTCGATCACTCGTTTGTTCATTTTCGTCAGGTAAAGCAGGGCGCCGATCACCGGCGGCCAGAAGAACCAGAAGAACAAGGCCATTGGATGGAACGGCGGCTTGGAGTTCTCCTTCAACGGCTTGGCGATCGACTCGCCCTCGCGGATCGACTCGTAGACCTTCTGGAAAAGCCGTTCGAAGACGGCGTTGTCCGAGGTCTCCTTGGTGATGTGCAGGGCCTCGAGGATCGGCACGCCGCTGGCCACCAGGGTGCCGAGGGTGCGCATGGTCCGGGCGATGATGTTCTTCTCGATCAGCGGCCCGAAGACGGGCATTTTTATGATGAACATGTGCCATCCCATTCGACCGCCGGAGAACTTGCGGATCAACTTCAGCACCAGCCAAATCGACAGCGGGATGCCGGGCAGCAGGTACCAGAAGTTGATCACGAAGTTCGACAAGAAAATCAGGACCACGGTGATGTCCGGCAGCGTGGTGTCGAAGTCCAGGAAGATTTTCGTGAACCTGGGCACGATCCACATCATGATAAAGACCAGGATCGAGCAGGCGAAGACGACGACGGTGATCGGATAGACCAGCGCGCCTTTGACTTTCCGCTTGAGGCTTTCGGACCGTTCCTGGAACTCGGCCAACCGCTTGAGGATCACCTCGAGCGCCCCGCCCGCCTCACCGGCCTTGATCATGTTGACGTAGAGCCGGTTGAAGGCTTTTGGCGACTTTGCCATGGCCTCGGAGAGCGTGGCCCCGCCCTCGATCTCGTCGCAGACGTCGATCAGGGAGTTTTTCAGCGCGCCTGGAGTGGCCTGCTGCTCGAGGATTTTCAGGCTTCGCAGGATGGGAAGTCCCGCGTCTTGGAGGATCGAGAGCTGACGGGTGAAAGTGGTCAGGGTTTTCGACTTGACCCCGCCGATGGCGAAAGATTTTCCCTTGCGGTCCCCCTTTTTCCCGGCGGCGGTTTTGCGGCTCTTCTTGACGGAGATCTTCGTGACGAAGTACCCCATCTGCCGGATCGTCGCCTGCGCCTCGTCCTGGTTCGTGGCCTCGATGACGTCCTTGATCTCCTGACCGGTGGCGTCCATCGCCTCGAATTGATAGGTTGGCATGGTCATTCTCCTAATACGAAACCGCAAGCGGCCCGGACATACCTCTTTTTTCGCCGCCGTGCCGGCGACGGCTAAACCTCTCATAACTGGCCGCTGAAGCGGCCAGCCCACTCCACTATCCACTATCCACTACCCACTATCCACTATCCACTACCCACTATCCACTACCCACTACCCTACGATTCGGCGACTGTCTCGCGCACGACCTCCTCGATGGCGGTGATGCCGTTGAAAACCTTTTCCAACCCTGACTCGCGCAGGGGCACCATGCCCGTCCGCAACGCCATATCTCGGATTTGTTGCGTGGAGGCCCCGTGATTGATCACGTCGCGGAGTTGGTCGTTGATGGGCATGAACTCGTACAATCCGGTCCGCCCGCGGAAGCCGGTGTTGTTGCAGGCGGCGCAACCGCGGCCGCGATAAAACTTTTTGTCCAGCACGTCGTCGGGTGTAAGGTCCATCTGCGCCAACGTATCCGTGCTGGGAGTGGTCTGCTCGCGGCACTCCTTGCATATCTTTCGGACCAGCCGCTGGGCGAGAACGGCCTCCAGCGTGGCAGTCAACAGGAAAGGGGGCACTCCCATGTCGCGCAACCGCGTGACCGTGCTCGGGGCATCGTTGGTGTGCAGCGTGCTGAACACCATGTGGCCGGTCAGCGACGCCTGCACGGCGATCTCGGCCGTCTCCAGGTCGCGGATTTCGCCCACCAGGATTTTATCCGGGTCCTGACGCAGGATCGACCGCAAGCATTGGGCGAACGTGTTGCCGATCGCCTGATCGATCGGCATCTGCACGATGCCGTCGATGTCGTACTCGACGGGGTCCTCGGTGGTGATTATCTTGTCTTCGATGACGTTCAACTCGTTCAGTGCGCCGTAAAGCGTGGTGGTCTTGCCGCAGCCGGTCGGGCCGGTAACCAACACAATGCCGTTGGGGCGGCGGATGATCTCGCGGAACGAGGCCAAAATTCCGTCGGGCAGGCCGATGGCGTCCAGATCGAGCATGACCACCGAGCGGTCGAGGATCCGCATGACCACGCTTTCGCCGAACATGGTGGGCAACACGCTGACGCGCAAATCGACGGGGTGGCCGCCCACGGTGAGCCGGATGCGGCCGTCCTGCGGCAAACGGCGCTCGGCGATGTTCAGATCGGCCATGACCTTCACCCGCGTGGTGATGGCGAAGGCCAGGTGGCGCGGCGGAGGCACCATCTCGTACAACACGCCGTCGGAGCGGATGCGGATTTTGAACTCGCTCTCGAACGGCTCGAAGTGCAAGTCGCTGGCGTGCTCGCGGATGGCCAGCAACAAAACCATGTTCAACAACTTCCGCACCGGCGCGCTGTCGGCCAGGGCCTCGACGCTGGTGAGATCGAGGGTCGAACTCTTTTCGATCTTCTCCACGGCGGCGGCCAACTCGGCGTCCTGCTCCATGTCGGCGATCAACGTCTCCACGCTCTCGCCGCCGGCGGAGTAGTAGCGGTCCAGCGATTTGAGCATCTCTTTCTCGGTGCAGACCGTGGCCTTGATGTCGTAACCGAGAAAACTCCGCAACTCGTCGATGATCGACAGCTTTTGCGGATCGCACATGGCGATGGTCAGCGCGTTGTGCTCGAACTTCAGCGGGATGATCCGGTAGAGATGGGCCATCGGCTCGGTGACGTGGGTGAGCACCTCGGTGGGTATCACCACGTCGCTGAGGCTGACCACCTGCATACCCATCTGCTCGGCCAACCCCTGCGCCAACTGGTCGTCGGTGATCAAGCCGAGACTGATGGCGATTTGCCCGATCATCTCGCCGGGGCGCTGCTGCTGCTCCTCGAGCAATATTTCCAGTTGTTCCTCGCGGAGGAAGCCCAAGTCAACCAGGATTTGGCCGATGCGCCGAATCGCCATTGTTTACTCCATTTCTCCCCGTTCGCGGGCCTCGCCCTCGTCCTCGAACATGCCGCGCTCGACCCGCGCGATCTTGATCTGCAACTCGTCGGTCGAATGCGCCTTCAAGAGGATTTCCCGCTTCTCCACCAGGCCGTCCTTCCAGAGCCTGAACATGTGGTCGTCGAGCAGTTGCATACCCAGCTTTTGACCCGTTTGAATCGCGGAAGTGATGCGGAAGGTCTTGTTCTCGCGGATGAGGTTGGCGATGGCCGGCGTGATAACGAGCATCTCGTACGCCGCAATCCGGCCGCCGCCGATCTTCGGCAGCAACGCTTGTGAAAGCACGCCGATGACGGCAACGGACAACTGCGTGCGGATCTGCTCCTGCTGGCTGACGGGAAAGACGTCGATGATGCGGTTGATCGAGCCTTGGGCGCTGGTGGTGTGCAGGGTGGCGAAAACGATGTGGCCGGTTTCGGCCGCCGTGATCGCCGTCTCGATCGTCTCCAGGTCGCGCATCTCGCCCACCAGGATCACGTCCGGGTCCTGCCGCAAGCCGCGGCGAATGGCCTCGGCGAAGGTGGGCACGTCGACCCCCAGTTCCCGCTGGTTCACGATCGACTTCTTGTGCGTGTGGTAGAACTCGATCGGGTCCTCGACGGTGATGATGTGGTGGTCGAAGTTCTGGTTGATAAAGTCGATCATCGCCGCCAAGGTGGTGGTCTTGCCGGAGCCGGTCGGCCCGGTCACCAGGATCAGCCCGCGAGGACGGGTGCATAAGTCCGTCAAGACGGGAGGGGTCCCCAACTCCTTGAAGTCCATCACCCTGGCGGGAATCAGCCGCAGAGCGATCGCTACGTGGCCGCGGTCCTTGTAGACGGAAACGCGGAACCGGCCCTTGTCGCCGAAGGCGAAGCCGAAGTCGGAACCACCCACCTCCTGCAATTCCTGCTGGCAGCGCTCGGGCGTGATGCTCTTCATCAAGGACGTCGTGTCTTCCGGCTCCAAGACCTTCGTCTCGAGCTTTATCAAGTGCCCGTCGACGCGGATCACCGGCGGTTGGCCGACGGCAATGTGCAAGTCGCTGGCGTTGCGGTTGACGACCGTCTGCAACAGTTTGTCTACGAGAATGCTGGCCATTTAGAATGTCTTCCCCGCGATTAAGTGCTGCACCGGCAGTCGGGGGCGAAGAGGCCTCTTCTCGCCAAAAATCCGGTTGTGCCGGGGCTTCTTTCAGTATGATTATTCGTGTCCGGCCGACGTATGACCAACAATTTGGTTAATCGGACTCGGATCGTTTCGCTACACGCAAGACCTCCTCCAGGGTGGTAACACCGCGCAGGACCTTGCCGATACCATCCCAATAGAGGGTTTTCATCCCCTCACTTATCGCAGCTCGCCGGATATCTTCCGTGGGGGCGGCGTTAAAGGTCAGTTCGCGGATTTTCGGCGACATGAGCATAAGCTCGAAGACACCCAGCCGCCCGCGGAAGCCGGTCCCCTGGCAGTTTCCACATCCGCTGCCCTGGACGAAGCTGGCATTCGCGGCCATCTCTGGAGTGATGCCGGCGCCCTCGACCAAGGATTCGTTGGGGACGTACGGATGCTTGCATTTTTGGCAAACGACTCGGATAAGACGCTGAGCCATGATGGCGACGACGCTGCTGGATACGAGGTATGCCGGGACACCCATGTCGATCAGACGTGTAATGGCGCCGGGCGAATCGTTCGTATGTAGTGTACTGAAAACCAAGTGTCCAGTCAAAGACGCCTGAATTCCCATCTGTGCCGTCTCAAGGTCTCGCATCTCGCCAACCAAAATCACATTCGGTGCCTGACGCAACATGGCACGGATCACGCGAGAAAAATCCAAACCAATCTCATGGCGTATTTCTACCTGGTTCACCCCCGGTAGGTAGTACTCTACGGGGTCCTCAGCCGTAATAATTTTCCTGTCCGGCGTATTTAACTCATTTAGCGCCGCGTACAGCGACGTCGTCTTGCCCGAACCCGTCGGACCGGTAACTAAAATGATCCCGTTGGGCCGCTGGATCAGTCCCCGGACCTTTTGATAGTCCTCGTCGGAAAACCCCAACTGGCGCAATCCCACCTTGATGCTGTCCTTGTCCAGGATGCGCATCACCACCGATTGGCCGTGGCTGGTCGGAATGACGCTGACCCGCAAATCGAGTTCCTTCTCTCCAACGGTAATCTTGATTCGTCCGTCTTGGGTCCGACGTCGCTCGGCGATGTCGAGTCTGGAGAGAATTTTGACGCGGGAAAGGATCGCGCCGAGCAACCGTTTGGGGGGGCTGTCTCGCTCGATCAGCACGCCGTCGATCCGATATCGGACCCGAATCCGGTCCTCGAACGGTTCGATGTGGATGTCGGACGCCCGCAGTTGAACCGCCTCTGTAATGACCAATTGCACCAGCCGCACCACCGGCGCGCTGCTTTCGTCGACTTCCTCCTCGCCGGCCTCGGCTTCCTGCATCGTCTCGGTGAAGTCGATGGCCGTGTCGGTGAACTCCTGGAGCATCGAGTCGGCGCTTTCGCCGACGGTCTGGCCGTAATGGCGGTTGATGGCCTCGAGAATCGCCTCTCGCGGGGCCAGGGAAATCTCGATCTGGCGGTTGAGAATGAACCGCAGTTTGTCGAAAGTGTCGTAGTCCATCGGATCGCTGACGATCACCGTCAGCTTGCCGTCGGACTCGGACAAAGGGATGGCGACGTTTTCCCGCGCCACGGACTCGGGCACCAACTCGACGACCGTTGGGGGAATGGAGACCTCGCTTAGGTTGACGTAGTCCAAGCCGTGTTGCTCGGCCATCGCCCGCATCACTTCCTCGCCCGTGGTGTATCCCAACCGGACAAGGGCATCGGCCAAGTTCAGGCCCTGTTCGGCGACCATCTGCTGTGCTTCAGCCAGTTGGTCGGGGCCGACGATGCCCTGGCGGATGAGGATTTCCGTAAAATCGGTTTTGCGTTTGGCGGCCATGTTATTCCTGGTAAAGTCGGCGCGAACCCCTATATTTACCTAGGCTAACTATCAATTGCAAGAATGTCAACCAAGTGGGGGTAAAAAGAGCGGTTCCATATATCGTCTTTATCGTTGTCGGCAACGGCGGCCATGTTGCCATGTTTTATTAAATGGGTCAAACTCAACTACAATACAGGTGAGGGTGTCCGGGAATAGTCCCATTTAGCCCGCCGTGAATACACGGCGGGCAGCGGTGGTTGGGCGCACCAGACCGTGCCCCGGGTGTATTCACCCGGGGCTAAACAGCTGTTTTTGCGGGCCAATTCCCGGACACCCTCATACAGGTATATTATCCTGAAAAAAGCCTTGTTCCCATGCAAACCGGCTACCGATTCCTCGAGCCGCAGACGTTGGCCCGCGTGAAAAACCTCTCGCTCGTCGCCCGGGGCGTGGTCGAGGGTTTTATCAGCGGGCTGCACTCCAGCCCCTACAAGGGGTTCAGCGTCGAGTTCGCCGAACACCGCGAGTACACGGCCGGCGACGACCCGCGGCGGCTCGACTATCGCATGTTGGGCCGCACCGACCGCCTCTACGTCAAGCAGTACGAGGAAGAGACGAACATGCGGGTCCAAATCCTCTTGGACACGAGCGGTTCGATGGGCTACCGTCTCGACGGCAAACTGAGCAAGCTGCAATACGGGTGCTATCTGACCGCGGTGCTCGGCTATTTGATGACCCGTCAGCGGGACGCGGTCGGTTTGACCACTTTCGACGCGCGGATTCGGCTCGACATGCCCGCCCGAAGCACGCCGCGCCACTTCAACGAAATGATGGAGCGATTGGAGGCGGTCGAAGCGGCCGGAGAGACCGACGTTGCCGAAACGCTGCACCGCATTGCCGACCGGTTGAAGCGCCGTGGACTGATCGTTTTGATCAGCGACCTGTACGGCGAGCCGGAAGAAATCGTCAGGGCATTGCACCACTTCCGCCACCGCCGTCACGAGGTGATCGTCTTCCACGTTCTCGACCGGGCCGAGATCGACTTTCCGTTCCGCGACGCGACTGCTTTCCGCGACCTTGAAACCGGCCAATGGATACAGGTCGATCCCGCCTACGCGCGCGACGAGTACGTTGCCCGGATTAGATCGTTCATCGAGAGCTATCGTCGCGCGTGCGCCGAGGCCCGGATCGACTACGTCTCTGCCGAGACCTCGACGCCGTACGATTTCATGCTGTCGCGATACATCGCCAAACGGGGCCGCCCATGACCTTCGCCGCGCCGCTGTTTCTGTTGGCCGTGTTTGCCGCCGCGATCCCCGTCGTGTTGCATCTGGTCAATCGTCGTCGGGCAAAGGAGGCCCCGTTTCCGACGCTGCGGTTCCTGAAACTGAGCGTGCAGAAAACGCGGCGGCGGAAGCGGATACAAGACCTGCTGTTGATGGTGCTCCGCGCGGCGGTGCTGCTGTTGGTGGCCGTGGGACTGGCCAGGCCGGCGATGACCAACCTCGGCGCCCTCTGGGGCAGTGCACAGACGGCGGTGGTTATCATCCTCGACAACTCGGCGAGCATGGGCATGATCGACCGGGACCGCGTCCGGCTGGAGACGGCCGCCGCGGCGGCGGCGCAGGTCCTCGATCAATTGACCGACGGCGACCAGGCGGCGCTGCTACCCACCTGCGGCCCGCCGCCGCCGGGCGCCGGCAGGTTGGACCGTACCCAACAGTCCGTCCGCCAAATCCTCCGACAATGTCGCGTCAGCTACGAGCGGGCCAATCTGATGTTGAAGCTGCGGCAAGCCCGGCAAATGTTGGCCGGTTCGGACGCGCCGAACAAGCAGATATTCATACTGACCGACATGCAGCGGGTGTCGTGGGAAGAAGAAGGGATTAGGGATTGGGGATTAGGGATTAGAAGCGGGATTCAGGAGTCAGTGGGCGAGGAGCGGGAGGGGGAAAAAGGCAATCCCAAATCCCAAATCCCAAATCAAGAAATTTCTAATCCCCAATCCCTAATCCCTAATCCCTCCTCGCCCCCCATCCCCGTCATCATCGTCGATTGCGACCGCGCTGGGAAACCGGACGCGGCCGTTGAAAGGGTCGATCTCGAAACGGCCGTGCCGATGGTCGGGCTGCCGGCGAAGGCCGTCGTCACCGTGCTGAACGCCTCGTCGGTTGCCCAACAACGGTTGGTTGAACTTACCATCGACGGAGTGAAGCAGGCGAGCAGTCCCCAGTTGAACGTTCCGCCCGGCGGGCGTGTAAAACACGGTTTCACCTTTTCGCTTCAACGCGCCGGGCTGCATCGCGGCGAGGTAAGTCTGATCGGCGAGGACGGCTCGCGGTACGACGACCGCCGCTTCTTCGCCATCGACCTCGGCCGGGGCGTTCCGGTGGCGGTGGTCGAGGCGCGGCGTCACGAAATACCGTACCTCGACGACGCGTACTATCTGGAGCAGGCCCTTGCCTTGGGCATGGCCGGCGCCGGCGGGTTCAATGTATCGACGCTATTGATCGGCGATCTGACCGGCGAACCGTTGGAGAAGTATAAAGTCTTGTACTGCGTGAACCTGCCCGCGCTGGATGCCGAGGCGGCCGAGCGGCTTGGCGCCTACGTCGCCGGCGGCGGCAATCTCGTCTGGATCTGCGGCGACAACGTCGAGACGGAGGCGTACAACCGGATGAACCAACTCTCCGGCGGGCGGTTGCTGCCCGCGCCGCTGGCGGACGTTCGTGCGATTGGGCGGCAAGAGGGACGCGATAGCTGGCGCGTCGGATTCCTGGACGAAAAGCACCCGGCCTTGAAAAACTTGCTTGAACCGGCCTCGCTGTACGAGTCGATTCTGGTCTACCGGCACGTCCGCATGGAGGTCGAAAAAGGGCACGCGCGGGTGCTGGCCCGGCTCGACGACGGCGAACCGCTGCTGATCGAGCGCGGCGTGGGCGACGGCCGAACGCTGATGCTCGGCGCCGGCGCGGTGGTGAGTTGGTCCAACCTGTCGCTGCGGCCGATCTTCATGCCGTTGGTCGTTCGGCTTACTTTCCATCTGTCGGAGACCGATCGCGTCAGAACGAATCTTCTCGCCGGTCAGCCGTTGGAGTACCGGTTTATCGGAGTTGCGGAACCGCTGGAGGTCGAGCTGGTTCCGCCCGACGGCGAAACGCTGCGGCTGAAAACATCCGGGGAGTTCCGCTACGCGAACACTTACGATATTGGGATTTACGTGTTGCGGATTCCAGGCGCCGCGAGTCCGACGCAAGTGGCCTATTCGGTCAATTTCGATCCCGCCGAGGCCGAGCCGGCAAGGATCGAAGCGGCAAAGATCGAGGAATTGCTCGGCGGCGCGCCGTTGATCGTCGCCGAAGACCCCGACGATCTCTCGGAAACATTCGTCCGGCTCAGAGAGGGCAAAAGCCTATGGGGGCCGTTTCTCGCGGCCGTGCTGATCGCCCTGGTGTTCGAGACGTTTCTGTCTAACCGTTTTGGCTCGAAAGCGTGAGGTTTACAGATGCCAAGAAAAGAACACAATTGTGCTACCGATGCGGCGGAACCAAGCGAGAAGCCGTTCCCACGGCGTTGTCCCGAATGCGGCAAGGTTGAGGTGCAGCCCGCGACCATTGCCTATGATGCCGAGGTCAAACACGACGGTCGTCTATATGCCTTCCGCATCTCGCGGCTTCAGGTCAACAAATGCGGTGCATGCGGTGAGGTATTGTTCAGCAACGTCGGCAACGATCAAGTAACCCAAGCGTTGCGTGAGCACCTTATGTTGCTGTCGCCGGAACAAATCCGCGATGCTCTGAGCAAGCTCGGCCTTAGGCAAAAGGACTTTGCCGAACGAATTGGTGTAGCTGCCGAAACGGTTTCGCGTTGGATTAGCGGCATGCACATTCAGTCTCGCGCGATGGATAATCTAATGCGTATGTTCTTCAAATTTGACAACGTCAGATCCGCTCTCACCTCCACGGTAGCCAACAACATGTCTGCTGAGCGAGTGCCGCAGTATTAAACGCCACTGCTTTAGCCTCCAGGCGGCGGCGGAGTGGGAACTGACCTCGGCGGCGGCGGTTGGCGTTCCGCGCGTGCCGATTTCGAGGGAAGCGCCTCGCCGTAGCTCGGCTCCGGCACGGTCTGTAAAATCTTCTCGATCACCTGGTCCACGTCGATCCCCTCGGCGTCGGCGTTGAAGTTGGTGAACAGCCTGTGGCGCAAAACCGGATAGGCCATCGCGCGGACGTCCTCGGCCGAGACGGCGAACCGGCCGTGTAGGATCGCCCTCGCTTTCGCGCCCAGGACCATGTACTGTGCGGCCCGGGGTCCGGCGCCCCAGGCGAGCCAGTTTTTCACGAAATCGGGGCTTGGCGGCTCCTTCGGCCGCGTGGCCCGAGCCAGATCGACCGCGTAATCGACCACGTGCCGGCTGGCGGGCACTTGACGCACGAGTTGCTGCGCCCAGAGCACGTCCTGGCCGTGCAACACCGGACGGACCTCCGGGCGGGAAGTCTGCGTGGTCGCCATCACGATCTCACGCTCCTCGCTGCGCGTCGGATAACCGATGTTGATCGACAGCATGAAGCGGTCCAACTGGGCCTCGGGCAGTGGGTAGGTCCCTTCCTGCTCGATCGGGTTCTGCGTGGCCATGACGAAAAACGGCGGGGCAAGCGGATAGGTGTTGCCCGCCACCGTGACTTCGTGCTCCTGCATCGCCTGCAACAACGCCGCTTGGGTCTTGGGTGGAGTCCGGTTGATCTCGTCGGCCAGCACGATGTTGGAAAAGACCGGCCCACGCACGAATCGGAAGCTGCGCTGGCCGGTGGCCTGGTCCTGGTCGATAATCTCCGTGCCCGTGATATCGCTGGGCATTAGGTCGGGTGTGAACTGGATGCGCGTGAACTTCAAGTGTAGGGCTTGGGCCAGCGTCGAGACGGCCAGCGTCTTGGCCAGGCCCGGCACGCCGATCGTCAGGCAATGCCCTCGGGCGAATACGCAGATCAGCATCTGCTCGATCATCTCGTCCTGGCCGATGATGACCTTATGGATCTCGCCGACCAGGGCCTCGCGCGCCTGGGCGACCCGCCGGACCGCTTCCTCGGGGCTAATCTGGGGGGTAGGTGATGGCATATCCCTGCTCCAGTCCTCGATTACTTCCCTCCACTACGACATCCATATACATTAGTTGATAGGGGAGGCTCGATCAATGGTGTCGATTGGCGATCATTTAACGACAGCTATTGAATGTCGGAAAACTATGTCGCATGTTTAGCAGCCGCCGGTACGGCGGCTTGCGGCAGAACACGGGTCGCCGTGCCGGCGGCCGCTAAACGGATATGACATTTCCAAGCGCAAAAATCACCGCCGTATGGATTGCAACTATTGCGGTTATTCTTGCATCCATCAATGGCGCGACGGCCCAATCCTTCCGCCGGGGCGGCACGGAGTTCAACGCCGTCCGCTCGGTGTTTGTTCCCACCCGAAAAACGCACGCGGCCGTCGTGGTCGAGTTCCTTCACCACGGCGAGATTCGCCCCGACGGCCGCAACGTGCTGGTCGCCGCGCGGAACAAGGAAGCGGTCCCGTTCCGTGTGCTGCAAGTCGGGCCGGGCGACTTCTGCCGGGTAGCCTTCCAGACGATCGAAGGTCAATCGGCCTACGACGTTTTTTACGGCGGCGATCCGCCCCGCGACGAACCGCCGGCGTGGACCTGCCACGATGGATTGTTGCTGGAGACGCGAAAGTTTAGCCGTTGCAACCTGAGGAGTCTCGAATCGGTGCGCGAGGCGTTCCAGTCCGCCGAACCGATCGGCGCCGACTACGTCGAAGGCGTGTTCCACGCCGCCAATCCGTGCAGTCTCAAGCGGGAACCGTTCCTCAGCCGCTACAGCGGTTACTTGCATCTGCGCGAGTCGGGTACTTATGGATTTTTCACCTCCAGCCGGGATTGCAGCTTTCTGCTGATCGACGGCAAGCCGGCGGCCTCGGCCCCCGGCCGTCACGGTCCCCAACGCCGCGCCACTCGCGGCAGCCGGCACGACGTTCAACTCACTGCCGGCGAGCACAAGTTCGAGTATTACCATGCCGCCGCCGGACCGGACGCCGTGATGGTCGCCGCGTGGGAGATCGATCCGCCGGAGGAGAAGCCGCGGCGGCCGAGGGAAATTCCGGCGGAGGTTTTTCACTCGCATCTGGTCGGCCGCCTGCCCGCCGGCCGCGTCAGCCTGCGGGTCGGCGGACAAGCGCCGGACTTTCTGGCCGACGTGGCCGGCGACGTGCCGCTGCCGGAAAACGACGTGCCGCTGGTGGGCGTGAAGTTCCGCGACCTTTCGCCGAAAACGCTCACCGCGCATGGGGCGAAAATCCGCTGGGACTTCGGCGACGGGCAGACCAGCGATTTGCCCAACGTCGATCACGTTTACCTCCGGCCGGGACTGTACGCCGTGACGCTTTCCGTCCGCCGCGGCGTGAGAACGGCCGAAATGACCAACCGCATTTACGTCGACCGGCCGCTGCTTACTTCCAGTGACAAACTGCACACGCTGGACGAATACCTGAGGATCATCGAGACCTACGCCCCGAGCAAACTCGATGCCGCGTCGCTAAGGCAATTGGCGTTTGTCTTCGAGGCGAAGGCCCTCGCGGCGCCCGATCGATCCGACGGCTATCTGGCCAAGGCGGTCGAGGCGGTCCATGCGGCCTTCCGGGACGGTTCGGCCGCCAAGGGGGACGACGACCTGCTGAAACTGGCGCAACTGATCTGCCCGCTGGCCCGATTCTCCTTGGGCGACTCCCGGACGGCGCTGGAGATTTGGCGCGGCGCGGCGCGGCGAATCGACGCCGCCGAACCGAAAGCGGAGTGCGAGATAGCCGCGGCCGACGTTGCCGTTAACGATCTCCTACGCGCCGCCGATGCCAAGCCGTTGCTGGAGGCGGCGACGAAAAGGCTCTTTCCCAACTCCCCTCTCCCGCAAGCGGGAGAGGGGCAGGGGGTGAGGGTGATCGCCGCCGAGTTGCAGCGAGTTTGGGGCGATTTTTTCGCCGCCACGGGCGACGGCCGCTCCGCCCGGAACGCTTACCTCGAAGCCCAGCGGCTTCTGGGTTCTTCGCGGCGGTTCAACGTCGAGACGGCGCAGCGCGGCGCCCACGCCCGTTCGACCGAGGAATTTCTCCGCTCGAAGCAGTACGTCCGCGCGGCGGAGGAGATCGAGTCCTGGCTGCGAGCGTTTCCAGTGGCGCGGCTCGACGGCTATCTGACGCTGCTGCTGGCCCGCTATTGGTCCGGCCGGGGCCGGTACGCCCAGGCGATTGCCCAGGCGGAGCAGTTGCATACGGTCAGCCCCGACTCGCCGTACATCGACCAGTTGTTGTTTCTGGCTGCCGATTGCGAGATGCGATTGGGACGGAAGGACCGCGCGTCGGCCACGCTCCATTCGCTGGTGAACGACTACCCCGGCAGTCCGTTGGCGCCGCTGGCGAAGAAGAACATCGAGATTTTAGAGGGTGGGAAATAGGGAATCGCGTTCGCTGATTGTTCAATTTTCGTTTGCCGTGAAAGAAACCGGCGCGGCGGGGTCCCCAAAAACCCAGCTTCCCCCGCCGCGCCGCGACCAACGCTCCTCCCCCAAAGCGCGGATGCATTAGAACTATAGGATGATGCACAAGGCAGAGCAAAAAATATCCCTGACGTTTGCCGGCCGTGCCGGTCGGAAAACCCACGGGTTGCAGTCCGTGGGTTTGAGGGCCTAATCAAGTGGTCAATTCGCCACATGCGGCGCGGTTTGGCAACGTTGGCGGGAACTGCAACCTCGCGGCGTTGCTGTTTTACAACGGCACCCGGTCGCATCGAGTTCAGCCGACCCAATCCAGCCCGAAATCCAAAGCGACGGCCGAGTGGGTCAAGGCGCCGACGCTGATCCGCTCGACGCCGCTTTCGGCAATCGCGCGGATCGTGTCCAGGTTGACACCGCCGGAGGCCTCCAACTCGACCGCCGGATTTGCCGCGTCCCGCCGCGCCACGGCCGCCCGCAATTGAGACGGAGTCATGTTGTCCAACAGCACGATATCGGGCCGGGCCGTCAAAACCGCGTCGAGCTGCTCGAGCGAGTCCACCTCGACCTCGATCGGCATTGCCGTGTCGGCGGCATTTTTTTGTACGAATTGCCGCGCCCGCGCTACCGCCTCGGCAGGCGTAAATCGCCGCTCGCCCAGCGCGAGGTGGTTGTCCTTAATCAGCACCGCCTCGTCCAGTCCGCCGCGATGGTTCAGTCCGCCGCCGCAACGGACGGCGTACTTCTCCAGCCGTCGCCAGCCGGGCGTTGTCTTTCGGGTGTCGTAGACGCGGGCCTTCGTGCCGGCGATCGCTTCGACGTACCGGCGGGTCAACGTGGCGATGCCCGACAGCCGCCCCAGCAGGTTCAACAACACCCGTTCGGCGGCCAACATGCCTCGTGCCGGCCCTTCGATCACGCCGACGCACTGGCCCGGAGAGACCGGAGAGCCGTCCTCGGTTTGCGGGACCCATTTCAGGCGAGGATCGAAAGCGGCCAGCGTCTGCTCGGCCGCGGGAAGTCCGGCGACCACTCCCGGCCGACGCGCCATCACGTTCGCCCGTCCCACGGCGTTTTCCGGGGCCAAGGCGTTGCTGGTCCAATCGCCTGCGGTGCCGAGGTCCTCGACGACGGCCAATCGCAAAATCGCCTCCCAATCCCGGCGTAACCGGCCGTCCCAGACAACTTGGTGGAACTGCTTGACCATATTTGATAGCATATCAGTTAGCCAGGGTTCAAATCCTTGCTCCCCAACTTGGCGTAAGCCATTGTCTCACAAGGGATTGCGTCGTTTGGTGGTGCAGAGTCAATCGTGGTTTTCGCCTCACTGTAGCCACAACCTTGGCCACTTGGCCGGCCGCCCGGTTGGGGCTGGGGTTGGGCTTGGTCGTATGCTGCCCAGAGGGCTTCGGCCGTGTTCCGGGCGTTCCTTGAAATGTAGTATCGCTGAGTGGTGGCAATGTCCGCATGACGGGCCATTTCCATAAGCACCTGGGGCATAACCTTCATGGCCCACCGCTCGCAGAAACTTCGCCTCAAATCATGGGCAGAAGCGTACTTCACTTTCCCCGTTCGCGGGTGAATGTGAACCTTCACGCCGGCCAGCCGCCCAACCCTGCTAATCATTTCCGAAATATGCTCTAGCCCCATCGGTGTCGTCTTGCCACTGGCCCCAATCAGCTTGAACACCCGGCCCTTGCGGGATTCCTGGGGCACGGTTTCCAGCAGCCGGAAAAACTCGGGGGCCATCGGGCTCAATCGTTCCTGATTGCCCTTTTCCAGTTCCGCGGGAATCCGAATCATGGGCCGCTTACCCGACAAGTCAACTTGCAACCTGTCTGCCCGGTTCCAATAAAGGTTGAGGGCTTCGCCCAATCGAAGCCCGCCCCACCACAAACCCTCAAGGAAAAACCGCCAAGACGCAACGGCCGCCGAATCCACTTCCCGCTTGGCTTTCGATTGAGCATCGAGGTTGCGAGTCTTGCCCTTTGGCCATCGACCTTCCCCTGCAAGAACCCGTGGGACAATTTGAATCATTCGCTCAAATTCTTCTAACGTCACGCCCCGCCCTTTGGCCAACCGCTGCCCCCTTGGCACGTTGCACCTTTGGAAACTTCGGCAACGTCGGCAACAGCCCCAGGTCAACCGCCCAGTTTAAAGCAGAACGCAAATGGGCCATGTAGCTCTGAATCGTCGCCTCACTCTTCATTGCCTTTCGCAGTTCCGCCGCGAGGTAGCTCAACCTCGAAGCCGTAACATCGGCCAGCCGTGCGGGCGGAATATGTTTCTCTACGGTATGGAACACCGTAGCAAACATGCGGCGGGTGTTTTCTGCCAAGCCCGGTTGAACCTCTTCCTTGTGTCGCAACACAAAATCCGGCCAACTCATTTTGCCGGGGTTGGCATGTTTGCCTTCCCTCAATTCCTTTTCGAGTAGGCCCGCTTTTCGCTCTGCCTCGCGTTGGCTGTCGGTGTGGGCCGACATTGCTTTTCGTTTCCCAGTGAACGGACAACGCCACCGCAGCATTAAGTGGTGGCCGTCACCCCATCGGCAAACGGATACTCGGATTTCTTCATTCATTTTCGTTTCCCTTTCCCTTTCGTCGCGGCCCTCTTCTGCCCGGCCCGCTTTGCCGTCGGTTGTGTCAGTCGCATACCGAAAAACTCACACAACCTATCGGCGGTCGCCAAATAAACATCCCGCTGCCCGGCCTCAAACCGTTGCAGAACGGAATAGGGAACCCCGCTGTCTTTGGCAACAGCGTACAGTGTGCCGTAGGCCCGGATGGCTTCCTTCAGTTGTTCGCTAATTGACATCATCGTTTCCCCATAGGGCAGCAAACCAGTTGCCATTATTATACGCCTATCGGCTTATTAGTCAATTGGCGTATGCTGATTTATCGGGGATAGGGTGGGGGAAAGTCATACCCAGCTTACCCGCCCTCCGTCGTTTGACCATCGGGCCACTACGTTGTCGAAAACCGACCGCGCCACGTTGCGCCTCTCGCGTCCGAAGGGGTCTCTTGGTGTTCCCATGCCTACCTTTCGACCCCCGCCTAGAATCGAAGCTACGCTGCCGCACTGCCAGCTAAAGCGAAGTGGTCCGCCAGGGCCGCGATCGACGTGAACACGGGGACGCCCAGCTTGCGGGCATGGGATACTTCGATGTTTGCTCCCACGCTCTCGCCGGGCAGTCTCAGCACCGCGTCGGCCACACTCACCCAGGGCAGTTCAATTTTCATCCACGTCGCGTGCGGCAATTCTTCGGCCGGGTCCAGGTGATACGACAAGTGCGGAGTGAACGGGGCAAAGCCAGCATCTATCAGCGCTCGAGCCGCACCCATCGCGCGCTCGAGGTTTTCGCGGACGTTGCCGGAACTGGTCAACGGGCCGGATATGTAGATTCGTGGTCGCATACGATCGTTCCGAAGTTAAGCCTGCCACCACCGGGGACGCCGTTGCCCGACGGCGATGGGCTGCGACCGCGGAGTGGATAGCCCGCAGCCACTACGCTCGAACCCGCGGCCGACGGCCACAGACAGAATGGAAAAACTCCGCGGCACTTTCCATCGTCCGGCCGCTGGGGTTCACACCGCCGCGGGACGTTCCGGCCAACTGCCTTTTCAGGTCGGCGACCTGCTCACGCAGAACCGTGATTTCCGACGGTCGGGCAACGTTGCGGCGGGTGGATTCCGTCGCAATGGCCTTCACACTAAGCAGCATTTCGATTTTCTTTAACGCGGCCCGCCAACCCAACGTTCGGTCATCGAGCACGGCCAAAATCCCGGCCCTCACGGAGTCAGAAATTGCGTCGCTCCGATCGCCATGCACGACCGTGGTGCCGCCACCGGCTTGAACCGGAGTTTCGCCCACAGTGCCGCTAGTTTGTTCTAGTAGTGATGTTGTCATATTTCTTACCTCCGTTTAGGATGTTTCGGGGATAGGCCCCATAGTCAATTCACAAAAGCAATCAAAATCTACCCGGCCGACGGCGATGATAAAACCGCCGACCGGGCGCGCGAACAACAGACCCCTTAGAAAATCTGCCGCCGCATACCGACCGGCTCCAAACCCACAACGGAGAATGATGTGGGGAACTCGCCAGTCGGCTTGTCGCATCACCACGCCATGCCTCCCTCGGCATCATGCTGCCGGGTCCACAGTTCCGCGATTTGGGGGTCGATCGTGGCGATCTCGATCGCTGCCGCTTCGCCCGCCTCGACCTTTGTTTGCAGTTTCGCCACGTCGTTCTCGATCGCCATGGCTTCGCGTTCCAAATTGTCGGGGTGAGGGACACAAAAACCTGTACTGCCTTTCATGCCGCGAAGGCTATCAATTTTTCCACGAAGAAAATTTTGCCGGGCGGCCGCATCCTTGCCGATTCGGACAACTTCGGAAAGAGAACAACGATTCGACTCCAACCCGGCAATCTGGCGCGCCAAGTCGGGATCGGCGCTGCCCTCCAGGTGCCCGGCCGCAGTCACCACGTTGCGGTGTTTGGCGACGGCCGCACCGTGCCGAAGGTCCGCTTCGGACCACGCCCGGCTGGCCTTTTCGGTGGCCCGGTCGGCTTCCTTTTCGGCGGCCAGCAACCGGCCGGCTGCTTCATCGCGGGCCAGTTTCGTCGCTTCCACGTCGCCGGCCAGGGCCTCGCCCTGTTGCAATTGGCCGGCCAGGTCGAGCCGCGACTTGGCAACCGCTACGCGGTTCTCAAAATCTTCCAACGTCCGGGAGAGGGGCCACAGAATCGACCGCAATTTTTCCGCGTTGAGGGACTCGCCCTTTGCCACGGCAAACACCATTGCCCGGTAGTCGGTCTCGGCCTGCTCCCGAATACCCGCCGTCGCTCCGCACGCCAGCACCGGCACCGGCGGGGCTTCCGCTACGCTGTCAGTCAATTTCATAATTGTGCTCCTCTCGTTTCAGGGGTTGTAATTTTTTCGTAAAATACCCGAGCGGGTAACGCCTCCACAGCCGCCCGCGACTCCCGCAGCCGAGTCGCCTCCTGCTCTTCCGTCAACGGAATCTGCCGCCCGGTGACGGAGCAATCTACCCCCCATCCCCCCAACGCCGGATTGTGACGGGTGATCCGCCGCGCAAAATCCCGCCCAGATTCGGCCGCAACGCCACCCGCTGCCAGGGCATCCAACCGCTTCGCCCGGGCGTGGATTCTCGATTCCACCCCCTGGAGTTGCGTTTCGAGCCTTTTCACTTTTCTCTGAAAATCTGTTGCCATTTTTCAATTCCCTCCTCAAATTATGCCAATTTCTTTCACGAAAAGATGTTTTTCGATCAAAAGTCGGCAGTTCCCTCCGCAAAATCGCAGTTTAGAAAAAAATTATTTGCCAGCCCCGCTTTTCTGAAACCCCCCCCCGGCCTGATGATTGACCCGGGGCGGGTATGCCGGTTGCCAGCACTTGACGTGTGACGGGCCTGGCTTCGCGTCAGGTGCGTTTCATTGCGGGATGTCCTTCCATAACATCGGTTTCGTTTTCATCGCCTTTGACAAAGCCTGAGCGGCCCGCAGCGTTGCCGCCGTTGCCGTCGTCGGCGCCATCGCCGCCATCGCCGCCGTCGGCTTCGGCCGGGTCGTCGTACCCGCCCAACGGGTTCAACTCATCCGCCAGCCCCAGCCGAGCAATGGCGTTGTCGCGTGCTGATGTTGCCCGGCTTGACTCCCCAGAAAACTTCAGCCGATCGTCCACAGATAGCTTCTCATACTCTTCTGTCAGCCAACGCAACGCCAAAAGGGCATGACGCTCCCAGCGGCAGGCGCACGTGATAGCCGCAGCGTCGGAGACCGTCACTCGCCCACGTGCTATCATAACTGCCTGCTCCAAATCCCGCCGAAACTTCCCGATATGCCGCCCGACGTACATGCACGATAGGGGTAACTTGCCGGTCGCCGTTAGGCCGTGTCGCATGGCGTTTTTGTTTTGCTTTGGTGCCCCCATGCCCAATCCCTCCCTAGTGTGGTTTTCCATGGTTTTTCGGGCCGCTTTGGCAACGCCCGCGGCCACGGTTGGCCGTTTTTTCACGTTTTTCGCGGGGATTTCGGGGAAAACCATCTGATTGTAAATCAGATACACACCTTCCCGCGGCCGCTGACCGGGCCCCGCTCGGCTCGATTCCGGCTGCCGTCGCCGTGCCGACGATGGGCGTTGCGACGGGGCCGCCAGCCGCGGGTCGTCCGTGGCGGGCCGGGGGCCTGCCCTCGGTTCGCCTGTCGCCTCTTTTTTCGCTCGCCGCCGAAGCCGCCCCGCCGCCGGTTTCTTGGCGTGGGGACTGGGGGAGAATCCATCCGCCGCGTTTGCTAATTCTGGTGACAAGACCACGGGCGAGAAGATCGGCAAGGGCCTCTCGAATCCATCGGGATTGCTTGCCGACGGCGGTTGCGACTTCGGACGTGCTAACGGCGGTGTTCTCTAATATATATCATTAGTGTCCGAACGTTACTCGAATAATAGCAACTGGTTAGGGCAATCAGGTTGTTGGATTTTGTAGGATTCGCATGAAAGTGCCTCGATTAAAGGTGTTTTCTCAAATTGGATGAGACTCAAAATCTGTAAAATTG
>JAHIKV010000055.1 GCA_018897395.1 Planctomycetota bacterium | reverse complement strand
TGGGCAACTCCATCACGAACGGCGGCGTGCGGCCGCGAAGCAAAGTCCGCTTGAACACGGTGGCGAAAATCATCGCCGTGACGATCCCCAGCAGATACAAACCGGCCAGCGTCAGGCCTTGCAGGTTCAGCAGTCCGCCCAGGTAGCTTTGCGCCGGAACGAAAGCGGCGATCAACATCGCGTAGATCGGCAGCCGGGCCGAACAGGTCAACAGCGGGGCCACCAGGATCGTCGTCAGCCGGTCCCGCTCGTCCTCGATCACCCGCGTGGCCATGATCCCCGGCACGGCGCAGGCGAACGACGAAAGCAAGGGAATGAACGACTTGCCGCTGAGTCCCACGCGGGCCATCAGCCGGTCCATCAAATACGCGGTGCGGGCCATGTATCCGCAATCCTCCAGCAAAGCGAGGAACGCGAACAAGACGAGGATTTGCGGCAGGAACATCAGCACGGCCCCCGCGCCGCCGATCAAGCCGTTGACCATCAGGCTGCGCAGCGCCCCTTCGGCCATGTGCATTTCGACCCAGCCGCCGACGGCGACGGTGAGCGTTTCCATCCACTCCATCGCCGGCCGCGCCCAGACGAACACCGATTGAAATACGATCAACATCACTGCGGCGAAAATCACCGCGCCGAAGAATCGATGCGTCAGCACGCGGTCGATGCGGTCGCTCGGCGTCGTCTTGTAACAGCCCGGCTCAACGACCACTCCCTCCAGCACGCGGCGTGCCCAATCATATCGGGCGGAGGTCTCGACCGCCGGCGCCGGAGTGCCGGCGGCCGCCAACCTCTCGCGCGCCGCCGCGAGGCGACTGGCCCAACGTCCGTCCGGGTCCTTCAACAACGACCGCTGCAAGTAACCGTTGGTGTCGAGCAAGAGCCGCCTTACCAGGCATCGGGGCAACGGGCCTCCGGCCGAGCGGTTGGATTCGTCGGCCAGTTCCGACTCGAGCGAGGCGACTTCCGCCTCGAACTCGTCGGGCAACAGCGCCAAGTGGACGCGAGCGGCGTCCAGGGCCATTGCCGCGGTGCCCGGCGGATCCTCGCCGCAACCTTCCGGCCGGACGGTTGCCTCGCAACGAAGACACCTGTCGATCAGCCCCCTTTCTCTTTGAGAGAGAGCTAGGGTGAGGACGTTGTGTGGCGAGACATCTTTCCCCTCACCCCCGGCCCCTCTCCCAAAGGGAGAGGGGAGATTCTCGGACGCCGCCCCGCCGCCGGCCGCCACGTCGGCCAACACCGCCATCAACCGCGGCAAACCTATCCGGCGGTTGGCTTGCATGGGCACGACCGGAATGCCCAGTTGCCGTTGCAGTCGTGCCGCGTCGATGCGGATACCCCGCCGCTCGGCTACGTCTAGCATGTTCAGCGCCAGCACGACGGGCAAACCGAGTTCCAACACCTGGCTTACCAGGTAGAGATTGCGCTCGAGGTTGCTGGCGTCGACGATGCACACCACCGCGTCCACGGCGGCGACACCCTTCCGCCGGCCCAGCAATAGATCGACCACCACCATCTCGTCGCGGGAGCGGGGTGCAAGGCTGTAAAGGCCCGGCAGGTCGATCGCCTCGAACCGCTGACCGGCGAAGGACGTCCGGCCGATCCTTTTCTCGACCGTTACGCCCGGATAATTCCCCACGTGCTGATGGACGCCGACCAAGCCGCTGAAGAGGGTCGATTTGCCCGTGTTCGGATTGCCGACCAGGGCTACGGTGAACGCGCGTGTTTTTGCGGCGGCAATCATGAATTAGACATAAATCCGCGACCAGTGGCCGCGGGCTTTTTTACATCGGTTCGACCAACACCTCCAACAGCCCGTCGGCGCGGAGGCAAACCTTGTTCCCCGACAAACGAACAATACATGGATTGCCGGGGCGGAACATTTCTATCTTCGTCCCGCTGCGCAGTCCAAATTCATCGAGCCGGTGAACGTGGTCCGAGGGGCCAAGGACGCGGGCGATCCGCGCACAGCTCCCCTCGGGAAGGTTCCACAGCGGGATAACCTCGGCGGGAGGGGTGTGCTTCACTTATTGGGACCGGGAACGACCAAAGAACCGAAAAACCTCGCTTCTTGCCACTAATTTAACTATACGAGGTTTTGATGGCCGCCACAATACCCGACTTTTTCCCCGGTTTGCTCTCGTTCCCATGCTCTGCGTGGGAACGCTCGCGTTGGACGCCCCGCGTCCCGGGGTGGAACTTAGGATTTTCCCTCGTTCCCATCCTTTGCACGGGAACAAGCGTTTTGGACCGGTTGAGCGATTGTTTACCGTATGTATCCCCATCGGCCGGTTCCGATTCCTCCTCGTTCCTTTCGGTCGGCGGAGCGGTGATCCAGGAGATGAACGGCAGCGGAAGTTTCGGCAGGCCGATCCTATGGAGATGGGGACCGAAGTAAAACGCCAGGGCGTAGTATGCCACCAGGCAGCCGGCCAGTCCGCCCGCGACCACCTCGATCGACACTTGCAGCCCCGACTTCTGTTTTCTCGGTCGCAACTGGGCGGAGGCAGGCATGGCGGGAAACCCTTCGGACACGACCACCGCCTCGTTTTCCTCGGAAATCCGCCGATCGGCACCCCCGTTCTCCGGGGACGGCCCCCACTCCGCCGCGGAGGCCACGGGAATCAACTCGGGCGGGGCCAACGCCAAGGACTCGCTCAAGACATACTCCGCCTCGCACAAGGGGCAACGCACCAACGCGGCCGATTCCACGTTGGGTGGAATGGACACCTGTTTTTGGCAGCTTGGACAGGTGGAAATCATTGGCCAACCTCGGTTCGGCGGCGGGTGCTTCTTTGTGCCCGCGTCACACTGGGCAATAAACCGTAGGACGGATTTCCCAATCCGTCCAGTTATCGGGACGGATTAGGAAATCCGTCCTACGGTTCCGATCAAACATATTTTGACGCGCACTCTTATAGTCCGTACAACGGTCCCATTTTCGTATGCAGGTGCTCGACCAGCGGCGCGGCCGACAACCCCCGGCCGGTGACCCGCTCGACCAGTTCCGCCGCCGTGTAGCGTTGCCCGTGGCGATGGATTTTCTCGCGCAGCCAGTCCAACAAGGGCCGGAAATCGCCCTCGGCGAACGGTTCGGCGAGATTGCCCGTTTCGGACTCCGCTTGGGCGAAGAACTGTGCCGCGTAGAGGTTGCCCAGCGAGTACGTGGGAAAATAACCGATCAGCCCGGCGCTCCAGTGGACGTCTTGCAACACTCCTTCCCGGTCGTTGGGAGGAGTAATGCCTAAATACCGCTGATATTTTTCGTTCCACGCGCCCGGCAGATCGGCCGCTTGCAGGTCGCCGTCGAGCAATGCCCGCTCCAACTCGAAGCGGACCAGGATGTGCAAGTTGTAGGTGGCCTCGTCGGCCTCGACGCGGATCAGCGACGGCCGCACCTCGCTGACGGCGAAGAAGAAATCGTCCGGGGACACGTCGCCCAACGCGACGGGGAAATTCTCTTGCGCGCGTGGGTAAAAGTGCGTCCAAAACGCACGGCTGCGGCCGACGAGATTCTCCCACAAACGGGATTGCGACTCGTGGATACCCAGCGAAACGAACTCACCCGAGGGGAGTCCGTACTGTTCGACCGGCAGCCCCTGCTCGTAGAGGCCGTGGCCCGCCTCGTGCAGGACGCCGAAAAACGCCGCGTTGAAAAAATCCTCGTAGAACCGCGTGGTGATGCGGCAGTCGTTCGGACCCAGCCCGCAACAAAACGGATGCGTCGTAACGTCCAGCCGCCCGCGATTGAAATCGAAGCCGATCGCCGCGGCCGCCTCGCGGGCGAACCGGTCCTGCACCTCCACGGGGAACTTGCGGTGCAGCACCGAACAGTCCGGCTGCCGGCCGCTCTGTTGGATGCTGGTGACCAACGGGACCAACTCTTCGCGCAGCTTTTCCAACACCGGGCCGACGTTGGCGGTAAGCTCCTCCGGCTCGAACTCGTCCAACAGTGCGTCGTATGGGCATTGCGGGTATCCGAGCGCCTCGGCCTGCTCGCGCTTCAACTCGACCGTCCGCTCCAACAGCGGTTGGAAGGCGGGAAAATCGTCGTTCCGCCGGGCCTCTTGCCACGCCTGTTGGCCCATGACCGCCGTCCGCGCCAACTCCTCGACCAACGTCTGCGGCAGTTTCACCTTCTTATCCCGCTGGCGTTTTAGCCGACGGACCACCACGGCGGCGTCGGGGACCGTCCCCTTTTTTGTCGAGCAGGACTTGCCGGCGTCAATCGACGTCGACGACGAAAAAGGGGATTGTCCCCCTTCGGCCTCCAAGCTCGCGGAGAGTTCCTCGATCTGCCCGCCGAACTTCTCATCGACCCATCGCTGATGGATCAGCCCGGCCAGCAGCGTCGATTGATCGGCCCTGTGTTCCGCGCCGGCGGAGGGCAACTGCGTCCGCTCGTCCCAGCCGAGCAACTCGTTGATCGAGGCCATTACCGCCGTGCGCCGGGCGTGTTGACATACTTCCTCGAAAAGTCTTGTGGTGTTCTCGGGCATGGTGCAAACCCCTGGGGACCGAAAGAGACGCCGGGAAGCGACTACAGACTGATTGTGGTCTATACGGCGGGAATCCACAAGGGTGTCGCGGCGGCGTACATGCGCCTTGTTTCCGGCGCTTTTTTATTAGTTGGGTGGCACGCCCTGAGCAGCGAAGGGCGTGGAACGCGATTAACCACGCCCTTCGCTGCTCAGGGCGTGCCACCCAATGTGACAGACCACTTTACGCGGCTCAAGGCTACCGCCCCTGGAGATTGCGTTCGATTTGCCGGGCCTTTTCGCTGTAGCTCCAATATTCGACGTCGCGTTTTTCGGGCCGGGCGTCGCGTGCCGACGAGGCCGGGTCGTCGTCGGAGAACCCCTCGCCGCGCATGTTCCAACTCTTGCAGCCCGAAATCCCCAACGCCAACACCAAAGCCACCGCCAGCCACCAATGGCCGGATCGAAACAGCTTGCCGACAGAGTGAAGAAAAGAGGTCATGGTGATACTCGCCGCGAAACGGAAACGGAAGGGAAAATAAAAATGGTCGGGAAGTCTCTCAAAAACCGCCCAAGAAGTCCAGCCCAATTCCCGCGGCCGCAACGTCTTGCCCCGCAACGAGTTGCACATTCAGCCCTGGTTCCCACGCTCCGCGTGGGAACGAGGGGGTCTATCTCCTCATTGTTTCTTCGTCTCTTCGGCCAGCGTCGCCTGCCACTGCTGAAGCCGCTGGAGCGCCTCGATCGGAGTGAGATGGTTCAGATCGAGCCGGCGGATTTCGTTCACCAGCGGATGATCGGCCGGGCCGAAGAGCGTCATTTGCAGCCGCGTCTGTTTCGGTCCGTCCGGCCGCCGGGCGATCTTCGACCGCCCCTCGTCGTCCAGGCGCTCTTCCTCCAGTTGGGCCAAGATGTCCTTCGACCGCTCGATCACCTCCCGCGGCACGCCCGCCAGCCGGGCAACGTGTATCCCGTAGCTCTTGTCGGCCGCGCCGGCGACGATCTTGTGCAGGAAGATCACCTTGTCCTCCCACTCGCGCACCGCCACGTTCAGGTTCTTCACCCCCGGAAGCGATTGCTCCAGGTCGGTCAGCTCGTGATAGTGCGTGGCGAAGAGCGTCCGGCAACCGATCCGCTCGTGCAGGTGTTCGACCACCGCCCAGGCCAGCGATATGCCGTCGTAGGTGCTCGTGCCCCGGCCGATCTCGTCGAGTATCACCAGGCTCCGCGCCGTGGCCGCGTTCAGAATCCGCGCCGTCTCGATCATCTCGACCATGAAGGTGCTTTGGCCGCGGGTCAGCTCGTCGCTGGCGCCGACGCGGGCGAATATCCGGTCGGCCACGCCGATCGTCGCCCGGCGGGCGGGAACGAAACTGCCGATCTGGGCCATCAACGTCAGCAGCGCCACCTGCCGGATGTACGTGCTCTTGCCGGCCATGTTCGGCCCGGTTATCAGCAGAATCGAACTGCACGGTTGTTCGCCGCTTGCGGTTTCGCACGGTTGTTCGCCGCTTGCGGTTTCGCAGCTTCCAGCCAACGTATCGTTAGGGACGAACTTCCCTTCAGGCTCGACCACCTCCAGCACCGGATGCCGCCCGTCGATGATCCGCAACACCGGCTCCTCGACAACCTCCGGCCGGCAGTAGTTCCGCGTTCGGGCCAGATCGGCCAGGCCGGCCAACACGTCGATCGCGGCCAGCGCCGCGGCGGTCGCCTGCAACCGCCGCCGATCGGCGGCCACGATCTCGCGCAAGTCCTGGAACAGTTTGTATTCCAGTTCCTTGGCCTGCTGGTCGGCCGTCAGCACCTTTTCCTCGTACTCCTTCAACTCCGGCGTGATGTATCGCTCCGCGTTTTTGATCGTCTGTTTGCGGATGTACTCGGCCGGAACCTTGTCGCGGTGCGAGTTTGTCACCTCGATGTAGTAGCCGAAGACCTGGTTGAAGCCGACCTTCAGGCTGGGTATGCCCGTCCGCTGCGTCTCTTGTGCCTGGTATCGTGCGATCCACTGCTTGCCGCCGTGGGCCAACTCGCGCAGGGCATCCAGCTCCGCGCTGAAGCCCTCGCGGATGAAACCGCCGTCGCGGCTGGTGAGCGGACAATCGTCGGCCAGCGCCGCATCCAACGTAGAGCGAAGCTCGGGGCACAGGTCGATCGCCGCCTCCAGCTCGGCCAATAAGGGGGACAGGTCCGATTTGTGCGAAGCACCCTTCGGGCCGCTCTGCGGCAAATCGGACCTGTCCCCTTTCGCTCGCGCGGCGAGTTTCGCCTTGACCGCCGGCAGGGATTTGAGCGTACGGCCGAGGAAGCTCAAGTCTCGGGGACTTGCCCGGCCGGTGGTTGCGCGGGTCAACAGCCGTTCGACGTCGTACATCCGCCGGAGCGACTCGCCCAATTCGGCGCAAAGCGATGGGTTGCCGAGCAATTCCTCCACCGCGTCGAGTCGGGCGCGGATCGCCGCCACGTAGGTCAATGGGTTGGCGACCCACTCGGCCAGCAGCCGCGCGCCCATCGGCGTCCGCGTCCGATCGAGCACCCACACCAGTGAACCCTCGCGGCGGCCGTCGCGGATCGTGCGGCCGATCTCCAGGCTGCGGCGGCTCGACTGGTCGATCTCCAGTGTGCTCGACGCGCGGTACGGCGTCAGCCGGTCGATATGATCGAGCGAACTCTTCTGCGTCTCGGTCAGATAGTCGAGGACGGCGCCCGCGGCGCGGATCGCCTGCCGGTCGGCCTCGTCGTCGGAGAAGCCGAAGCCTTCAAGCCCCGCAGTGCCGAAGTGCTTGGCCAGCGTCTGTTCGGCGGTTTGACGGGAAAAGGCCCAATCCGGCCGGCGAGTGACCATCATCCGCTCGTCGAGGTCCGGCGTCAGCGGCGGGGCGTCTTCGCCGAGCAGACATTCAGCCGGGCCAAGCCGGGCTAGTTGGTCGGGCAATTGCCGGACGGGAAATCCGGCCGCCATGAACCGACCCGTGGAAAGCTCCACCCACGCCAAACCGGCCGGATCGCCCGACGCCACCGCCGCCAGGTAGTTGTTCTCGCGGGGATCGAGCAGGGCGTCGTCGGTCACGGTGCCGGGCGTGACGATGCGGGTTACCTCGCGGCGCACCAGTCCCTTGGCCAGTTTTGGGTCTTCGACCTGGTCGCAGACGGCCGCCCGCATCCCCGCCGCGATCAGCTTGCCCAAATAGCTTTCCAACTGGTGGTGTGGAAAGCCGGCCATCGCCGTGGCGTTCTCTCCTTTTTCGCGGCTGGTCAGGGCGAGGTTCAAGACGCGGGCGGCGGTCCGCGCGTCGTCGTGAAACATCTCGTAGAAATCGCCCATGCGAAACAACAGCAAAGCGTCGGGGCAGGCCCGCTTCGCTTCCTCGTACTGCTTCATCATGGGTGTAATCGCCATGCCGCCCATGCTAGCAGCGGGAGCAAGACGTTGGAAGGAGGGCTGGCCGCTTCAGCGGCCGGTTGACTGCTTGCGGTTTCGCACTTGCGGCTCATTACGCCGCGTCAACCGCGTCGCACCGCCCGAAAGCGGCCATGTCGGGACCGAACATCGTCCGGCGGATTTCCTGGAACAGCCCGGGGTCCACTCGGGCCAGCTCGCCCAGCAGGCGGCGTTCGCCGGCCGGACGCATCGCGCCGAGCATTTTCACGACGTTGGCAATACCGCCGCCGGCCCGAGGCCCCGCGCCGTCCGAAAGTCGGCGTTGGATCGCCGTCTCCACGTCCCGAATGACTTCCGGGCTGGGCCGGTCCATCGAGGCGATTCGACGGACGACCGAGGTCTGACGTTCCGTCGGCAAGGCATCCAGCGTTTCGGCGGCCTGATCAACCGGCAAGTAAGAAAGGACCAGCGCGATCGACTGCGGGCGTTCCTCCGCCAGCACGTCCGCCAGCTCTTTCGGCTTCGTGTCGTGTAGAAACTGGAACGGTTGGGGCCTTTCCGAGTCGCTTGCTTTCGGTCGAGCGGTCCCGGCGGTGGTAAACTCGCGGACCACCGCCGCTTGCTCATCGCGGTCGAGCCGTCCGAGGCGGGCCATTTCTTCGCCGACCGCCGCCGCCCGCACCGGGTCAAGCCGGTCGAGCAATTCGTCGGCGCGCTGCCGGGACAGGCTCAGCAACACGACCGCGGCTTTGCGGAGATTGGAGGTCCCCATGGCGCATATTCCCGGCGCAAGAGTAGTTGTGCGCCATTATCGGCGGTTCGAGGGAGGGGACTTTAACGAAACGAGTTGAACCTTGTTCCCACGCGGAGCATGGGAACGAGAGCGAAACCTTGTTCCCACGCTCCGCGTGGGAACACACTGCCCGGACGCTCTGCGTCCGATGGGTCCGACACGAGCATGTGCCCGGGAGTTGCGAGAGCGGACGCGGAGCGTCCATACGGTGCGTTCCCATGCGGAGCATGGGAACGAGGTGTGTTATGTAGACAACTCGCAGACGGCCGAGCAGCCCGCCCCCTCGCCGATCTCGACGCGCACCATCGAGGGCGGGCGGCCGCCGAAGGATTTCAGGGCGTCGCGCAGCCGCTGGGCGACGTACTCGGCCAGCAGTTCCGTGGTCGTGTTGGCGATCGGCAACAGCAGACAATCGTCTTCGGGGAATACCCGGCGCCGGCCGGCGAAAACGGCCTCGATCCGGCCCGATTCCGTCGAGATGCTAATGTTCGGGTGCCGCGAGGGCAGCAACACACGATGGTCCAGCTCGGCGACGATCTTTTTCAATGCGTCACGGACGACGTGGAAATCGAATACGCACTGGTCCTCGTCCAGCGGGCCGTGAACTTCCGTCGCCACGCGGTAGCCGTGCCCGTGCAGCCGTTCGCACGCGCCGTTTTGCCAGACGATGAAGTGCGAGGCGTGAAAGCCCAAACCGTCGCCGCCGATGCGAATATGGAAGTCGCGCATAATCTGTAGCCGATCCCGGCTTCGCCGCTATTGATCCTCGGCGTCTGATTTCTTCTCGTTGTCGGCGTCCTTGCCGATTTCCTCCTTGGCCTGGGGCACGAGCCGGGCCACGTCGGCGGCGGGCAGAATCAGATGGCTGGGCGTCGGCTGCAAACGGATCACGTTCTCCGAATCGCCCTCGTCCTTCACGCACCGGCAGACGATGCCCAGCAGCTTGCCTTGCCGGTCGAACACCGGCGCGCCCAGTGTGCCCAGGCTGTTCAGGTAGCATGTTCTCGGCTGGGAGATCGTCGCCATGATTCGTCCCAACTGGATCGTGGGGACGTAGTTCAAGTCGTCGTCGGCGCGGCCGATCATGATTGTCTCGTCGAGCGCTTCCGCCTGCTGTGCGGCATCGTCGAGCGGAATGACCGCGATCTTCGATTTTGTTTGCTCGTCCAGCGGATCGAGCGGCGCGAGAAACGCCAGATCGAGGTCCTCGTCCTTGAGCACTACTCGGGCGGGCACCTCCGTGCCGTCGGCCAGCCGGTACTTGACCTCCTGCACCTGGCTCTCAATCTCAATTCTCCGCGAACCGGCCTGCGCCCTCACCTGCGGATTGAGATTTTTCAGCGACGTTACCGCCAAGCCGTCGGGATCTATGATCACCGCGATGCACTGGGTCTTGCGCTCCTGGCTAGGGATGGAAACACCGACGCCCTGGACCTCGAACTTCAGCACGGCGGAGAGGGTGATTACACCCTTTTCGTAGGTTTGCAGCGTCTTCCGCGCCGCCACAACTTCGTCCTGGGCCAGTAGCGCTCCGGCCGTCAAACACACGCATACGCACGCAATCAGTATTGTCTTGAACATGAAACGGTTTCCTTTGGATGGGTTGTAACGAGATCATGTAGGGTGGGACAAGCGTAGCGCAGTCCCACCACGATTTCCATGAGAACTCTCTCTCTTGGTGGGACTGTGCTGCGCTTGTCCCACCCTACTTTCTGAGAGCGTATCCGTAAATAGAGACAATCGTATTTAGCCCCGGGTGAATACACCCGGGGCAAACGGTTTTCCATGTTCAACCCGGCCCGCCGTGTATTCACGGCGGGCTAAATGAACAATTTCAGGACACGCTCTGAGTTACCGGTAATCCGGCTCGATTTCGCGGAACAGGGTGTGGATTCCGCGGCGGACGAAGAAGACCACCCGGCGCGGTTTCTCCTTGCGGATACCTTCGAGCACCGACTTCAACTCGGCGACGGTCGGAGTAGGTTTGCCGTCGATGCCGATAACGAAGTCGCCGCCGCGCAGTCCTCCCAGCGAGGCCCAACCGCCGTTTTCGACCTTCTGCAACAATACCCCCTGCAAATCGTCGGGAATCCGCCGCTTCAGCCGATCGGCGTAGGTCAACTCGCGGGCGGCAAACTCGAAATCGGCGTCCTTCATGCTCTTCACGTCCCTCTCGCCGGCCGGAGCGGCCTCCAAGGCCATTTCCAGCTCGAGCGGTTTGCCGTCGCGGACGATCTTCAGCGTGGCCTTGCCGCCTACCCGGAGCCGGCGGATCATCGTGTCGAACACATCCTGGTCGCCGGGCTGCGAGGCCTTCACATTCTTGCCGTTGACGGCGACGATGACGTCGCCGACCTCGACGCCGGCCTTATCGGCCGCCTGGCCCTTGAAAACGTCGGTTACCCGGACCCCCTGCTGACCCGACATACCCAGCACGTCGGCCAGATCGGAGGTCAACACCTGCACGTCGATACTCGACCAGGGCTTGCTGGCCGAGGCCGGGCGGTTCCGATTCTCTTCCTCGCCGATCTTGACGACCGTTAAAAGCCGTTTCGTGTCGCGTTCGATTTCCACGAGCACCGGCACACGCTTCTCTTTCCCCTCGATCAGTTCGGCGGTGATTTTTTCCAACGCGGCAACGTCCTCGACCGGTTTCCCGTCCACCTGAAGAATGATGTCTTCGGGCTGGATGGGTAGTTTGGCGGTGGCGGCCCCGCCTCCGCCGCGCACCGAGTGGACCAACACGCCGTGGGTGTCCTTGCGGTGGCGCTCCAGGGCCATCATCCGCGTGATGTCGCGGACCGCGATGCCCCACGGCTTCAGTTCCCGAGGATCGCCGAGGGCGCGTTGGAGCGATTCGGTCGTCGCCCGGGCCACGTGCTGCCGGCCGTCGCGGAGATAGGCGACCTCGACGGTCTCGCCCACCGGAGTGGCGAATACAAGCTGATTAAGCAGCGGAAGGTGTTCGGGCAACTCGGCGTCGACCGGTTGGCCGCGATAACGGACGACAACGTCGCCGGCGCGGATTCCGGCCTTCTCGGCCGGCGAATCCTCGACCACTCCCGAGACCAACGCGCCCCGCTCGCTTTTTCCGCTTTTCAGCCGGGGCTGAAACTCGATGCCGATCCAACTGCGGGTGACGTGCCCTTGCCGGATCAGTTGATCGACGACGTCCTTTGCCAAATTGCTGGGGATGGCGCCGCCGAGCGAACCGAGTCCGATCTCGTTGATGCCGACGATTTCGCCCGCCAGATTAACTAGCGGTCCGCCGCTGTTGCCGCCAAAGATCACGGCGTCGTGTCCGATCCAACGGACGATCCGGCCCACGTCCTCGCCGTCGAGGCGGAAATGTCCCTCCATCGCCTTGGGGATAATCATCTGCACGTTGCTGACGATGCCGCGGGTGACCGACTGGGAGACGGCCATCGGGCTACCCATCGCCAGCACCACGTCGCCGACTCTCAGTTTGCTCGAATCGCCCCAGGCGGCAACGGCCAGCGGCTTGTCGGGGTTCTTGCGCGTGTCGAGCTTCAGCTTCAACACGGCCAGGTCGCTCAGCGGATCGGTGCCGATCAGGTCGGCCTCGACCTCCTCGCCGTCGGCCAGCGTGCAGGTGATCCGCACGGCGTTGCCGGCCACGTGATGATTGGTGACGATGTATCCGTCGGAGGAGATGATGGCTCCGCTGCCGGACGCCCGTTGCCGTTCCATCCGCCCACCGCTGGGTTCCTCCGATACAACATATATACGGACCAGCGCCGGATAGACTTTCTGGATGGCCGGCTCGATCTGCGCTCGACCCGCCGCGTCGTCTGCCGCGGGCGAATCGGCCGCCGACAATGTTCCGCAACATACTAATGATGCTGCAAGCAATACCGCGACGAAAAACCGATTTGTTCTTTTCAACTGCAACGATGATCGGCGATTCATGGAAGGCAGTCCCAGCGTAAGGGGGGTGAAAGGGGGTGTGACCAGTCGCCCGCAAGCATACGTGCTCGGGCTTCTAGGTAAGTTGCCGCAAACAGTTAAGTCTTGCAGACTTTTCGGGCAAATGCAAGTACGCCGGTCTAATGTGCCTGAGTGCGGGATCCGGGACAAAGCCGTCTTGCCGTTTTACAGTGCCCGATTAGAATGAGCGGGTCAGATACTCCCTCCTCTAACTCGGAAAGGTCAGGATCATGAAGATGTCGACCGTTGCCAGGGGGCAGAGCGTTCTTGCGGGCGTTTGGGTGCTTGCGATCGCCATCGTGCTATGCGGATGTCCGTCGGCCGAAACTAAGCATGACCAGAAGGAGCCGTTGCGGAAACAGGCGGATTCCACTGCCGAGCCGGCCGCCGAATCTCGACCGGAACCGGAGATCGAAAAGCCGCCGAAAACTCCGGCCGAACCGACTGTCAAGCCGGAGAAACTGGTGGCGGAAGCAGCAGTTGAAGCGGGAGAAAAGCCGCGGGACCTCGGTCCGCCGTTGGTCGATAATCCCGACCAGCTCACCCCGTTGTCCCAAGACCAGCCGGTCTGGATCGACACGAAAAACAAGCAGGTCGTCTTGCTCGGCGAGGTTTGCGAGGCCGGCTATCCGTTGGAGTTCTTCGCTTCCAACGCCATGAAGGCGTATGAGTCGGTGGTCACGGTCAACGTGACCCCTTTTATCGTTCACGCCGGGTTGTTGAGGATCGGCGCCAAGCCGGGCCATCCCGTGCGGTTCCAGCCGAGATTCGTCCCTCCCACGGGCACGGAAATCGCCGTCGAGGTCCGTTGGAAGGATAGTCGGGGAAAGGTCCAGTCGGCGCCCGCCCAGCATTGGATACGCAATATCAATACGAAGAAAGAGTTGGACGTCAACTGGGTTTTCGCCGGTAGTTTTTTCAGAACAAACGAGGAAACAGGCGAGAAATACTACCAGGCCAATTTCGGCGCGCTGATCTGCGTGTTGAATCTACCCAACGCGATGCTCGACCTGCCGATCGAAAGTTTTGGGGCGATCGAGGCGCGGTCGTTCGAGGCGTTCAAGGAGCACCTGCCCCCGGCTGGCACGCCGACGACGCTCTTGCTCAAACCGATCTTCGACGATAAGCCGACAACGGAAATACCCGCGCGTCGGGCGGCCGCCCGCGTCGGCGAGAAAATCGCCGAGGCCGAGCGGAAAGCCCTCGAAGCGGCCGAGGATTGGCTCGAACTGGTCGATCGGCAGCAATACTCGCGCGGCTGGGAAACCGCCTCCGAGCGGCTGAACGTCATCATTGCGCGGAGGGACTTCATCAAATCGCTGAACGACACCCGAAAGCCGCTGGGTAAGGTCAAGGCGAGACGACTTTCCTCCAAGAAGTACACCCGTTCCATTCCAGACGCGCCGGACGGTCAGTACGTGGTCATCCAATACACCGCCTCCTTCGAGAACAAACCCTCGGCCGTCGAGATGGTCACGATGATGCTCAACGGCGACAATAGATGGCGCGTCTTGGGATACCATTTCAAGTAGACGCGACGCGATAGAGAAGGACGGGCGGTCGTTTAGCGGGTGTTGGGAAAGGCCGCGTTGCCGCTGTTCACCTTGACAGAAGGCGGCAAGTTGACCCCGATCACGGACGAAAAGCCTCCCCGATGGATGCCGAATCGGGTTGGCAGTGCAACTGCCACCCCAACCCTTCAGTGCAACTGCCGCCGTCAGCCCCGTTTCCACCGGTCAGAACTTCTTGCCGTCGATCGCCGTGCCGTCCTTGCGGTTGCACAGGCGGCGGTGTATCTCGATGTCGATCGAGAAGTGGACCATCTCACTCTCGGGTTTGACCCCGCAGCGCCGCCGGCTCTGCGCGTTGCAGGATGTGCAGCGAGCAGCCCGGCAACTCCCATCGCTTCTTGGGGGCGGACTTGGGATCGGCCGGGGACAGATACGCGTCGGCCGTCTCGACTTCGACCGCGGCGCGCTCGTAGTTGGCCAAGACCAGGTGCAACCGCCGATTGGCAAACGCGGAGGCGACGACGTTCTTGTCCGGCGGGCGACGCAGCAGGTCGCAGTCGCCCACATCGAGCCAGGCCCAAGTTCCTTCTTCCGTCAGCGGCAGATACTGCTTCAGCCAGCGCGCGTGGGTGGGCCGGGCCTCGGGACGACCGGGCACCGAATCCCACCAACCATAGCTGTGCGGACCGTCCGGGTGCGCTTGGTGGTGCTTCCAGATTGCCCTAAGATGCCGCGTCCAGAAGCACCTCTCCTCCGGCGGGTACTTGATGCCGGGAATTGCCGCCCGCTCACCGGTAAACGGTCGTCCGGCCAACAACAGAGGAAACCGCATGTAAGGAATGGCTTGCAGGAAGAGTTCGTCTTCGTTTTCGATCCTGGCGCGGCTCATGTCCAAACACGGGACCACATACGGCGGAAAGTCCTTGGTCGCCTCGCGGAGCCGATCGCCGCCGGTAACCCCCTCGCCGACCCAGAGGTAATCGTAGACTTTCAGATCGGTTTTCGGCCGAGTCGCGCCACAGCGGTGGATTTTGACGATCCCGCCCCGCCGCTTGACCTCCTCATAGATCAACGCCAGCAGATCCCCCAGCGCGCCGTCTTGGGAATCGCTTTCCTCGAAGGCCGCCACCTCGTCCGACAACGGCCGCTTGGCGTCGCTTCCGGGCAGGTCTTTGTAGTAGCCGAGGTCGTTGTAGACGCCGTCGACGCCGTAGTCGTCGAGGATGCGGACCAACCGGGGCAGAAAATACGCCCGCCAACCGGGACTGGCCGGCGAACAGCAGGCGCAATCCCAGTAGCACTCGGCCAGACCACGGCCGATCGCCCACTGCGGGCGAAAATCGGGATCGGTCTTCGGGAAGAATCCGCTGGAGACGTACACGATCAGCTTCATGCCCCGCCGATGGACCATATCGACGAAGCGGCGGAAGCCGGCCGGATTCAGCGGGGCCAGCTTGTGCCCGCCAAACAGCCGCAGTGGGTCGTTCCATTCCTCGTGGACTTGGATGAGTCGGATGCCGTGTTCGTGGAGCTTGTCCAATTCCCGCTCGTCCCAATCGTCCGGGTTCCAGGGCTTGCGGCAAGGATATTCGCCCAGGTTGTAGCAGCACTGGCCGGGCAGATAGTCCGCAATCAGGTGCTTCCGCATACAGGCGCGGATCGAGCGTTGGCAGAGCCCGATGTTCTCCAGCCGCCGCCGGTGGTCCTCGGCGGAGTAGGAAAACGGTGAAAACGGTGTCAGGAACCGTTTGTGCGAAGCACCCTCCGGGCCGTTCCGGCAAACGGTTCCTGACACCGTTTTCGGCGGCCCCGCCGCCGTTGCCAACGCACCCGTCAACAAAAACCGGCGTCTGTCCATGCGATTATCTCCTCATCGGTGGATCACGTCAAAATGGAATCGCGGAACCGTGCTTGCCGGTTACGGGATCGACTACGTTGCGGACATCCGAATCGAACGGGGCGTCGCGGATGGTCCGATCGTCGTCGAGCGGCCGGTCGCCCAACCGCCAGAGAACGAGGCCGACGTCTCTTGGGATTGGAAGGTTGTCGGGACCCGGTTGCGAGCGGTATCCCGTGCCGAAGGCGGTGAGAATGGCGCCGTCCGGCAAGAGGACGGAGGACGTGGCCTGGCTGCCGGCCCACCAGGCTTGAGGGCCGGGCCGGTTTTCGTTGGGGCCTTTTCGGTTGCCCGCCCACGCATGGAGAATGTAACTGTGATCGAGGTCCCAGGTCTGACCGTTATCGTGGCTGACGACGGCCTCGATCCCGAACTGCGGATAGCCGTCCGGCGTGTCCACGTAACCCTTCCGCACCACGTAGGTCATAACGATATCGTGGTTGGGCATCAAGAGCAACGAGGGATGGTGCCGGCCCCAGTCGTAGAGCTTCTTGACTTCCGACCAGGTGGCGCCGCGGTCTTTCGAGATGGAGATTCCCAGGCCTTCGTAGTGATCGAGGGCGTCCTTGATCCTGGGTGGGGTGTCGGTACGGCACGCCGCCACCCAATCGCCGTTGGCGGCGCGGAGGATGACGATTTCGCTCGCCCCATTCCATTGCGGCACGCCAGCGCCATCGCTCCAGGTGCGCCCCTCATCGGTGCTGAAACGGAGATAGCCCTGTTGGTGACCGGGACGACTACTGACGGTGTAGCCGGTCTCCACCAGCCGAGTCACGGCACCCGACTGGGCGTTGCGTTCGACCAACATCGGATCCCAAATATACCAAGGTTTTCCGTCCGGCGTGGGACCGAGCGGGGACAGATCGCTCCAGCTCGCGCCGTAATCCCGGCTGAACCAGCGACGATCGCCGCCAAACGCCACAACTTTGCCCCCGCCCAAGTAAGTCAGTCCCGTGCATAGTCCGGTGTCGGATTTTCCCCGCGCGTCCACGTGGAGATACTTCGGCGTACTCCACGTCGTGCCCCGGTCGTCGCTGGAGATCACCATTGCCTGGTGGGGATAATCGCAACTGACCAACATCAGCAACCGGTCTTTCTCCGGCATGTAGACCAGATACGGTACGGCCACCGCCCGGTTCCACTGCTCGGTGACGATTTGCAGTTTGGCGGGAATACGGACCTCCGGCGCGGCGCCGTTGAGCTGCCGCACCGCGTGCGGCTTCCATTCGACCGCCGCCGCGACGGCGGTCCAGCCCGTAAACAGGATGAAACACATCAAAGTCCGCGGCAAGGTTCGGCTACGCATAATGATCTCGCTTGGAGCTAATGGGTAGGGGATGAAAAAGGGGCTTCGTTCAGAACTTCTTGCCGTCGATCGTCAGGCCGTCCTCGCGGTTGCCCAGGCGGCTGTGGGTTTCCGGGTCGATCGTGTAGTTGACGAACTGCACCGAGCCATCGCACATGGACATGTTGAAACCGATGGCGTGGGCGCTGCCGAAGCTCATGTAGTTCGTCCAACCAGTCTGGTCCTGCATGGGGGCGATATGTGCGAAGCCCGCCAACGTCCACCGGTAGTTATCGACGTCATAAGCATGGTCCCATCCTTGATCGTCGCCGGGGTCGGGCCAACCGGTTTCATAGTAGTCGGGGTTGCAGTACCTCTCGCCCGCCAGGTACGTATTGCTGGTCCCGTCGCTGATCTGCGCCATCCTGACTTCGCTGCGAAGATAGCAAACGCCATTGGAGACTTCGGTCGCCCTGGGCCAGTAGTTCGGCGAGGTGTAGTTCGGATCGTCGCCTTGCTGGAGGCTGGAGGGTCCCCAATTGAGGGCTTCCGGCCCCCTGGCGCCTGCGCAGGCGGCATAATCGCCCCTCCCGATGAGCGTGGGCCGATCGAGGTTGGCGAAGTTGGTGGGGTTGGCGAAGGGATAGGCGATGGCCTTGCGGCGCGTGGGACAATGATAGAGGGTCAGGGGCGTTGTGGCCGTCCGCGTACGGCCGGCTTGGTTGCCGCCCAACCCCAAATCGTACAGGGGTTGCTGTTCGACGTAGGGAAGGATGTTGAAGAGCCAGCCGCCGGGCTGTCGCTTGTTGAAACCGCGGTCGGGATCGCCGGCCCAGCCCCAGCCCCAGCCGCCGGTGGGCAAGAACTTATTCCTCTCTTCGTGCTGCAAGCAGCCCAGGCCGATCTGCTTGAGGTTGTTGGTGCATTGCAACCTTCTTGCCGCCTCCCGCGCCGCCTGCACCGCCGGCAACAACAGCGCGATCAGAATGCCGATGATCGTGATTACCACTAAAAGCTCCACCAACGTAAAGGCGGATTTCTGATTTCTGATTTCTGATTGCTGATTGCTTCGGTCCATCATTCGCCTCATGGTTCAGTGGAAAAGTCGCTCAAACGAACCCCGAGTCGTAGGTTATGTTTCAGCACAACACACGCACTACCCGATTTCAAAAATCTCGCGCAAAGGCGCAAGGACAACAAAAAGTCCGTTCTCTTTACGCCCCAGCGCCTTTGCGTGAGTTTTTGTGCTTCCGAGAACAGCCGGCGCTCCGAGCGTCGTCACGAAATGCCTTCGTGACGACGCCGGATCTCGCCAGTCAAATCAGAAATCATACTCTTGTTGGGGTGGCAGTTGAACTGCCACCCCAACGATTTATCTCCGCTTCCTCCATGCGTAGCAGAGCAGGCCGAGCAGACCCGTGGCCAATAGCGCCAACGTGGACGGCTCGGGAATGTTGCTCGACAGCACAACCGTGTCGAGCGGAATGCCGGTGCCGGACCAATTGTACGTGCCGACTACACCAATGATATTCACGTACTGGAACGAGGAGAGCGTCTGCCCGCTGCCCGTCCCCATCAGGGTCCATGTGGAGTCGGTATGCACCTTGTAGTAGAAGTCCGTACTGGCTGTGCTCACGACGGCCTTCATGTCATACGCCACTCCGTTGGTAAGGGCAGGCGTTGAATACGCCATCGCGCCATCAATACTGCTGCCAGCCCAGATCTTGTTACCATAACCACCCTGTGCGGGCCCATACCATGCGGTAACAAACGTCCCGTCCGCCCACCCTGTCGTCGTGGTTGAAAGTTCAACGCCCATACCATGGTAGCCAGAGGTGCTGGCTACGATCGTCGCACTAAGCGTGTACACCTCTCCGGCGACGGGCCCGCCGCCAAAGTGGGAAAACGACTTGGACACCTCCGGCCAGTTCCTGCCGGCCGGGTAGCCGGTGCCGTATGGGGCGTTAAAAGCCGCGGATTGTCCCACGTCGGCAACCGCGTCGGAGATTTTCAGGACATCATCTGTGGCATATCCAAACCAGCCGTTGTACCCGCGCAAGGCTGAGCCAACGGCGGGCGTGCCGCCGCTGCCGAAGTCCTCGGAAAGGAGGACCACATCGGCATACAACGGGCAGGCCAACGCCAGAACGATCAATGCACTCAATAACGTCTTCATGGTATCTACTCCAAAAAATCGAATCACCTTGACCGTTCTCGAGCCGCCGGCGACATGCCGGCAGTATGGATCTCGATATGACGGTCCTCACTCCGCTCTGCTCCACACACTCTCGTTGGGGCGACAGTTGTACTGCCGCCCCGGGGCGGCAGTACAACTGCCACCCCAACATTTAGGGGCGTTTCACGCACCCTATAACCGCTTGCCGACCCGCGCGACGGCCGCTTGCGGCTTCGCCCGGGGCGCGACCATCGGTCGCGGCTTTATGGACCATTCATGGTTTGACCTCCTTCTTGGTTTTCTGCCGTCGTCGGAACCAATTCCAGGACCGGATCGCCGAGGACGAACCAGTCTGAGACAATCTCGTCGCCGCCGTCGGTGACCGCCAGCGTAAGGAAGCGGTCGCCGGGGCCAAGCTCCACGTCCACCTTGACCGTGCCGTCCAGACGGCGCAATCCGATCCGCTTGAACTTCAGCCGGCCGTCGGCGAAGACCCACAGGTCGACCAAGCCGTCGTCCGACGCAACCAGGCGGTCTGGATCGCCAAGGCCGGCCACGGCGCGGAACCTGCTCGGCGTCACGCCGGGATGGGCGCGGCGCATCGCCTCCAGGTCGAAGGTGACGCCCACGTTCGGGCTTAGGCCCAACAGGCCGCGGTGTTTCGGCGTGAATTGCTCGCCGGGGCCCATCGCGTAGACCCAATTGTTGGTGATTTCCGCGCGTCGATCGTCCGGTCTCAACTCCGCCGCACGCGCCCAGATGCTGCCGAACACGCGGCCGTCGGTGGCGGGGAACCCGGCGAACGTGTGGCCGGCCGAATCGAGTTGCACCGGGCCGGCCTTGCCGTCCGGCATGAACACGCCGTCGATGAGCTTGTGCCAGACAACCGGCCGGAATTGGCGGCCGGCAGTGCGTTCCTGCCCAATGAACACGGGGTCTTCCATGCCGGTGCTCGGGTCGATGCCGCGTTCACGGCACCGGCCCATGCCGTTGCCGCCGGCCACGATGTCCAGCAGATCGAGCACCTTCGGCGGCCTAACCAGCCGCCGAACAAAGGCCGAACTCTCGGGCTTCACAAGGCCCGGACGCACGACGATGACCGGATTGCCGCCGCCGGTCGGTTTCTCGACCCGCGCCGACTCGTTCTCGCCAAGGGTGACTTCTCGGCCCCGTCCCTTGCCATCATCGCCTAGCGCTACCAGAACGACCTTGCCGCGAAAGACGTGCGACTCGGTAACGCCCGCCTCGTCCACCTCGACGCCGAACTCCGTGCCGAGGTCGGTTACAAGGGCGGTGGGAGTACGAATAGCAAACAAGGGATTAGGGATTAGGGATTGGGGATTAGAATTAGTGGCTAGTGGTTGGTGGCTAGTGGATAGTGGATAGTGATCTGACCTCTGACTTCTGACCTCTGACCTCTGACTTCTGACCTCTGACCTCTCCTTCTCTACCTTCGCCGTTAATTTTCCCAGCGCGAGATAGCCGCCGCTGGTGGATTCGACCTCGTAGGTGCAGGGGCCTTCGAGGATGACCTTCGCCCCGGAGTCGTAGGTAATCTGCATCAGCCCGGCGTCGAGCTTGTATTTGCGGCCTAAGGGGACGTATGCGAAGCCCATCGGCGGCAGGAATCGCGGATCATCCGACCACTTCACGTCGACCAGCCCGGTGATGCGGCCGACGAACACCCTCTCCGGCCTGGCGTCCGACGGAACCGACTTCGACGGCGCCGTGGCGAAATGCTGGTGGTGGGTGACTTTTATGGCCCAGAACACCAGCAGCGTCACGCCCAGGATCACAGTGGCCGCCAGGTACGAGAAGGGCTTCGTCTGCGAAAAGAAACCGACCGTCCCCTGCCATGCGCCGCCGAGAAGCCCGGCGGGTAGTTGCACGGGCGGAGGCGTCTCGGGGGTCTCGATAATAACGATTTGGTTCTGCCAGCGCCAGCACAGCAGCCCGTGCATGCGAAGATATACGGCGTACGTCAGCGCGGCCTTTTCGTCCAGCAGCAGCGAGTTTAGCCTCCCGCACTGCTCGGGCGTGATCGATTCCGTGCATACGGCCTCGGCCAACGACCGGATTTCAGCGATAACGGCGGTATTGTCTTCCACTGGATTCATCGGACTGGTGTCAGGACCGTTCTTTTCTCTTCTCGATACATTCAAACAGGCTCTTGCGTATCCGTTCCAATCGCTTGTAGAGCGTGTCGATTTCGATCTGAAGCCATTTGGCGAGTTCTTTCAGACGGCCGTGGTACGAATAGGACTGCATCAGCAATTTATGTTTGTCGCCGGGCAGTTCCGCCAAACAGTCCATCAGCAAATCGAGCTGTGCCCCAATCTTCTTGGCCGACTTGAACTGAACGCTGGCCAGCGACTCGATCACGGCGTCGTCCAGATGCACGCGCTCGCGGTAGTGGACACGGCGAAAGCGGCGGACCTCATTCAGCGCGAATCCGCATGCCCAGGGAAAGAACTCCCTGCCGAGATCGAATTCGGACTGCTTCTCGAGCAATGCGAGACAGGTCTGTTGGAACACGTCCTCGGCGTCGTTCCGATCGGGGATCAGCGTGAGGATGTATGCAAAGACATCCTTCTGATGCCGCAGGAACAGTTCGTGGATCGGATTCGACGAGGATGCCATTACAGACACGTCACCTTGCGAAGAAGCCCCGGAAAGCCCTCGAGCGAAAAGTTCCGAAAAGCAGTCCGCCACTTAATATCGCGCGGGAGAGCGGAAACCTGACATTTGGGTATATTTTCCATGATATCCTCGGAACCCGCTCTCGTTGGAGAATTTGCGTCTAAGCCGTAAGTCATGCTGAAACAAAGACCTGCGTATGCCGATCGCCGGCCGAAAGCGGCTGACGGTTCGCCTTCACTGCCCACGACGGATGGTGAAGAAGCCGCTACGATGGGTGGCAATCACCCGACCGCCGGCCAGGGTGCAGAGACGGCCACTCGGCTATCCGGCAGGTAGACTGGGCATGTCATGGAACTCCAGTCCGCCCGAGCCGCCGGCAATGCAGCGGATAGTGATCCCGCTTGTGCAGCGCGGCCGGCGGTTGTTGGCTGTGATTTAACGAATCCAAGAAGAGAGCCTGCCGGAAGTAGACGAATATAACGCTTTGCCGTTAAGCACTTTAGGCAGACATTGGCGGGAGTCGGGAAGGTTTGGCGGGAGTAGGCCCGGCAGGGATCGAACCTGCGACCAAGGGATTATGAGTCTGCCGAGAGGCATTTTACCCGCTTTTGCCCGCTACAGCAATCACGACGGAAACCCTTGAAAATAAGGTGTTTTCTGCCCTTCAGCCGTAGGGCGACGGGTTGGCCGCGTAGCCGGCTCGTGGAGTGTTTATGGAGTGTTGGTGGAGTGTCAAAGCGGCCGGCTTGGTCCAGAACGCGGTAGGTGGACCCGACAAACCGGCCCACCATCGTGGCGGGACCGTGTTGCACGTTGGGCCAGTGAAGGCGCACCATCGGCCGCGCCGCCTTACCTGTTGGCCCTGCTGGCCGTCGTGCCGATCCTCGACCACCAGGACGACGCAACAAGTGGAGTGGGTGGGCGTTGCCACGGCGCTGTTACCTTCGAGCCTTCCTCGTCGCCTGAGACGGCCAACAGAGACGGAGAGGTCGGCGGCCGGTCAACGTCGAGACTGAGACGTAGAGAGTGGAACCCCCGGCCACCGGAAAACGATCCACCTCCCCCCCGGTTGCAATAGGGTGGTACGTTAGTACCACTTTCCGAACTGTGTCCATATTTGACTGTTAATTTAGGCAAGGAGCGTTGCCATGAATGAAAGCAAGATCGAATTGACCGAACGATGGCGTCGTGAGGGTCGATGGAGTGAAGCCAGCCGGTTCAAGGACGCGGCCGTCAAGGATTTCCGCAGCCAAGGCATGAAACGGGCCGAAGCATCCGACGCGGCTTGGGAGGCAACGGCTGAGGCTTTCCCGCCTCCGGCGCCCACTGAGCAACCGCCGGACCTCGGCTGTCAAACGATGGAGGAAGCAGGAGATTGGCCCAACGGCCCGGACGGCTTGTTGGATTGGCTCCTCGACGCCGTGTTGACCGAAACCGGGCGCTGGATCGAGGAACACGACGTCATGCTGGGCATCGATGCTCTGGCCTCTCTGATGAAACGAGCGGGCTTCGTGGTAGCGTTCGCTTGGATGATGGGTGCAGGAGGTTATTATCCTGGTCCTCACCGCGGCAAAAGGTCATCTAGTGCGGCCTCCATCGAACAGGCCTTTGACGACGCAAGCACGGTGGTCGACACGCCCTTCCTGTTAAGCCGGCTACGCAACAAGACGGGCGTAGAAGGGACGCCCAGCACTTCCGAAGAGGGAACGAGTAGCAGGGAATACGTCGATCCGCCCCACCGGCCGCAGAAAATCGCCTGAAATGGTCGGGCGCGGGCGCGCGAGGGCGGGCCTCCGGCCAACATAATCGGCCGGCATTTTTCATCTACCCCGCCAGCCGCAGTACTTGTTCCCACCCCACCGGTTGCCTTCGCATTGCGAAACAGGTAGATTGATCGTTGCTGGGTGCCCGTCGGGGTCGCTCCTCGTCGGGCCAAACCGGGCCGGGGGCAACCGTGTCTCCTACCTTTCGCGGTCGCCCCCGGCCGGGCCTGGCAGAAAGGGTAGGTTCTATGGCTGCCAAGAGGGCCGTTCCACTCGGGTCTGAAAGCCAACGCCAGGCATTTTGCTTCGGCGGGTACTACTTCCACGCGATGGACATTGCCGTTATCTACCGGACTGCGCATGAAACTCATTAGGAACACAGGCAACGACCGCGTGATCGACGAACTGCGCCAAACCCTTGTGCCGCCGTCGTCGTTCGATCTGGCCTCACCGGCGTTCTCTCTGTTTGCCTTCGCCGAGCTGCGCGAGGTCTTGGAAAAGCTCGACACCTGCCGTGTGGTCCTCCCGGAGGCAATTGGTCCCGACCTCAGCCTGACTGGTTCCGACAACGATCGCGCCTTTCGGAACCGCCTCCAAGTCCGGTGGCTCGCCCGCGAGTGTGCCGCGTGGATCAAGAAGAAGGTGGACCTGCGCGGTGCCCCCGCCTCGTTGCCGCAGTCCATTCTCATTGCCGGTAAGCCGGAATCCGAGCATCACCGGGTCATCACCGGCAACTGCCCCTTCACGACGGAGGGTTTGGGCCTCACGCCCGGCAACCAGTTCAGCTTGATCCAGTGTTCCGAGCGACCGGAGGAATCTGCCGTCCTGGGCTCGTGGTTCACAAGCCTTTGGAATACGCTGCCCGCCGCCGATCAGCAGAAGACGGCTTTCCTTTCGCACCTTCAGAGCCTTGTCGATCCAAATGCCCCGTCGCTCATCTACTACCTAACCCTCTTCCACATTTTCAAGGACCTCGGCGACGAGTTGGACGAGGAACGCATCATCAAGTCGGCCACCGGCATCCGCAACACCACGGTCTGGAAGAAGCTCTACAAGTTCCAGCGGGATGGCGTTGTCGGGGCCATCGACAAGCTGGAACGCCTGGGCGGCTGCATCATTGCCGACAGCGTCGGCCTCGGCAAAACCTTCGAGGCCCTCGCCATCATCAAATACTACGAGCTGCGCAACGATCGCGTACTGGTGCTGGTGCCCAAGCGACTCCGCGACAACTGGACGCTCTACAAGGCCAACGACCGCCGCAACTTCCTGGCCTCCGACCGCTTCAGCTACGACGTGCTCAACCACACCGATCTCTCCCGCGACGGCGGCAACTCCGGCGACATCGACCTAGCCCACGTCAACTGGGGCAACTACGACCTGGTGGTCATCGACGAGTCGCACAACTTCCGCAACAAGGCCACGCACAACGACCGCGAAACCCGTTACGACCGCCTGATGCGGTGGATCATCAAGGAGGGCGTCAAAACCCGCGTTCTGATGCTCTCGGCCACGCCGGTCAACAATCGGCTCGCCGACCTGAAGAACCAGATCGCCTTTGTGACCGAGGGCAACGATATGGCCTTGCTCGACAACGGTATCCCGAGTGTCGAGGCAACGGTGCGGCAAGCGCAGCTTCAGTTCAACCGCTGGCTCGCCTTGGAAGAAGCCGACCGGCGCCCAACACGGCTAATAGACATGCTCGGCTTCGACTACTTCAAGTTGCTCGACCTGCTGACCATCGCCCGCTCGCGTAAGCACATCGAGAAATACTATGGCACCCACGAGACGGGCCGCTTCCCGGAACGACTTAAGCCCATCAACATCAAGCCCGACGTAGACCGCGCCGGGGAGTTCCGCTCCATCCGCGAGATCAACAACGAAATCCGCCGCCTCAACCTCAGCGCCTACGCCCCGTTGCGGTACGTCTTGCTGCACAAGCAGGCGACCTATGACGCCAAGTACAGCACTCAGATTCGCGGCGGCGAGAGCTTCTTCCGCCAAGTGGACCGCGAAGAGAGCCTCGTCCACCTCCTACGGGTAAACGTTCTGAAGCGGATGGAGAGTTCGGTCACGTCCTTTGCCCTGACGCTCACTCGCCAACTTGCCGACGTGGAAGCCACCCTGGCTAAGATCGAGGCCCACGCGGAGTCGGTCGAAGAGATCGACATCGAAAACGTGGACGTAGACGATCCGGCGTTTGAGAGCCTGCTGGTCGGGCGCAAGGTTAAGGTTCTGCTCCGGGACGTGGACCGCATCCGCTGGCGGCAGGACCTCATCGAGGACCGCAACCGCCTCGCCACGCTCCTCTCGGCTGCGAAACAGGTGGACGCGGCGCGTGACGCCAAACTCGCCGCTCTCCGCGAAGTCATCCAGTGCAAGTGTCGCCAGCCCATCAACGACGGCAACCGCAAGTTCCTCGTCTTTACCGCGTTCGCCGACACGGCTCATTATCTCTATCACGAGCTTTCCGGCTGGGTACAGAAGGAACTCGGTCTGCATTCGGCCCTTATCACCGGCGCCGGTCACAATCAGACCACGCTGCCAAGGCTCCGTAAGGACTTCACCAGCATTATCACGGCCTTCTCGCCCCGCTCCAAGGAGCGTCCCGACGATCTTGCTGATGAAGGTGAGGTTGACCTGCTAATCGCCACCGACTGCATCAGCGAAGGCCAGAACCTCCAGGACTGCGACAGCGTCATCAACTACGACATCCACTGGAACCCCGTCCGCATCATCCAGCGCTTCGGCCGGATCGACCGTATCGGGTCGTGCAACGAGCGCATCCAACTCATCAATTTCTGGCCCAACATGGAGTTGGAGGAGTATATCAACCTCGAACAGCGCGTCAGCGGCCGCATGGTGCTGCTGGACATTTCCGCCACCGGCGAGGAGAACATCATCGAGCACCAGTCCGGCAACCAAATGAACGATCTGGAATACCGCCGCAAGCAACTCCTCAAGCTCCAGGACGCGGTCATCGACCTCGAAGACCTCAGCAGCGGCGTCTCCATCGCCGACCTCACCCTGAACGACTTCCGCATCGACCTCTCGGGCTTCCTGAAGGAACACGCCGGACAGCTTGAAGCGATCCCGCCCGGCACCTTCGCCGTCACCACTGCCCAAGGCAGCGACGAGGCCGCCATCCCGCCGGGCATCATCTTCTGCCTGCACGCCGTAGGTGAGGCGGCGCTGAAGGCCATCGAGCCGGGCTACCCGCTGGCGCCGCATTACGTCGTGCATGTCGGCGACGACGGCGCGGTCCTGCTGCCGTTCACCCAGGCCAAGCAGGCGTTGGACCGGCTGAAACGGCTTTGCATCGGCCGCGACATCCCCGATGCCGGGGCCTGCGCCCGCTTCGACAAAGCAACCAAAGAGGGAAAGGACATGCGCATTGCCCAGGACCTCCTCGCCAAAGCGGTTGCTTCCATCGTCGGCAAGAAGGAGGAACGGGCCGTTGCCAGCCTGTTCAGCCCGGGCGGCACCCACGCCTTGAAGGGTGAGTTCCAAGGCATCAACGACTTCGAGGTGATCGCCTTTCTCGTAGTGCTTCCCGAGGACAACGGGGGGACGATATGAGCATTGCCACCCTCATCAATGCCCTGGCCCTGCCGCCGGATGGCCGGCTGGACCAGCGGGTGCCCAAGAAGCTGTTGTTGGAGCAGGGCGCTCCCACCGCCGGCGACAAGCGGCGCCTGCAAGACGGCGTCGAGGAAATGGTCTGGGTCGCGGCGATGAAACCCACTAACATCGGCGTGCCCGCTTTCCGGGACGACGTACGCGAGTACCTGGAAATCGCCGTGGTCAGCGTCGTTCTCCGCCCCGCGGCAAAACCGACCCGCCTTGTCGAACTGATTCACCGTGCGGTGCCGTACCCAGTCGTGCTCGTGACCGCGCACGGCGATACTATCAGCCTGTCGCTGGCGCATAAACGCCGGTCGCAGGGCGAGACGGGCAAGGTGGTGATCGAGGAAGTTCGCCGCACGGCCCCCTTTCAACCCGACGCGCCCACGGCGGAAGAAGCTTTGTTTCTGTCCAGCCTCGCGCTGGCAAGTCTACCGACCCGTGACCTGTACTCGCTCTATCAGGGCTGGCTCGACCGCGTGGCCGCGCTGGAGGCCGCCCAGATCACCGGCAAGTTTGCCCCGCCGGATTCTGCCGACCGTGCTTCGGTGCTCCGCGATGGCCTGGATGCCCACGCTCAGTTCCAGCGAGACCTGACCGTCTTGCGCGCGAAGGCGGCAAAAGAAAAACAGATCAATCGCCGGGTGGACCTGAACCTTGAAATCAAACGGCTGGAAGCGAAGCTCGACGAAGTAACCACTCATCTGTAGGATGCCTCCCGTTACGTGGACACCATGTCAACGCAAGATTACCTTAATGGACTCGTCTCCGAACTGCGCAGCCTGCCGGAGGAAACGGGCTGGGTCGAGTTTAAGGAGAACAACTCCAACCCCGAAGAAATCGGCGAGTATCTTTCCGCTCTCAGCAATACCGCCGCGCTTCAAGGCAAGGCCAACGGCTATCTGGTCTGGGGCATACAGAACAAAACTCACGCTGTAGTTGGCACCACTTTCAAGCCCACCCAGACCAAAAAGGGCAACGAAAACCTCGAAAGCTGGCTACTTCGTCTGCTCAACCCCCGCCTTCATTTCCGCTTCTACGAGTTGACGCACGAGGGTAAGCCCGTCGTGTTGCTGGAAATTCCGCGCGCTTTAGGCAGACCGGTGCAGTTCCAAGGGATCGAGTTCATCCGCGTTGGTTCTTATCGAAAGAAGCTCAAGGACCATCCCCAGATCGAGAGAGAACTCTGGCGCATCTTCGACGCCACCCCGTTTGAGGAGCTGACCGCCACACAGCGAGTGGACGCCGACACTGTGCTGTCATTGCTCGATTATCCCAGCTACTTCGAGTTGCTGGACCAGCCCCTGCCTTCCGACCGCGATAAGATTCTCGCCCGATTGAAGGAAGATCGGATGATCGCGCCCGATCAGGCCGGGGGATGGGACATCACGAACCTCGGGGCCATCCTTTTCGCCAAGAGTCTGAATTCGTTTAAGGGCTTGAACCGGAAAGCTGTCCGGGTCATCGTCTACGAAGGCAAAGGGCGGCTGATAACCGTCCGCGAGCAGGTCGGACGCAAGGGCTACGCTTCCGGCTTCGAGGGGCTGATTGAGTTCGTCAACGCCCTCCTCCCACGAAACGAGGTCATTGGCCAGGCGATCCGCAAGGAAGTGCCCATGTATCCCGAGCCTGCCATCCGCGAACTGATCCCCAACGCGCTCATCCATCAGGACTTTTCCGTCACCGGAAGCGGTCCAATGATCGAAATCTTTTCCGACCGCATGGAAATCACCAATCCCGGTCTGCCCTTGGTGCAGACCGAGCGTTTTCTCGACACGCCACCACGCTCGCGCAACGAGGTGCTCGCCTCGTTCATGCGCCGCGTCGGGATATGCGAGGAGCGCGGCAGCGGTATCGACAAGGTGGTTTTCCAGACCGAGTTCTACCAGTTACCCGCCCCCATTTTCGAGACGGCGGAAGGCTCTACCCGCGCCGTCCTCTTTGCCCACAAGGCGCTCAGGGAAATGGATCGGGCGGATCGTACACGAGCCTGCTATCTTCATGCCTGCCTGCGCTACGTCGAGCGCGACCCCATGACCAACTCTACCCTCCGCGAACGTTTCGGCATCGCCGAGAAAAACAGCGCCATGGCCTCCCGCATTATCCGCGAGGCTATGGAAGACAACCTCGTCAAACCCTACGATCTGGACCAGGGAAAGAAATACGCAAAATACCTCCCCTATTGGGCATGAACACCATGCGATTCTTATTTGACGGCTATTTGACTGGGGGGGCCAACCGGCACTGCCCGACTGTCTCCCGGATACCCGAACTCATTGATATGTAACACTTTATGCCATCCAGTCCCACCGCGGCTTATTTGATGGCCATTTGACTGAAGGACACCAGCCCTTGAAAAAACTCACCGATCAAGACCCCGAAACCAGGTCCCCCGACCTCGTTGCAGAGAACATCGAGCAACTCAAGGCGTTGTTCCCTGAAGCCTTCACCGAGGGGAAGATCGACTTCGACGTGCTAAAGCAGTTGCTCGGCGGCGCGGTGGACGAGCGGGAGGAGAAATACGGGCTGAACTGGCACGGGAAGCGTCGCGCCCGGCAACTCGCGCTGACGCCCTCCACCGGCACCCTGCGCCCCTGCCCGGAGGACAGCGTGGACTGGGACACCACCCACAACCTGATGATTGAAGGCGACAACCTCGAAGTCCTCAAGCTCCTCCAGAAAAGCTACGCCGGGAAGGTGAAGCTCATCTACATCGACCCGCCGTACAACACGGGTGGCGATTTCGTTTACCCCGACGATTTTCAGGACAACATCAAGAACTACCTGATGCGCACGGGCCAGATGGAATCCGACGGCCGAAGGAACTCTAGCAACACCGAAGCCTCCGGTCGTTTTCACACCGACTGGCTCAATATGATGTATCCGCGGCTGAGACTTGCAAGGAATCTGCTAGACAAGGAGGGAGTAATTCTTGTCAGCGTAGACGACGGTGAAGTCCAGCACATGAAGATGCTGTTGGCTGAGGTACTCGGGGAGGAGAACTTCCTTGCCATTCTAATTTGGAACAAACAACATTCGCAACAGCAGGGTTTATTCAAACGCTATCACGAGTATGTCATTTGCTTTGCAAAGCGAGCGGAGCTTCTTGACAATATCGGCGGTGGCGAAGGCGAGATTGATGCGGGCGCGTTGAAGAAAATCTCTCGCGGCAATCCCGCGAGTGATTTCCTGTTTCCCCCTGGCGTCAGGTTCGATGCTCCTGATGGCTTCGAGCTTGCAGGGACGTTCGGGAACTCGGAACAGGTCACTGTTATCTCTGGTCGTTTCGTGTGCGAGGGAGGGAAGACGGCCCAGGCGGTAACGTTGCGAGCAGGCTGGACTCAACGGAACCAAATGGAATCATGGTTCGCAGGCCGGGAGACTCTTGACCTGCACTTTCTGAGAAAATGCCCAGCTTGTGTATCTTTCCACTGGAGAAATCAATGGTCAGTGCAATTTTCCGTCGCACGGCGGTTTGCCATTAGCGAACGGAAATTAGTGTTGCAGGGCTTTTACCTGCAACAGGTTAC
>JAHIKV010000054.1 GCA_018897395.1 Planctomycetota bacterium | reverse complement strand
CACCCTTCATGTCACCCCACGATCCGCTTCCAGCGATCGAGGTTCCACTGGACCTTCTCGGCCTGGGTCATCTTGCTGAAGTCGGGCATTTCGGCCGATTGAGTCGAGGCGGGTTGCGATGGGCGAGGCTTGTGGACGGAAGAGGGCTTGCCGCCGTAGCTCGATGCCGTTTCGGTACGTTGCAGGTCGTCGGCCAACGAACGGTGCGGATGGATGCCCAGCCGCTGCAATGCGCCGTGATACGACTTGACCGCCTCCGCCGGCTCCATCCGATCGTCGGCCACCGCGCGGAGGTGTTCGATGAAGCTCAACTGATGCTCGGCGTTGTTGATCTTCCGGCCGTAGAGCGCGACACGGGCGCCGTACTTCTTCGCTTCCCAAAGCATCTGGAAGGCGTCGAAGGTGGTGCCGGCCGAGCCGCCGAGGATGCCCACCACCAGCGAGCGGTCGTAGCGGGCCAGCGCCTCCATCGCCGCCGGGCCGTGGTAGGCGATCTTCAGAAACTGCGGCCGCCCCCGGCTGGTAACTCCGGCCAAGGCGCGGACGATGTGATCGGTGACGAAGCGGCCCGCGTCGGCCGGCGGATGCGCCGGGGCATTCGGGTCGAACACTTCGAGGAAATGCCGGAACCCCTTCGATTCGGCCTCGATGCGAAACGCCTTGTAGGCCTCCAGCGTGCGATGGTCCAACTCCACGTCGTTGTTGAAGGTGACGGAGTATAGCCCCAGGTCGGCGCCCAAGCGGCGTTCGTCGGGCGAGCATTGGGCCTTGCCGCATTGGATGTGATCGATCGTGGCCGTGCGGAAGGGGCGCGACGGCTGTTCGGCGTATCGCCCGCCGCAGCCGGCGAGCCAGATGTCGGTCGCGTCGTTCGCGCGGACCGCCGAGGTAACGGGGCTGTTGTCGAACAACCGCTTGTGGATTGCGAGCACCTCGTTCGTGCTGGCACTGGTCAACATGACGTCGACCAACCCCTGGGCGACGATTTCCCGCATAAGTTGGCGATACTCGTCGAGCGTTCGAAAGTGAGCCTCGGCGGCGTAATGCTCGGGGCTGCGGCCCGGCGCGGAGAGCCCGTACGCCATGTCCGCGTCCTTGGCGTCGGCCAGGATGAAGTCGCGGCAGGAGGGGTCGGCCGCGATTCGGGCGAGTTTTCGATCGAGAGATTTTTCCATGAGGTGTTCGTTTATTGATCGTCGGAAAATCAACTTCACAATAGCCGGGGGCTAACAGCCCCCGGAATGTGCTCGAATTGCACGATTCCCCTCCGGGGGCTGTTAGCCCCCGGCTATTCTTTTACGGCGAATATTCCGGAGAGTTGTTCCGGGGCCGTTCGTTAAGGACTTCATTATACACCGCGGCCACTCCCTCGGCCATGACGCGATCGGAAAACAGCCGGGTTTGACGCTCGAACGCACTGGCGCGCATCGCCGGCCAATCATACTGTCCATTGATGACCGCGGCGATTGCCCGGGCCAGCGCGTCGGGATCGCCGGGATCGGTCAACACTCCGTCGCGGCCGTGACGGATCGCCTCGGGGACGCCGGATACCCGCGTGGCGACCACGGGTACGCCCGCCGCCATCGCCTCGAGCACGACCATCGGCAGCCCCTCGCCAAAAAGGCTGGGCAGCAGGAGCAAGTCCATTTTCCGCAGTTCGGCCGTCACGTCGCGGGCGAAGCCCGTCCATGCGACGTGTTCGGTCAGCCCGAGTCGTTGCAGTTGGGCGGTAATTTCCGCTTCATACTCGGGCGACTCGAACGTGCCGACCGCCCGCAACCGAACGGGAATTCCCTCCCGGTGGAGCCGGGCCATCGCTTCGATGAGGACTTCGATCCCCTTCCGCGGCCGAAACAGCGCCACTACGCCCAATTTCCAACGTCCGCGCGGCGTCGAGCGAATTGGGAGCGCGGCAAGCCGGGGCACGCCGTTGGGAACGACCGCGATCCGCTCCGGGTCGAAGCCCTCTCGCGCGACGTGCTCGGCCATCGCTTGAGAGACGGCGACCACACGCGATACGCGCCGCAGACACATCCGCTCGACGGCGCCATTGAGCCGGTTCCGCCAGCGGCGGGTGGTATCGTTCGTGGTGGGGCTATGCGCGTGATACACCAGCGGGACGCCGGTCAGCACCGAGGCCGCGCTGCCGACCAGCGCCGATCGGACCGTATGTCCGTGCAGAATCCGATAGCCCCCCTCGCGTACGATTCTCGCCACCTTAGTTGCCGCCCGTAGATCGAGCCTCGTTCGCATCGGCACGTCGAACAGCGGCGCGTCGCGCGTCTGGCGCATGGCGTAAAACTTGTCGAGTTTCAAGCAGGCGAATCCGGCGGAGTAGCCGAACTCGGGCAGGCATTTCGCCAGCAGGTCTTGCACCCGTTCGGCCCCGGCGTAATGATCGCCGTTGATTACGTGCAGCACGCGGACCGTTTCGGTCGGCGCCGGTTTCGGCGCGGCGGCCGGCGGCGCAACGGTCGGCGGCAGCACAAGCGGCGAAAACGCGGGATATTGGAGGTTGTCGGTGGGAGGCATGGTAGAGGGATTAGGGATTAGGGGGTTCGGGGTTCGGGAAAACGCTCGTTCCCACGCTCCGCGTGGGAACGCACTTGTTGGACGCTCTGCGTCCATTCGCGCGACCCACGAAATCAAGTTAAATACTTCACGTTTCGCGTCGGACGCGGAGCGTCCGGGCAGTGTGTTCCCACGCGGAGCGTGGGAACAAGGTATACCCCGATCCCCTAATCCCTAATCCCTTTTTGCTAATACGCGTTCTTCCTGGACAACACCACAAACACGGTTTTCAATAATATCTTCAAGTCCATCCACAGCGACCACTCGCGGATGTAGCAGTGGTCGTATTCGATGCGTTTTTTCATCTTCTCGGGCGATTCGGTCTCGCCGCGCGCGCCGTTGACTTGGGCCAGGCCGGTGATGCCGGGCTTAACCTTGTGTCGGAGCATGTAGCCCCCGATCCGTGCGCGGAACTCTTCGTTCAGCGCGTTGGGATGCGGGCGGGGACCGACCAACGACATGCTGCCGCCCAGCACGTTGAACAATTGCGGCAGTTCGTCCAACGAGGTATTGCGCAGGATCGCGCCCAGTGGGGTGACGCGTGGATCGTTTTGGACGGCCTGCACCGCCTGCGGCCCGTCCTCGCAGACTTTCATCGTGCGGAACTTCCAGACGCGGATTTCGCGGCCGTCCAGCCCGTAGCGCCGCTGGCGGAAAAAGACCGGCCCCGGCGAGGTGAGCTTGATCGCGGCCGCTATGACCGCCATCGGCGCCGCGGCCAACAACAGGAACAGACTGCCGAAAACGACGTCGCTGAGTCGTTTCGCCAGCCCGTCGATGCCGTACAGCGGGCTGTCGAACACGCTCACGGCCGGCAGGCCGAGGATGTCGGTCCAACGCGAGTGGAGCAGTTGGAAGACGAAGAAATCGGGCACGATATAGACCGAGGCCGTGGTGTCGCCCAGCTTGTCGAGCACACCGCGGATGCGATCCTCGGCGCGCATGGGAAAGGTGAAGAAGATGCGGTCGATAGCCCCCGATCGGGCCTGATCGACCAGGTCCTGGATCGACCCCACGCGGCGGCCCAACTCGGCGGGAATCTCGGGGTTCCGCCGTTGGGGCCGATCGTCGAAGAAGCCCGCCAACGAGAGGCCCATCTCGGGCGAAGCCTCGATGTTCCGCGCCAACTGGAACCCGAGTTCATTGACGCCCACGATGGCGAACGTCCGCATGTTGTAGCCCAGCGACCGCAGGGCGCGCTGAACGCCGCGGGTGGCGATCCGCGCGACGATCATCATCGCCGGAGTTACGACGAACCACGTAACCATCGAAATCCGCGAAAACTGGGCGGTGTGTTTGGTGAGAAAACCCAACATCAACAGCGCCATCAAGGTGCATCCCCAACAGGCCAGCGCGCCGGCCAATTCACGATGCACCGAGACCCCCCGCCAACTTCGGTACAGGCCGCCTGCTTCGGCCACCAGGTAAAAAACGACGCTCGCAACGGCGGCGACGGTTACGTAAAGATTCGCGGTGGTCGTCAATCCTCGCTGAAGTGAGATTATCAATCCGAGGGCAATACAGAGGGCGTCGGCCAGGCGATACCATAACCCCAGTAATGACCAGTGTTGATGAATTTGGCGACGGCTGGACATGGGCGCAAGATGTTTCTGATTGAAAGCGAGAATTAAGTGAACAATCAACAATAGGTCACGCCCGCAGCAAGACCTCCTATCTTGCTTGAATTATCAAGTTTAATGCTTGTTTGGACGATACCGTATTGAATGGGTATGGGGCTTTTTCCATAAAGACAGGATGCGACAACTATGATGAACCGAACCCTGCCGACCGTGGCGTTGGTGTTTTGCCTTTCCGGGACTCTTTTTGCACAGGCGCCCAGCCCGCCGTATTTTGGGCATTCGGATGATCTTGCCGCCCGGCTGAACCGGTTGGAGGCCGAGACGCAGACCCTTCGGGCGGAGGTTGAGTGGCTGCGCGAGCATCCGGTCCGGCTCCCCGCGGTCGACGCAACGCCCGCCGGCATGTCATCCACGATGGTCGCCCCGGAGGCCGACGGCGGAGATTACTTCACCTTGGAAGAGCTGCGCAGCGAGATGAAGAAGCTGGCCTGGAAAAAGGGCGATTTCAAGATCGTTCCTTACGGGCTATTATGGGGCAATATGGTCTACTCGACCCAGCGGACCACGCCCGGCTCCTACACGCTGTTCGTTCATTCGGCCGACACGTCCAACGAGGGCGAGTTCATCGTCGACGCCCGCAACACGCGGTTGGGAGTCGACATCAGCGGTCCGCGGATTCCCTTCTTCTTCTGTGCGCCGAGCGGCGGAAAGGTGGAGGTCGATTTTCAGAACAGCCTCCTCTCGACGGAAAACAAGCCGACCGTCATGTTGCGCCACGCCTACCTCGAAATGAAGAACGAGGAGTTCCGCTTCCTGGTCGGACAGACGTGGGACGTGATCTCGCCGTTATTGCCAGGAATGTTGATGTACTCGGTCGCCTGGGACGCCGGCAACATCGGCTACCGTCGGGCACAGGTCCGCGGCGAACGATACCTGGCGTTTTCCGACGTCTCGCTGCTGACCGCCCAACTCTCGGCCAACCAGCAAGTGTTCGAGGACGGCAACAACGTCATCAACGGCGAGGCGCCCAATTGGCCGATCATCGAGGGACGCGCCGGTTGGACCATCGGCCAGCGCGGTAAAGGTTGCCTGCCGATCACCGTCGGCGCCTCAGGCCACGTGGGCGAAGAGCAATTCGATCACGTCGTCCTCGGCGCGAACAACCAACGCCGCACCTGGTCGGGCAACGTCGATCTCCGCATCCCGCTTACCGAACGGCTCGGATTCCAGGGAGAATGGTTCACCGGCGAAAACCTCGGCGCCTTCCTCGGCGGCATCGGACAGGGAATCAACCCGATTACTCTCAATCCGATCCGCAGCACGGGCGGATGGTTCGAGGTCTGGTTCGATTGGACCCCGAGCCTGCACAGCCACGTCGGATACTCCGTAGACGATCCGAACAACAACGACGTCGCCGCCGGTCAGAGAAACTTCAACCAGTGCTACTTCGGCAACCTGGCTTACGATCTGACCGACAAGTTCTGGATCGGCATGGAAGTCAGTTCCTGGAAGACGCTCTACGCCGACCGGCTGCCGGGCGATTCGGTCCGCTGCGAATTCGTGGCAAAGTACGGGTTCTAAATCTGGATACAGTTGGGGTGGCAGTTCAACTGCCACCCCAGCAACATGCGCGACCAACGCCAAGCGGCTTTATGCAAACTCGCGCGCCGCGCGGATCAACTCGGCAGCGCCTTGGGCCGATAACGCCTCGGCCACCCGGCGACCCAATTCCTCTGCTTCGGCCGGCGAGGCACTGTCGGCGGATTCGAGCATCCGCGCGCCGTCGCGGCCTAGCACCCGGCCGGCAAGCGTTAGCAGTCCATCCTCGACGCGCCCCAACGCGGCGATAGGGGCGAGACAACCGCCTTGAAGAGCCAGGAGCATAGTCCGTTCGGCCGACACCGCCGCGTGAGTGTCGGGGTGGTCCAGCGCAGCCACTAGCCGGCGGGTCGGGGCGTCTTCCGTGCGAGTCTCCAGCCCCAGCGCCCCTTGCCCCGGCGCCGGCAGCATAATGTCCACCGGCAATTTCTGCGTGATTTGCTCGGCCAACCCCAGCCGGTGCAGCCCGGCCTCGGCCAACACCAATGCGTCGAAATCTCCTTGCCGCAACTTCCGCAGGCGGGTTTCGACGTTGCCGCGGACGTCCTTGATTATCAGATCGCCGCGGAAGTGGAGCAGTTGCGCCCGGCGTCGCGGGCTGCCCGTGCCGATCCGTGCCCCGCGGGGCAACTCGTCGAGCCGCGCCCCGTCGGCCGAGACCAGCACGTCGCCCGGCGGCCCTCGCTCGGGCACCGCCGCCAGGGTCAATCCCTCGATGGCGGCCGTCGGCAAGTCCTTCAAGCTGTGAACGGCCAGGTCGATGCGCCCTTCCAGCAGCGCGTGCTGAATCTCCTTGGTGAATACGCCTTGACGGCCGATAGCGCCGACCGCTCCGCTCTGCCGATCGCCGGCGGTGGCGATCGGCACTAGTTCGACTTCCGTTCCCCGCTGCCGCAATCGCGCGGCGACCCACTCGGCCTGCCATTGGGCCAACGCGCTTGCTCGGGCACCAATTCGCAGCGGCATGAGAAACTAGGGATTAGGGATTGGGGATTAGGGATTGGAAATTTGTTGATTTGGGATTTGCCGCTTGCGGTTTCGCAGGCATGTTGGGGTGGCAGTTTAACTGCCACCCCAGCGGCGGAAAACCCCAGCGGCGGAAAACTATTTTCCCCCTTCATTATTTTTCACGTCCGCCGTCAACCGCTCGTTTTTCCGCGGCGGAGCCACGACTCCGCAACTGACGATGAACTGGCACGCCTGGTCGAAGCTGATGTCCAGGTCTATGCAATCGCTCTTCCGCACGGTGATCGTGCAGCCGGTGATCGGCATGGGCGAGTAGGGGATGAACACGGTCACCACCTGCTCGCCGGCCTCTTCGTGAATGGCCGAGAAACTCTCGCCGGTCAAAAAGCCGACCGACCAGATATCCTTGCGCGGATACTCGACGGCGACGATCCGCGTGAACTTGATCTCGCGCTGGGTGAAGAGGAAGTCGCTGACCTGTTTTACCGCGGAGTATACGGCCCTCACGCCGGGCAAGTGCAAGACGACCCGATTGAACGTGCCGGCGACGAACCCGCCGATCCCCGCCGCCATGAACTTCCCCAGAAAGTACAGCAGCAGAATGAAGAGGGCCAGAAGAAACGGGACGGCGAAGTACGGCCTCAATAATGTCAGGTCCACGTAGCGGCGATAGTAATCCTCGCCGGTTATCGGCGGCGGCTGGCCCGGATTCCTCCGCACCCGTTCATAGACCTCTTGCGGAATAAAGCTCTCGTCGTCCAATCGGCGGAATACCCGGCCATCGACGGTTGCCGTCTTCGCACCCGGGGAATCCAACTTCAGGTCTTCGCGGACGTCGGCCAAAGACCATACGAATCCCTCCCGCGCCCAGCCGGTGACCGGTTCGAGCAGATAGCTCTTCGTGGTGTTGATCGTCCAGACGATAATCAGCACGGTCAGCAAGGGGGGCGTGAGCACGGCCAGCCCCCGCAACACGGCGCGGCGGAAGGGACGGGGGGATTGTCTCTGACCGGATGTTGACTGATAGCCGTTCATCTTATGTTTCCCGACGTTGCCGAGGGCGGCCGCGTCATTCGTTGACGTTATCTCTTAAAGCGTGATTAGATCATTCATTTAGCCCGCCGTGAACACACGGCGGGCCGGGTTGACCATTAGGAAACCGCTTGCCCCGGGTGTATTCACCCGGGGCTAAATACGGATTATTTCATTCCAAAACACTCGGCAACTCACAGTGTGGCGACGTCGGCTTTGATCTTCTCGGCCGCCTCGGCGGGGAGTCGGGCGAGGCCGGTGAACTCGCACCAGCCGTTAGACACGCCCACCCCGGCGCCGACCTTCCGCGCCAAATCCATCTGAGCGTCCCAAAACCGCCGGAAGTTCCACGCGCCGGGCACCCAAGGCTTGTCGCCCAAGACGGCCAGATATCGCACCGGCGTCTTGCGATACAATGGATGGCCCAGGAGCGATGCGTAGGCGTGGTCGCCCGCCTCGCCGTCGGCCCAAGGAACGAACCCCGCCAGTGAGCAGTCGCTGGTCAGTAGCGCTCGGTCCTCGCCGAAGGAGCGCATCAACTTGCGGAACTCCTTCAAGAAGGGGATCGTGTGCGTCGAAAGACATCCTCGGCGATCGGGATGTTCGTCGTAACCGAGGCCGGAAAACGTCTCGTCCATCACGATCGCGTCCGGTTCGAGCGTTTCCATGATCAATCGTGCCTGGCGCAACAGGTGTTCGCGCCACTCGGCGGCGGCGATCGACATGTGCCAGTTGGTCCCGGGCGTGTCCGGCCCCTGCCACGGAAAACCGACCCGCCGGCCCGAGTCATCGACCAGCACGGCGTCGCGGAGGTTCTTGAAGACGGGGGCGGTTTCGTTCAGCCCGCTCAGGTGCATGTAGACGGCCGTCCTGGCCCCTTCGCGGCGCGTGGCGGCGATCCGGGCCTTCATCTTCTCCAGCGACATCTCGGCCGGACCGTGTTTGTCGGCCCTCATCGCCTGCCACGTCTTCAGCTTGGGATCGATGTATTCGCCCCACCACGGATAGTAGCCGTGCTGCGTGGCCAGGCCGACGCGAAACCCACGGAACAGCGGCAAGTCGGCCTCATAGCCCCCGCCGCGACGGCCGTTCTGATCCTTTGCCGAGAGAAAATCGTAGTAGTGTACCCGGACTTCGCGCAACCAATCGACGGGCGGATGCGGCTCGTCGTGGGCGAAGCGGTGGAACGCCCGCCAGGCAACGTCGGCCTCGCCGCGATGGACCAGCAAACAGCACCGCTCCTCGACCGATTGCCCCGGTCCGATGGTCTGGTATCGGCGCACCGACCAGTCGCGCGGCCCGGCTTTGGCAACCGAGGCCGCGAACCGCTGGGCAATCCCGCTGGGAGTAAACAACGCGATACGCCAGGGCTTGTGCGGACAATAAACGTCGACGACCGGCGTCAGTAGCAGGGCACGACCGTGGCGGACGGCCGGATCGCTCGCCAGCGGTTCGAGGTAGTGGGCCAGAAACGACCGATTGCCTAACGCCTGATCCGGGTCCTTTTTCTGGTTGAACCCCAACGACTTCAGCGACCCATGCGATAATAGCCCGGAAGCGGCCAGCGGGAGATACGCCCGTTGCTCGGCCGGGTTGCCGCCCGGTTGGGCATTGCCGACGAACCCGGAGCATACTTCCTGGCTTCGGTCGGACGTATTGGTCAGCCTCAGAGTCGCCTCGAGCAGGTCCGCGCCGTTTCCGCCGCCGGAATCGAGCAAACGATGGGTCAATTCGGCGCGGATCGGCCCGATTTGCCCCGCCGGATTTTTTGCTTCCAACGTCAGCCGCCGGCCCGATTCGTCCTTGCCCGGCGCGCAGAAGGCGTCGAGCAAACGCGGGGACGCTTGCGGAACCAGTGGGCTTCCGTCCACTTCGCACCGGACGAACAGCTTTCCGGCAGCGTCCCGCTTCCACGCGATTTTCTCTCTGCCGGCAACCTGTCCGCAGGCGGCCAGCCCGCCGACTGCCGCACCGACCGCTGCCCCGGAGGTGGCGGCGAGAAAAGAGCGTCGATGGATGGTTGGCTTTTTCAAGACGGAGACCAGTTCTCAACATTTAGCCCGCCGTATTTAGCCCGCCGTGAATACACGGCGGGGAGAAGTGGCGGCAATCAACACGCCGTGCCCCGGGTGTATTCACCCGGGGCTAAATACCCGTTTTTTTCCGTTCTAATTTCCGAACCCCTTACCTATTTGCTATTTTGTCTGACGCCGCAGTGGTATGCAAGAGGCGAGAATAATCGCTTCGTCGGTCTGTCAAAGGTTGTCTGCCTCGGTGGAAAAATCAGAGTTTAATCGGAAAGCCGACTTGGTTTCTCCTTTCCGATTGCACGACGAGATACCCGACCGCAGTTGAAATGGTCAAGAAACAACACAAGCCCTTGAGCGACAAGGGCTTGCAATGTACACCCCACAGGGCTCGAACCTGTAACCTTCGGTTCCGTAGACCGATGCTCTATCCAATTGAGCTAGGGGTGCTTACTATAACGTGGTTTGTAAGTTGCTGGCTCTCAATGACTTACATTGCTTGACTTACGCTGGTTTCATGGTATACTTTAGTGTGGTGTGGTAAGCATACGCTTTTCACTACGCTTCTACACCCAATCCTGCACCCGAGTTCTACGCCATGAACAAGCCAACAAAACCTACGCCCGACTTTCCGTTGTTTCCCCATGCCAGCGGCCAATGGGCGAAGAAGATCGGCGGCAAAACACGCTACTTTGGCACATGGGCCGATCCCGACGCCGCACTAGCCCGCTACCAGGGGCAAAAAGTCACTCGCACAAAGATACCATCTAAGGCAAAGTCAGACAAGCCGGTCAAGCCGCACCCTAACTATCCCATGTATGCTCATGCCGCAGGACAATGGGCAAAGCGGGTTAGAAACAAGGTGCATTACTTCGGCCCGTGGGCCAATCCCGACGCCGCACTTGCGAAGTGGTTGCAACAGAAAGACGATTTACTAGCCGGTCGGGAACTATCCAACGGAGAGGGGTTGACCATCCGGCATTTGGCAAACCACTTCTTGACCAGCAAGAAACGGCTGGTTGACAGCGGGGAACTGACGCCGCGAACCTTGGACGATTACCGGCGGGCTTGTGCCCGTGTGCTTGACGTATTGGGGGCAGCCCGGATCGTGACCAGTCTACGCCCCGTCGATTTTGAGAAGCTGCGGGCAAAGCTGGCGGAAACGCACGGCCCGGTTGCTCTCGTCAATGACATTACTCGCATTCGAGGACTTTTCAAGTATGCCTTTGACGCAACTTTGATCGACCGGCCAATTCGATATGGGCAGGGGTTCAAAAAACCAAGCCGAGCAACACTCCGCAGGCATCGGCAACAGAAAGGTCGGCGGATGTTCCAAGCGAATGAGTTGCGAAGCATCATCGAAAAGGCGGGCGTCCAACTGCGGGCAATGGTCTACTTGGGGATCAATTGCGGGTTGGGGAACAACGACTGTGCAATGCTCCCCATGAAAGCCCTTGATCTGGAAAACGGTTGGATGGATTTCGGACGCCCGAAAACCGGGATTCATCGGCGTTGCCCATTGTGGCCCGAAACGGCGGCGGCATTGCGGGCGGCACTGGACAAACGCCCAGTGCCGAAAGCCCCGGCCCACATTACCAGAGTCTTCATTACGAAGTATGGGGCCACCTGGGAAGCGAAGTCACTTGTCGATAGCCCAGTGTCAAAGGAAGCAACCAAGGTGCTAAAGACGCTAAAGATTCATCGGCGGGGGCTTGGCTTCTACGCCTTGCGGCACACGTTCCAAACCATCGGAGAGAAGAGCCGGGACAAAGATGCCGTGCGGGCCATCATGGGCCACGCCGAAGCAAGCAACGATATGAGCGCGGTCTACAACGAAGAACCGGTTGACGACACTCGACTGCGAGCCGTGACCGACTATATCCGGGCCTGGCTGTTTCCTGCCGCACCGGCCAGAAAAGGAAACGGCGAATTGATACCAGACACGAGGATTCCACGCTATAGGGAACGTCAACACGACCTAATGCATGACATTGCACTTCGGCAGGGTCTCGACGAGTCGCTTTGCCCCGGCTTCGGAAATCCTGGTTTCACGAACATCGAGGAACCGCAGGGAGCCGAGCCTCTTGAGGTGATCGATCGCGGCGTCGGTGACAAGCGTTTGCCGCAGCTCGAGACGGGTGAGCTTTTTCAATCGGCGAAGGTGTTGTAAGGCGTCGTCGTCCACGCCCGTCTCGTTGAGCCGCAACACGTGGAGCGTACTGGTGTCGGGCAGGTGCGCAAGTCCGGCGCCCGTCAACGGGATGCCCCGCAGCGTAAGCCGTCGGAGAGCAACGAGGCCGCCGAGGCGCCGGAATCCCTCGTCGGTGACGCGATAGCACCGGGAAAGGCCGACCTCCTCAAGCGGCAGACCGGCAAGGTGTGCCAGGCCAGCGTCGGTGACGGCGGCTTCGTCAATGGTCAGGTCGGTCAAAGAGCCGAATCTCTCGACGATGGCCAAGCTGTCGTCGTCGATCTGATAGCCGCCCAACCGCAAGGTTTTCAGGTCCTTTAGCGGCGCGAGGCGTTTCAGGCCGGGGTTGCCCACCTGGGCGCAGCCGCGGAGATCGAGCAACTTTAACCGCGTAATTCCGGCAATCTGCTCCAGTCCGCGATCCGTGACGCCGACTTCGAGCAGGCCCAGCTTCGTGAGCTTCGCCATCCGCTTGAGGTATTCCAGCCCCTTGTCGGTCAACCGCGGGCTTCGCCGGATGCTCAGCGAAACGAGGTTTGGCAGCCCGGCGAGCCTCTCCAGGCCGGCGTCGTCGAGTTGAACGTCCAGCAGAGAAAGTTCCGTCAGGCCGACGATCGAGCTCAAGTGCCGGATGCCCTCTTCGGTTATCCCCCCGCCCGAGAGTTTAAGTTCCTTGAGATGCGGCAAGGCGTGCAAGTGCGGCAGGTCGGCGTCGGCGGCGGAGACCCGATCGCCGGCCAGATCGACTCTGATGAGGTTGCCGTCGGCGTCGAACTCGATTTTACCTCCCAATTCGTCGATCCGACGGACCGCGGCCGCGAACTTGGGATGCAGACCTTGAACCACTTTTCCGGCGCGGACGGCGGCGACGCGGGACTTCTCGTTTGCCTTAGCGTCGGCCGCGCCGGCATGGGCCACGGAACCGATTAGACAACACATCAAAAGCAACGGCCGTCGCGGTTTCATCATAGCGGACATCCGAGGATTTTGCGAAGTTGCCGCGGCGAAAATCCTCGCCGCGCGAAAGCGGCGGCTAAACCCACCACTCAGCTATCATATCGTCCAAGGCGGCCGCATTTCGCGGTGCATCATCTTGGCCGCCTCGGCGTCGCCCACGATGGTCGCCCGCTTGGGATCCCAGACGATGCGCCGCTTGGTGCGGACGGCAATGTCGCACAGCAGGCTGATCGTGTCGCTGCGGACGGCGTGCTCCAGCGGACTGACCGCCGGCTTGCGCGACTTGACCGAATCGACGAAGTTCTGATAGTGGTTTGGGCTGTTGACCAGGTGTACGTCGTTGGGACCGATGGTCGAGCCGAGCAGCGACTTAGGTTCGGCGTCGATGCCGCCGCGCCAAATTCGCACCCAACCTTCGGTGCCGATGAATTTCGTGGAATCGCCGCCGGGCTTGAAGGTCATCTTAACGCCGTCGCCCAACTGAAGCTTCATGTCCCAGTTGTAAACGGTATCGTAGAGACCTTCGGTCGGGATCACGCCCGTCCCTTCGACCGTGATCGGGCCGGCAAGGTCGGCGTCGCTGCCCCACACCATGATGTCCAGCGGATGGGCGCCCCAACCGCCGAGATAACCGATGGCGTAGTCGTAAATGAAATAGGTTCCCGGCGGATGGCAGCGGTCGGCCGTGTAGGGCTTCACCGGCGCCGGGCCACACCACATCTCGTAGTCCAGATTGGGCGGGACCGGAACCGCTTGCGTCGAACCGCCCGCGCCGCCGTTGGGCGCCACGACCTCGATGGCATGCACCTTCCCGATCCGCCCGCCGCGGACCAACTCGCAGCCGAACCGGCAGCGTTTGGAGCTGCGCTGCTGCGTACCGTACTGGAAAATGCGACCGTTCTCAGTGAACGCCTGAAGGCAAGCGAAGTCCTGCTCGATGCTCACACCCAGGGGCTTTTCCACGTAGGCGTCTTTTTTCGCCCGGGCCGCGGCAATGGCGATCGGCACGTGCCAATGGTCCGGCGTGGCAACGACAACCGCGTCGATGTCGTCGCGGGCCAGCAGCTCCCGGAAGTCGCCGTATGCGGCGCCTTTGATCAATCGTGCGTAGGCTTCGCGGCGGTCCCGGTAGGCGTCGGCGACGGCGACGCTTTGCGTCCCCTTGCACCGCTGGAAGGCGCGGAACAGATTACCGCCTTGATTGCCGACGCCGATGTGTCCCAGTGCGACCCGCTCGCTGGCGGGCGGCGTGTCGGCATTGCCCAGCGCGGCCGAAGTGATGACGCAGGGCGCGGCCGCGACTGTTGCCGTCCGCTTCAAGAAATTACGCCTGTTTATTCGGCAACCGTGCATTGGTCTTCTCCATTACCTCTGGGGTGCGACGGACTGTGGACCCGTAGACGAACGCCAAAGACCATAAGCTCATCCTTGCCGTCCGTCGTGCAATTCATTTCGCCGAAACGGATTGCACAAGTATGCCGCCCTGACGGTCTGGTGACGGACTACTACTGCCGTTGGATTTCTTTTCTTCCGGCTCCTGTTTTGGGGCAGGTTTATCCTCGGCCTTCTTTTCCTCGGCGGCCTTCTTCTCGGCTGCGGCTTTTTCCTCGGCCGCCTTTTTTTCCTCGGCGGCGGCTTTTTCCTCGGCGGCCTTCTTCTCGGCTGCGGCTTTTTCCTCGGCCGCCTTTTTTTCCTCGGCGGCGGCTTTTTCCTCGGCGGCCTTCTTCTCGGCGGCGGCTTTTTCCTCGGCGGCCTTCTTTTCCTCGGCGGCCTTCTTCTCGGCTGCGGCTTTTTCCTCGGCCGCCTTCTTCTCGGCGGCGGCTTTTTCCTCGGCCGCCTTCTTTTCCTCGGCCGCCTTCTTCTCGGCAGCGGCTTTTTCCTCGGCCGCCTTCTTCTCGGCGGCGGCTTTTTCCTCGGCCGCCTTCTTTTCCTCGGCGGCCTTCTTCTCGGCAGCGGATTTTTCCTCGGCGGCTTTTTGTGCCGCCTTGAGCAAAGCGGGCGAGAGCCGACCGGACATCAATTCATACATCGGCGCGATCAACACGTCGGTCGGGAGACAGTACGTCTCCGTCCGGCCGGCGTGCGCAATGTTCACTCCGACCACTCTTCCGCTAAGGTCGATCACAGGGCCGCCGCAATCGACGGGATTTATCACGGTGTCGTGTTGCAAGACGGCGGGAAAATTGTCGGACCGCTTGCTGACTCCAACGCCCAAGCTATTCATCATTTGTTGTTTTTTCAGCGCCGGCGAAGAGAGTTTTCCAAGTTTTACGGGGATATTCAGTGTCTCTCCGTCGCGTTTGACGGTCAGCGTGACAGTTGCGCCTGGCCGGTGTTGTCGCACCAGACTTCTGACCTCGTCGCTGTTGGCGGCGGCTTTTCCATTGACGTGAGTGATAATGTCGTCCGGTTTCAGGCCGGCCTTCTCCGCCGGACTTTTGGGGACGACTTTCATGACGTAGGCCGCTCCGTCCTTGTCGCCGAGTTGGACGCCGATCACTCCGCCGACGGGCGGGATCGCGAGGCGGGGAACGCTAATCACCCCCACGGCCAACGGATCGTCGCCCATCCCCGCCGAGATCAGCCATTGCCCCACGTCCACCTTGCCGGTCTTCCAAGGGATTATCGGCAGATCAACCGCGTCGATTTTCAACATCGCCAGGTCGAGCGGGGGGTGGATGCCGACGATGCGGGCCTCCAGATCGCGGCCGTCGGCAAGCCGGCAGACGACCTTGCCCTTCAACTCGCTGGCCTTGGTCAACACCCAACCGTCGGGGCCGACGATCGTTCCCAGCGCCGCGTCCTTGCCGTCGCACTTCACGCGCACCACGCATTGATTCGCGGCCCGGACAACCTCGCGGAAGGGTGTTTTCACGTCCGCGTCGTCGCGGCTCGGCAGGTCGGTATTCCAGGATTCACCTTTCATCAGCCGGTCCCAGCACTCGCGGAAGAGATTGATCGGGGCGTGTAGATTCACGTCGGCCGGCCCGGCAATGCGGCTGTTGATGCCGACAATCTTTCCGTCCAGATCAAACAGCGGCCCGCCGGAATCGCCGCCGACCAACGGGCAGTCGGTGCGTATGACGCGGTCGGTTATCTCCAGCACGCGGCCGACGCGGACCACCGGCGGCCGTCCAGGCCGATACCCCAGCGGATGGCCGAAGGCCACGCACCACGCGCCCGGCTTCACGGTGTCGGAATCTCCTTGCGGCGCGACCGGCCACTTGCCGGGGTCGGTGATCTTCATTAGCCCGACGTCGGTCGGCATCGACATGCCGAGCGTTTTTCCCTTGGCGGTTTTACCGTCGTGAAAGATGAAGGTGACGTCTTGACCGGGTTTGCCGACGACGTGTCCGGCGGTCATAACGATCCCGTCCTCGCTGACGATAACGCCGCTGCCCGAGGCGCCGCCGACCCGGATGCCCACCACCGCCGGCAAGACCTTGGCCACCACCTCCTTGACCCGCGTTTCCATGGCCTTGTATCCGGCAAGGTCCTTCGGCGCTTCGATAATGGCCTGATCCTGCGCCAAAACGGTCTGCCGACCGAGGGTTTGACCGGAACACAACCCCAGCGCCAGGACGGCCGTCACGAAGAGGAGTTCAAGTGAAAGTTTTCGGAATTTCATTGCGGCACCACGCTTCATGGGGGGTGGCACAGGAAAGTTACGCCGGCAATAACGCTCTTGCCGGCAAACACTTAGTATGTATCAGGCCCCCATGGATTGCAAGCTCGCGACCCCTTCCCGCAACGAAGCCCTCGGCTTACCATCGGTGATTTGGATTATGTTTTTGGAGCCTGACCGTCAACTGTCGCGCCACGATTCATCTCCTCCGGTGACAATCAACGGCGAGAAACACCCAAACAAATGGACTTGAACCCCGCCCAGTATGATGCCGTCCACACGCTCTCCGGGCCGATGTTGGTTTTGGCCGGCGCGGGCACGGGAAAGACCCGCGTGGTGACATACCGCATCGCCGAGCTGATCCGCAACCGCGTCCGGCCCGCACGGATACTGGCCGTCACCTTTACCAACAAAGCCGCCGACGAGATGCAAGAGCGGGCGGCCGCCTTGTTGGGAAAGAGACTCAAGCAGCGGCCGGAAATCTCGACCTTCCACTCGCTCTGCGTCCGCATTCTCCGCCGCAACATCCGACGGTTGGGTTATCCGGAAAACTTCGCCATCTACGATCGGGGCGACCAGGAGGGCGTGGCCCGAGCCGCTTTGCGCGAGATCAAGGTGGCTGAAGGAATGCTTCGCCCCGGCGACTTGCTCTATTTCATCGGCCGGTGGAAATCGGCTTCGGTCCGGCCGGAGCAGGCGGCCGCATCGGCGCAAACCGACAAGGAGCATCTGGCCTCGGTCGCATACCGTCGCTATCAAAACGCGCTGAAGGCCGCCGGCGCGTTGGACTTCGACGACCTGCTGCTTTGCACCGAGGAGCTTTTTGCGAAGTATACGGACGCTCGCCGCGCAGAGGCCGGACGGTTCGACCACCTGCTGGTAGACGAGTATCAGGACACCAACGCCAGTCAGTATCGGATCGTCAAGGCCTTGGCGGCCGGGCACCGAAATCTGTGCGTCGTCGGCGACGACGACCAGTCGATCTACGGCTGGCGGGGCGCCGAAGTGGCGCATATCTTGCGATTCAAGAACGACTGGCCCGAGGCTAAGGTCGTCCGGCTCGAGGTGAACTACCGCTCGACGCGCGAAATTCTCGCCTGGGCGAACCGCCTGATCGCCTTCAATAAACTCCGGTACGCGAAGGTTCTGCGGGCGACGTGCCGCGGCGAACCGCCTCGAATCCTGCAACTCGAGGACGAGATCGAGGAGGCTCGAACCGTCGTCGGAGAAATCGCCCTTCGGATTGCCGAAAAGAATCGCAAACCGAAGGATTTTGCCGTCCTCTGCCGGACCAACGAGCAGCCGCGGGCCTTCGAGATGGAACTTCGCCGGGCAAAAATCCCTTATATCCTCATGGGCGGGATGTCCTTCTACGACCGCAAGGAAGTCCGCGACGTGTTGGCCTATCTGAAAGTGCTGGCCAATCCGGCCGACGAGTCGTCGCTGTTGCGGATCATCAACACGCCGCCTCGCGGAATCGGCCAGACCACCGTAAAACGGCTGATGGAAGAGGCGATCCAGCAAGGCAAGCCGCTGTGGCGGATTCTGCCCCGAGCGGGCAAACCGAGCGGACTCTCGGACGCCGCCAAACAGGCGGTCGAACGCTTCCACTCGATGATCGAACGCTTTCGACGGTGGATACAATCGACTTCACGCGGCGATAATTCTGAGTTTAGCGGCCGACGGAACGTCGGCCTAGCGGAAGTGGTCAAGACGTTACTGACGGAAATCTCTTACAAGAAAGAACTAGTCCGATTGTACCCGAACGTGAACGATCGGGATGCCCGCTGGGCGTCGGTCGAAGAGTTGGTCAACGCGGTGGCCGCGTCGGAAAAGGGGACAGGTCCAATTTGTGCGCAGCACCCGGAGGGCCGTTCCGGCAAATTGGATTCGGAAAAGGGGACAGGTCCAATTTGTGCGCAGCACCCGGAGGGCCGTTCCGGCAAATTGGACCTGGAAAAGGGGACTGGTCCAATTTGTGCGCAGCACCCGAAGGGCCGTTCCGGCAAATTGGACCTGTCCCCTTTATCGGCGTTGGTCGCTTTTCTGCAGGAGGCGGCGCTGACCGGCAACGAAGCCGACCGGGACAAGGAATCGAAGTTGCAGCGGAACGCCGTGGCGCTGATGACCCTCCACGCGGCCAAGGGATTGGAGTTTCGGGAAGTGTACATGGTCGGCATGGAAGAGGGCACGTTGCCGCACCATCGGTCCCTGAAGCCGGAAAAGGGGACAGGTCCAATTTGTGCGCAGCACCCGAAGGGCCGTTCCGGCAAATTGGACCTGTCCCCTTTTCCGGCAAACGACGGCGCGGCGGTCGACGAGGAGCGGCGTTTGTGCTACGTAGGCGTGACCCGCGCCCAACGCCGGTTGACGCTGACCTTGGCGCTGAACCGGCGGAAATGGGGCAAGGCCCGGCCCACGCATTGCAGCCGCTTCCTCTACGAATTGACCGGGAAGGCCGACAATCCGAACTATCCGACGACCAAGAAAGCCCCCGGACGCCCGAAGCAAAAAAAACGCCCAGCCATTTAGCCCGCCGTGAACACACGACGGGGAGGACTAGCGTAGCCGGGTTGCAACCCGGCGGTCATGCGCAATCGTTGCCCGAACATGCCGGGTCACGACCCGGCCTGCTGTACTTGGAATTGCCTTGGCCGACGAGGGGGGGTGTTGTGCCCGTCCAACCTCAGGCTAGAATGAGCGAGTAGGCCCACCCGATTAGGCTCCGGGCAGTACACCGAGAAGAAGAGGGTGCCCATGCCGCGACTCACCGAAGCGGAGCAACAGGAGATTGTCCGTTTTATCGAGGCGGACAGGCCGTTGCCGGAGAAGTATCGCTTTCTGCTGTTCGAGGACAAGCGGGAGGTGGAACTGGTCTGGAACGGCAAGTCGAGCGAGGTCTGCAATATCGTCCTGCCGTTCCAGGTCATCGAGCAGGTGGACGAGCCGCGGGCCGAAGAGCCAGTGGACTCCAAGCGGAAGAACAAAGACCAGACGCTGCTGTTCAGTCTGGACGAGCGCGGCCGGCAGCTCAAGGGCTGGACGAACAAGCTGATCTGGGGCGACAACAAGCTCATCCTCTCATCGTTGAACAACGGCCCGCT
>JAHIKV010000053.1 GCA_018897395.1 Planctomycetota bacterium | reverse complement strand
CCTTATGCGACCCCTACCATCGAAGGCTTCGACAGGTTCGTTACCTCCCCCGCCGCTCCGACTGCTTCCGGCTGGAGCGACCCTTGCCGGGCGGGTTTCTCACCCGCTGGAAACTCAAGCCTTTCCACGGCACACTGAGAACTGCGGACTAAAAGCACTATTCCAAAACACGCTCCAAGCCTTCTGGTGTCGTCATTGTGATTCGCCGGTAGTCGCAATGACTACTCGGCGTCGCTTTCCGGTTGCCTGAAAAACCAGCCACAAACAGCGGCTTCGGAAACCACCGTTATGGCGAAATCCCCAGGATTTCAGGGATATTCGTCGTGTAAGCGTACTTCGGGACGGAACGCTCCGGCCCGCTCGGGCGAGGATTCCATCGATTGGCACGGAGATCGCATCTAAAAAATCTTGTTCTCGATACTTGTAATGCGCGAAAGGAGGAAAGTAGGGTGGGTCAAGCGAAGCGCAGCCCCACCATGATTTTTCCGCTGTTGGTGGGGCTGCGCTTCGCTTGACCCACCCTACGCAGGCTTTTCCGCAACAGAAACTACTTATAATGCGCGAAAGGAGAAAGCCATGAGGAATATTCGGAAAAATACGTTCGGCAAGTTGCTCATTGTAGCGATGGGCACGTGGATGATCGTCGCGGGACCGGCATTGGCCGCCCGGCGAAACGCAGACGCCGGAAACCATTCGGCGAGAGACCGCAACGCCGGCGCCTCCTCACGCGCCGGCAACTCTCGGGCACAAGCCGACCGGAGCAGGTCGTCCCACGCTCAATCCGCAACACGTCAACGGCAGTCGGCCCCGACTCAGGAGAGATCGTCCGTCAGATCGACAAGAAGCCGGCCGAACCGCCAGGAAAGCTATTCGCGGGAGGCTGGAAATCGTTCGAACACAGCCGATCGACAAAAGGCTCCGGCTCCCTCCCGCGAGCAGTCGAGAATGTCGGACGCCCGACAACGTCTCGAAGGTCCCGCAAAGGGCGGATCATCCGAGCCTGATCGAACAACCAAGAGAGAAAATTTCCGAACATTTCGCAATAACGTCGGGAAGGACTCGACGAATCAACAGCATAAGCCGCGGCACCAAGCAACCCCGGAGCGGCGCAAGGATACACGGTTCGATAAGGGACCGAAAAAAAACCACGACGCCGATTTTCGCGGCGAAGGGAAACATGGCGGCGGTTCGGACAGCGGCAAGAAACCGGTCCCGAGAAGTCGTGCCGGCAAAGCGGCGCCCCGGAACGGCGATCACAACCGCTCGGAGATCAAGGACGTTCACAAGCGGCTGAATTCGCAAAAACACGCAAATTCGCGTGCGGTCCCCAACAACGCCCACAATATGGCAAAGGCCCAACATCACAACCGGCTGAAAAAAGGCGAGTTGGATCGTCTGACCGCGGGCAAGACGGCCCGATCGCTCAAACTTGCGGAACAGTACCGCATGGTCCGCCACGGCGACGTGGCGCGCCGGATGGGGTTCTACAATCACGGTCCTCGACCGAACTTCCACCGCGGCCTGGTCAGCCCGAAGTACAACCAATACTGCTTCAAGCACGGGTATTGGGGGCCGTCGCTGTTCGTCGGCGTTCACTGGTATCCGAAGTGGAGTCCGTGGGTACGGTGGTCGTGGGGATACGTTTGCGATCCGTATTGGGACCCGCGGCCGATCTACTGTCGGCCGGTGGTTTACGCGCTGGCCCCGGCGTGGGTCTATTGGGAAACGCCGGTCTGGACTCCGCTGCCGGCGGTGGCTTGCGGCACGTGGGTCGATCTGCCGCCAGTGATGATTTCCGATCCTCGCTCCGATCTGCAACTGGCGGCCGTGCGGTTCGTCGATCCCGGACACCCCGATGAAAAACTTGGGCCGCGATACCGCGTCTGGTTCCGCAACAACGGCAACCGGCCGATCGCGCGCCCCTTCGACGTGATGCTATTGGCCGGCAACGAGGAGCAACTAGCAGTCAATTTGCCGCAGGCCGGCGTGCGGGTCACGGCCATCGAAGCGGGCGAAGTGCAAAGCGTCGACATCCGGCTTCCGATCGAGGTCTATGCGATGGGACGCGACGCCAAAGGCAACCCGACCCCGTTTACCGTGCTGCACGTGCTGGTCGATGCCGCCGAAGAGATTGCGGAGACCACGAAGGCCAACAACGGCGCGAGCCTGGCCCCGGCCGACGTCTTGCCGATCGATCCGGCGGCCTTCGAGTTGGAGCCTATCGCCGCGAAATCAGGCGGCGAAGTCCTCCTGGCGGGCGAGGGGTTTGGGCCTCAACCCGGGCGGATCCTGCTGGTCGTCGGCGGAGAGGAAATCGACGCTGAGATTCTTGGCTGGTACGACTTGGGCGTCCGCTTCACAATGCCGAAACTCATGCCGGCCAGACTGGCGGAAGCCGAGGTGATCGTGGTCCGGGGCGACGGCGCGGCCGCCAACCCGCTGAAAATCACCGTTCTGCCGGATTGAATCCGAAGCTAGTGGTCTGTCCATCTCGACTTTACACGTAGGGTGCCACTGCTGGCTTGTCCAGCAGTGCCGGAAACACGGTTGGACAAGCCAACCGTGGCACCCGTAATTTCAACTTGGACAGACCACTAGATGATTTGCCACCTGAGTTTATGATACTGCACTTTCTGAGAAAATGCCCAGCTTGTGTATCTTTCCACTGGAGAAATCAATGGTCAGTGCAATTTTCCGTCGCACGGCGGTTTGCCATTAGCGAACGGAAATTAGTGTTGCAGGGCTTTTACCTGCAACAGGTT
>JAHIKV010000009.1 GCA_018897395.1 Planctomycetota bacterium | reverse complement strand
GATCGTCTCGGCCACCCGGACGCCGAACGTCCCTTCCTTGGTGTCGCCGAAAGAGACCTCGCCGTCGGTCGCTTTGAGCGTGATGTCGAAGTCGATCCAGCGAGCGTCTCCGTCGGAGTCGAAACGGAGCGTGCGCCGGTCGTCGAAAAATTCACAACCTCTTTCAGGGAGTCAGACTTGACAACGAGAATGCGTTTAGAGACAATCGTGTTTGTAGTTTGTACCGTCCTACCGTCCGGGACAACTTCCCAGAATGTTTCTGAGGCCCGTGAACGGCTACTTGCGTGGTATATGTGCGCACTGTGCGCATATGGTCAAGCTGCGACCGCTGGTCGTGGCATGGATTGCGGATTTCGTTTTGAAAACCATTGCCAACAATAAGGGAGAACACGTCATGCGATGCTCGGCACGACAACGGTTTGTTCGCGGATTGGTTTGCAGTCTGGGGGTTGTGCTGGCGGTGGCTTGGGCAGAGGCCGCGGAGTTGGTGATCGTGCAAGACGGCCAGCCCAAGGCCACGATTGTGGTCGCCAAGGATCTTGACGTGCAGGCGGCGGCTAAGGTAAAAACGGCGGCCGAGGAATTGCAGACGTACCTGCAAAAGATCTCCGGCGCCAAGCTGCCCATCGTCACCGACGCCGACAATCCCGCCGGGCCGCTGGTTCTGGTGGGCCGCAGCAAGCTCACGGACTCCGCGGGCGTGGCGGTGCCCTCGGGCCTAACGCCTGCTCGACGCGAGGAGGGCTTCGTGATTGTCTGCAAGGGGCCTCGGCTGGTTCTGGCCGGCAACAGCGAGGGCCCTTATCACGGCACCGAGTACGCGGTCTACGATTTTCTCCGCAGCCTGGGCGTGCGCTGGTTCATGCCGGGCGAGTTCGGCGAAATCGTGCCGCAGCAGAAGACAATTGCTGTGCCCGAGCAGCAGATCGCCCAGAAACCGGACTTCGTGATGCGCAACTGGTGGCTGCACACTCCGCCTGAACTAGCCAAGCTGGAAGCCCGGTGGAAGCTCCAAAACAAGATGAATTCCGACGCCATGTTTGCCATTCCCGGCGACAGCTCGGTCCGCAACGTGGTTGCCCCCGTGGCGATGCTCAAGGAGAAGCCTGAGCTATTTGCCCTGAACGAAAACGGCAGCCGCAACCCGTACCTGCCGAACCTCACCAATCCCGAGGCCGTCAAGATCGCCGCCGACATCATCAAGGCTTCCCTGCGCAAGGATTCCAAGGCAAACTCCTACGGCTTCGCTCCCGACGACGGCATGCCCCGCGACTTCAACCCGGAGACGATCAAGCTGAACCGGGGCTTCACCAACTTGGCAGGCCGGCCCGGCGTTCCCGGCGACGCGAGCACCACCGAAGAATGGATCGCGTTCGTCAACAACGTGACCGCGGAAGTGCGCAAGGAGTTTCCGCAGGCATACATCGCCACCAACGGCTACGCCAACCGCACCCTGCCGCCGGTGGGCGTGCCGTTGGACGACCACTTGATCATCATGTTCGCCGCGATCTGGAGTTGCACGATGCACGCCTACGACGATCCGCACTGCTGGCAGAAGCAGCGCCATGGCGAGATGCTCGAACAATGGTGCAAACAGTGCAAAAACGTCTGGATCTACGGCTATGGCTACAACATGTTGACCTCGGGGTTGACGGCGATGCCGGAGTTCACCAAACTGCGGCGGGATTTCCCGCTGATGAAGAAGTGGGGCGTGATGGGCTTCCACGACGAAACCCGCAACGTCTGGGCCGAGGCGGGCATCGCCAGCCGATACCTCCGCGCCCAGTTGGAGTGGAACGCGGATGCCGACGTGGACGCCATCCTGGAGGACTTCTTCACCAAGTGGTACGGCGCCGCCGCGGCGCCTATGAAAGCGTTTTACTTTGCCCTGGACGAGTGCGTCACCAAAACGCCCATGCATGGTCATGAGGACCGCGTCCTTCCCGAGGTCTACACGCCGGAACTGCTCCAGCAGTTGCAGGCTTGTCTGGCCAAGGCCGAGCAACTGGCGGACACGGAGCGGACCAAGGTCCACGTCCGCGCCGACCGGTTGATCTACGATCACCTGACGGCGTACATGGCGATGTCGGCCGCCGACGCCGCCGGCAATTTCGCCGCCGCCGCCCAGCAGGCCGAACAAATGCTCGCCATCCGCAAACAACTGCACACCATCGATCCGTCCTTCATCCAACCGGATGAGAAGGGCCTTGAGTCCGGCGTGTATTATTGGGGTATCACCCGGCGCAAGAGTTACTACCAGTCGCTGGCCGACAAGATGGCGGGCAAGACGGGCGACCTGGTGGCCCTGGCGCCCGACCGCGCTTCGTTCCGCACCGATCCGCACGACGAGGGCATCACCGCCGGCTGGTACGGGGCAGATTTTGAGGGGCCGGATTGGGCTCCGATCAGCACCACGCGGCCGTTCTACCGGCAGGGATTCGACGACGCACGGGGGTATCCCTACGTCGGCCCGATCTGGTACCGGATCAAGGTAGACGTCCCGGCCGACGTGCGGGGAAAGAAGGTGATGCTTTACGTGCCGGTAGTGGTAACCGAGGCGTGGTGCTGGGTCAACGGCAAGTATCTCGGCCACCGGCCATACCAGGAGGCGTACGAACGGCCGGCCGCTATGGAGGTCGAGGTGACGGATATTCTTCGCCCTGGCCAGCCGAACGTGATTGCGTTGCGGGTCGACACGAGTCTGGCGCCAGGGCAGGCCGCCGAGGGTTTGCAGTCGCGGCCGTTCTTGTATGCGCCCAAGTAACGCCATAGCACAATTGGGGTCGTATTGACAACGAGAATGCGGTTAGAGACAATAGCGTTTGTAGTTTGTACCGTCCGGGACAACTTCCCAGAATGTTTCTGAGGCCCGTGAATGACTACCAAATGGGAAATACAGGTTTGACCCTACACCTCGGAGTCTGAACATGCAGAAAACTTTCACCCTCCTCGCGCTCTTGGCGCTGGCTGTCCCTGCGCATGCCCAGCAACTCCTGGGCAAGGACAAGATGTTCCTCCGCATCACCAATCTGCGGAGCGACCAGTCGAAAGTCCTCATCCGCGTCAACGTCGTGCCTAACCACGACAAATGGTTCGGCTGGAACGGCAAGGAGATTTACGTCGGGACCAACGGTGAGAACCCCGACGCAACAGTCAAGCCCGAACTGTGGATTCCGCCGAACCAGAGTTCGCCGTGGGTCGATATCGGCCAGTACATGAACCTCCGCGGCGAGCGCAGCCCGGACACTTACCTGTCGCCGGTCTTGTGCGGGATCATGACCGCGCCGCAGGTCGACGGGATCCACGTGCTGGCCGAGATCGCCACCGGCCGAGGCACGGGGGTACTCCGCCGGCTGGAGATCCACAAGCCCGAGGTCACGGCCAAGGGCAAGCGCGAGCACCCCTGGCGCATCGGCTCTGGTGCGTGGAACGGCGAGGGGGGGCTGCTGCCGACGGTGGGGCTGCTGGTCCCGACCAGACCCGACCTCGCCGGTCGGGTGTATACTCTCGAGGAGGCGCTCCGCTGGCAGCTCGAGTCGATTCAGAACCTGCCCAAAGTCGGCCGGACGCCCGAGAAGTTCGTCTTCGTCGCCGGTGGGCGGCCCGAGGTTAAGAAGGGGCTGGGCTACAACGGCTACACCGCCGACACGTTTGTGTCCAGCTTGGGCGATGAGATCGGGCTGAACGTGGCCATGCCCGCGGAGGAACAGGACAAGCGTTTCCGCGAGGCGCTCAAGTCCCGCAAGTTCGACCCGCTCGATCTCATTGCCGACGACCAGGCGCCAAAGGCCAAGGGGATGCCGGCGGAAGAACGCTGGAGCCTAGTCCACGTGCTCCCGCCGCTACCGAGCAAGCCCAAGCAATTCTACGAGTCGGCGATATTCCGCTACCAACTCTGGTACGACGAGCTAGCCGCCCAAACCCGCAAAGCCGAGAAGGAGCACCCGCACCAGCGCGTGCTCTCCGGCGCGAACTATTCGCCGCACATGAACGTCTGGCCGGACGTGCGACAGTGGGTAGACCCGTTCAGAGCCAATGCCATGACGATGAGTTGGACGGAGGACTGGTGGTGGCAACTGCCGGAGGTCTCGCCGCAGGGTTACGGCTTTCTCCTTGACAGCCTGCGGCTGGCGGGCACCTATCACGGCGCGCCGATGCAGTTCTACGTTATGCCCTTTCACGGCAATTCACCCGACAACTTCCGCCGCATGAGCGCCCTGGCGACAGCGCACGGCGTCAAGATATTCAACCACTTCATCATCGAAGACCAGACGCTGATTACCTGGGACTACGTGGATCTGGTGCTCAGCGCCAACATGTTCCCGGCTATCCACGACGTGATCCGCGATGCGGGCGCGACCGAGCACCGCCTCCACCCCGCCATGCCCGCTCGCGCCGACGTGGCGATCCTCCTCTCTCGCGCCTCGGACACCTGGGACACCGAGGATCTCGGCGGCGCCGGCCACCTCTACGGCGCCAAGTTCAACGTGAACAACGACGAGCGTAAGTCGCTCTGGCTCGCGCTACGGCACGCGCAGTACCCGGTAGACCTGATCACCGACGAGGACGTGGCCGAGGGCAGGCTCAAGGGCTACAAGGCGCTCTACGTCGTCGGCTCAGAAATGCTGGCCGCGGCGGCCAAGCCGCTCAAGCAGTGGGTGCGCGACGGCGGGGTCGTCTATGCCACCGGCGGCGCGGGCCTGCTCGACGAATACCACCAGCCGCTGGCGAGCCTATACGAGATGTACGGCATCAAGGACCACAAGCTGAAGCGCGAGCAACGCGGTATCCGCCCGAGAAGGGACCTCAAGGCTGCCAAGCCGTTGGACACGCTCCACCTGGCCAAGTCTGACTTGATCGCCGCCGACTTGGCGCTGCCGGTGCTGTTCTACCGGCAGACTGTGGAGCCGGTTGCCGGGGCGACTGTGCTGGGCAAGTACCAGTCCGACGGCACAACCGGCGCGGTGATGAACGGTTTCGGCAAGGGGAGGGCAGTCTTCGTCGGCGCGCTGGCGGGCTTAACATATCTCGGGCCAGCGGCGACCGCATCGTCCGACGTGTTGCCCACGGCGTTTCCCGAGCCGATCCGGGAGTTTCTGGCCGTCCCGGCGCGCCTGGCAGGCGCGGCCCGGCCGGCCGTGGCCTCCAACCCCCTGGTCGAGACGCAGTACATGACTGGCCCGCAAGGCACCGTCGTCACGCTCATTAACTGGAACCCCGAGCCAATCCCCGAACTGACGCTGCGTTTTGAGCCGACCCTCAAGGTCGAGAAGGTCCGCAGCCTCCGTGGGGCCGGCTTCTTCAAGGGCCACCTGCACGAGCAGGACCGCGGCGAACTGGAGGTCAAGACCATCGACGGCAAGCAGCAGGTGCAGTTCCGCCTCGAAGTCAGCGATTACCTGCTAATCAACTGAGGCACGGAAAAACGGTGTCAGGAACGAATGGCACTGTTGAATGTAACGTATTGGCACTCAATGGGAAAGGACATCTTCGGCGTGGAGACGGGTTGAAGAGAGAGAATGAGCATGGCCGCAAAAGGTGGGCATGAGGATTGACGGTGAAGGGCTGTGGTGTGCGG
>JAHIKV010000052.1 GCA_018897395.1 Planctomycetota bacterium | reverse complement strand
GGCGCCCGCAAATTCGGCAAAACTCCGCATCCCGGCACAGCCTGACGGATGTGATGATGCCGAGATGACGTAAAGACTAACGAATACGACTCCGAGTGTATGATATAGTGGAGAATGTATCCGTTTGCTGGAGCATTACTCGGTCCATGTTCCCAACGACGATGCGACGACTCATTCACATTCCGATCATCCATAACTCCGCCGATCTGGGTTCGCTATCCGAACTCGTGCAGGCGCACTACGGAAAAATCTTCGGCGAGACGAGTTGGAACCAACGCGAGCAGGTCGTCAAAGCATTGTGGACCGACATCGAAGCAAACCTCGACGCCTTGCGCCTCGACGCCCGAAAGACGAGAATCTATCAGGATGGGCTGCCAATCTGCGGATTCGAGGAAAAAATCGTCCGTGAACTTGCCCGGGCGGGCAGTAGCAACCACCAGTTGATACTCCGATTGCTCGATCGCGGCGCCGTTCTAATGGGTACGGAAGATTCTCAACTACTCATGGAAGAGTACGAGATTCAAAAGCATCGCCTTGCACAAAAAGAGGCGGAAAGCTCAACACGCGCGGAACAGGAAAAACAGACGGATCGCGTGCTCAAAGAGCGTGATTCGTTTATCGCCAAGCGGATCGCGGCTACTCTTAAAGAGGGCGGGGTGGGGCTGCTTTTCCTGGGCGCTCTGCACAGTATGGATGAACTGCGGTCAACCGATATTCGAGTGGAAACCCTCGGAGACTCTCTACACAAAACTGTACGGCGGCCACGGTCCTAAAATTACGCACCGCCCTTCCCGGTACGTTTCGCAAGTCTTCTCCAGACGGCTCCGAAAAGCGGTCGCGCGGTCTTGTTCGACGAGAAATGCCATCCGGATCGGGTGCGACGGGGAAGATTGCAGCTTCCGCCACTGCCGGTAGCAACCGTGCAGCCGCTCGACGAATTGCCTCACAATCGACCGTTCTCGCTCCTCACCTCCGTCTAACCGTCGATAGTGCGAGCGGCGCTCTTCGATGTAGTCCAGGGGAGATTGCGGCTTGGCTGCGGCGGCGGTTCGAGTCTTTGGCGGATTGGTCCGTGCAATCCGCAGCGCCATTTCGCAAGTTCGATCGAGCCGGTCGAGGTTTTCGAGCAATTCGCGGCTGCGTTTTTCCAGCACGGAATGAATTTCGGCCTCGTCGCGCAATGCCATGCCGAATTGCACCGGCAGCACGCAGATGCGACGATGAATCGCCTCCAGAGCAGCGGCGTGAAGCATCGGCTGAATGGCCCCGTGCGGCGCGTCGATCAGTGCACATGCCAACTCTCCCGCAAGGCTCCAACGCATGTCGACCGAGCCGGCGGCCTGTTTGGGTACGCACGGCACATCTCGACTGCGGCTGATGCCCAGCGGATACAGCGGCACGGCAAACTCCGTTTATAATTCCAGTTTGGGACAGAAATGGTACGGCGGCCAAGGACCGCTTACCTCCAACAGCAAGCCCTTGTCGTGTATGTCCCGAGAAATGTCGTCGAGGGCATTCAGCCACTCGTCCTTGCCCGAAGAAGAGAGCAGATACGCCGCGTTGAAGACCATTTCCTCGCTTCGGCCGGTCAACTCGCCCGACAGGTTGCGGATGCGGCAACAGTGCTCGGCAATGCCCGTCAAACGTTGCTCCACGGTCTGAATCGACCGATACGCGGCGGCGCGCAGTTCCCGACGGCCGTCCAGTTGGGCCTTTTTCCTGGTCAAGTAGGCCGTGCCCGTTTGCGGTTGATTAAGATAATGCGGCGGCGGCAGTCCCTTGTGTCCCGGCATGGCTTCCATTCGCAGCTTCGCCAGATAGAGCTTGACTCCCCACTCCTGACGATCGCCGAGTTGTTGCAGAAACTCCGCGACGGTCGATCGACAACGCACCAGTGTTGCCCGCAACGAATCCAGCGAGCGAAACAGCGTGCCGAGCCGCAACGGCAACACTGCGGAGCCGCTTGCCGCCTGACAGATGATCTCGTTGTATCGGGCCGCGACTTCGCCCAGCCATTGGATATCCTCGGCCGTTTTGCCTTGCAATCGAGCGGGTGAAAACCGGTCCAAGCTGACGCGGCTGATTACCGCGGCGATAGGCCCCTCGCGGACCAGTTCCACATTGTAGTGCGGATCGACTCCACGGCCGATCTCTTTCACTCGGCACTCGGGCCGGGCAAAGGCGTATTGGCAATAATGCAAATCACTCATGTTCAACTCGCGCCGTGTGCGGCGAAATCTCGTCAATCGCCGCCTGCAAGTGTTTTCTTTGGACTTCAACGCCGGTGACATCGGGCCGTTCCGGCGAAGCCTCGATCCGCTGTGTCAAGGTCGCCATCATTGCCCGATGGCACACCCCTTCGATCTCCGCCCCACTGAAGCCTTCCGTCTGCTCGGCCAGCCAACGGGCCGTGACGTCAGAGGCCAGCGGGCGATCGCGCAGATGGACTTGAAATATCTTCTCCCGGACCGCTTGGTCGGGCAGCGGAAGCTCGATCTGGAGATCGAATCTGCCGGGGCGCAACAACGCCGGATCCAACAGATCGCGGCGATTGGTCGCCGCCAACACCAGAACTCCCTTGAGTTCCTCGATGCCGTCCAACTCCGTGAGAAGTTGGCTGAGCACGCGGCCGCCGACGCCGGCGTCTTGGTGTCCGCCGCCGGCCCGGGTCGAAGCCAGAGCGTCGATCTCATCGAAGAAAACGATGCAGGGGGCGGCCTGCCGGGCTTTGTGAAAGACCTCGCGCACGCCCCGCTCCGACTCGCCCACGTACATCGACATCAACTCCGGCCCCTTGATGGCGATGAAGTTCACCTCCGTCTCCGAAGCCAGTGCCTTGGCGATCAGCGTTTTGCCGCACCCCGGCGGCCCGGAAAGCAGCAATCCCTTGGGTGGATTGAGGTGGAAGGAGTGGAACAACTCAGCGTACTTTATCGGCCACTCGACGACCTCGCGCAACCGCTGCTTGACTTCCTCCAACCCGCCGACGTCGTCCCAACCGACGTTGGGTACTTCGACGAAGACCTCGCGGATGGCCGACGGCTCCACCTCCCTGAGGGCCTCTTGGAAGTCTTCCATCGTGACTTCCAGTTGCGCCAGCAGTTCGTAGGGAATATGGCGCTGCGAGAAATCGACTTGCGGCAGCAGCCGGCGCAAGGCGATCATACCCGCCTCGCGGCAAAGGGCCTCCAGGTCGGCGCCGACGAAGCCGTGCGTGATGGCCGCCAGCCGGGCGAGCCGCACGTTCTCTGCTCGCGGCATCCCCCGGCTGTGTATTTCTAAAATCTCCTTGCGGCCGTGCTGGTCGGGGATGGGGATGGATATTTCACGGTCGAACCGGCCCGGCCGGCGCAGGGCGGGGTCCAACATATTGGGCAGGTTGGTGGCCGCCAGCACGACAACGTGCTGGCGCTGGGAGAGTCCGTCCATCAGGCCGAGTAGTTGCGCCACCACGCGCTTTTCCACGTCGCCGACCGCCCGATCGCGGTGCGGGGCAATGGCGTCGATTTCGTCGAGAAAGATGATGCTCGGCGCCTTTTTGGTCGCCTCGTCAAAAATCTTCCGCAGGTGGGCTTCGCTTTCGCCGTAGAACTTATGAATGATTTCCGGGCCGTTGACGGCGAAGAAGTTGGCTTCGGTTTCGTGGGCCACTGCTCGGGCAATCAGAGTCTTTCCGCAACCGGGAGGCCCCAGCAGCAGCACGCCCTTGGGCGCTTCGATGCCCAATCGCTCGAACAATTCCGGGTATCTTAGGGGCAACTCGACGATCTCGCGCACTCGGTCGAGTTGCCGCCGCAGTCCGCCGATGTCTTCGTAGGAGATAGCGGGCGCGGCGGCCGTTGCCGGCGGCGCCGCTCCCCCTTTGCGGGCGCCGCCGATCTTCAGCAGCGTCTCGGTCGCTATCAGCACCGGCCCCTGCGGCGACGTGCTCTTAACCCGGAAGTCGGCATAACGATTGCCGAACAAGGTGGCCCTGATGCGGTCGCCGGCCACCGTCGGCAGGCCGTCCAGCAAGCTGCCGATGTACTCCAGGTCTCGATTCGAGGGCGTGTAGCCGAGAGGATCGAGGAGCACTTCCTTGGCCGGCGGCGCGGTAATGCGGCGAACGACGGTCGATTCTCCGATCGCGGCCCCGGCGTTTTCGCGGATGATGCCGTCGATCTGGATGCGGCCCTTGCCTCGGTGTTCCTTGAAAGCGGGCAGCAGCTTGCATACCGTGGTCTTGTGCCCCACGACTTCAACCAGATCGCCGATCTCCGCCCCCAGTTGATGTATGTCGGCCGGATCGATGCGGGCCAGCCCCCGGCCGACGTCTTTGCCGGTCGATTCGCTAACCTTCAAGGTGAGTTCCCGCGTTGCCGTGGAAGTGTTCGACATAGTGCTTGCATCTCCAAAGATAGGGGTAGGGAAGGCCGATTGAGTTCGGCCTCCCCTCCCTCCGAACCGGACGTGCGGATTTCCCGCATCCGGCTCTCCGGTTAGTGGTATTACCTCCAAGAGGATTGATGAACCGAGACCGAGAGGGAGACAAGGTT
>JAHIKV010000051.1 GCA_018897395.1 Planctomycetota bacterium | reverse complement strand
TTGGGGACCGTCCGACCCGCTGGCGATTACTGCGCTGATGGCGGCCATGCGTCGCCGCGGCCACGAAGAATCGCTGATCCGCCGGATCGTCTACGAGAATCCGCTGACGTTCATGGGCCAGTGCCGCCGCTTCGACTTCACCCCGTCACAGTAAGCATTATTTAGCCCCCGGTGAATACACCGGGGGGAAAGCCGTTTCCACGCTTCACTGCTTTCCCACCCCGCCGTGTATTCACGGCGGGCTAAATGGCTTGCGACGGCGCCGGAAAGATTATTGCAGACCGAAGTGCCGCAACACGATGTCGAACACGCCGGTGTCGGCCACGCCGGGGCCGGGGAACAACGTCGGATCGGAGGCCAGCAGTACGCTCCGCTGCGTGGGAACGAGAGTCGGTTAAGGCGCCGGCGTGACTGTCGTGGAAACCGTGGCCCGGACCACCGGCTCGGTCAACTCGATCCCCAGCCGCGTGGGCACGCGGCCGCCGGGAAGCTGCTCCTCGATTTTTTCGGGGACCACGCGGAACTCGGCGCCACGTGCGTCTATTTCCACGATGACGTCGTCCGGTTTTTTGCCCACCTGCAATCGATTCGGGGCGAGTTGTTTCCAATTATCGAAAGTGATCCATGCCGTGCCGAATGATTGCGGGCTGTCGAACTCGACGCTATCGGTGACCGTCAGCTTGCCCGCGCCCTCGCGAGAAAACACGAACGTCCGCTCCAGTTTATTCAACTCCTTCACCTTGTAGGCCGAGGTCAAGTCGAGCACGAGGGTATCGGCCTTGTCGGTGAAGTCGGTATTCAGCACCCGAGCGGCGGCCTGGCGGCCTCCGCTCTGCAACTGCCCCGCCACCCGCGGCACGGGATGACCGAAGGAGTTGAGCACTTTGCTTTCATAGCGGTGTTTGTTGAAGGTGCGGGCGGTGTAGATTTCGTGGCCGGGGTCCAGCAGCGGCGTGGCGCGTCCCAGAGCGACGACGAACGAGCCGACGTCGTTGTGGTTGTGATGCTCGGCGTTGTGCCCCCCCTTCAGCGCCGCCCCCAGGGCGTGTTGCGCTGCCGGCACGGGGCGGCAGATCAGCACGCCGGCGTCGGGGAACCAGTCGCGCGGGGGTGTTTGGTTCGCAGGTGTTTTCTCTGCCGGTGTCGCGGCCGCCTCATTGGGGAAACTGAACAACACCACGACGTGCAGATATGAAGAGGGCCATCCCGCCCGCCCCTGCGCTTCCACGTTCTTCAGCCCCCATCCATATCGGCGGCCGAGCAGCGCCATCAGCGGTGGATCCGGGCGGCTGGTGGGGGAGCAATCGGCAAACGCGGGATAGACTCCCGGCAGGATTTCCATTCGCCGGCCGAACAGCGCAATTCGGCGAACGTTTGCCCCTTCCAACAGGTCCACTTCGCCGCCGCTGGCCTGCCGGAGCGTCTCGGCCAACATCACGTAATGCCCGAAACCATAATTCCAGTAGCCCAGCCCCTCGCTGCAATAACCGTCGGGCGTGAAGCCGCTCAGGAAGTTCTGGATATACTTCTCCGCCGCGGCGGCGAAAAACGCCCGGCGCGGGCGGGATTCGATGATGGCCAATGCCGAGCCGGTCACCCCGGCCAGGCAGACCGCGTTCCAGTTGTTCGTGGTGGTTAACCACCACTGCGGCTTGCCGGTTGTGACCATCTTGGTAAACGGCGTGAAGGTACGCCGCTCCAATTCGTCGCGGATGAGTTTCCGCACTTCGGGCGTGAGCTTTTCGCTCAGCCAATACCGGGCGGTGGCCAGGTTCCACGAAAAATCGGCAACCGACAAGTCAATCTCGGCGACCGTTCCCTTGAAGTTCGCCAAGCCGCGGTCGTGGGCGGGAAGGACCCACGTCTTATCGCCGCAGATGCCTCTGATGGAAGTTTCGATCGCGGGCAGAAATCGCCCTCGATCCTCGATGCACTCGGCCATGACAAGTGTGGTCAGTCGGCTTCGACGTTGCCAGAGCACCCGTTGATAGCGATCGCGATTGCCGGTGCGAGAATAGTCGAGATACAACTCGTCGGACAACTCGGGCATCGGTTCGGTCAACAATCGTTCGGCCCGCTTTACGATCTCCTTGCCCGATTCGTTCTCGGCCCAGACTCGCCACGCTCGGCGGTCTTCGATCGTCGGGCCGACGCCGCGGGGCGACTCGGGCAGCAGCCTCGTCCATCGCTCGATTTGCTTTTCCTCCGGCGGCTCCACTTTGGCCGCCATGGAAACACCGACGGCGGGGAACAGCACGATGACGACAAATAGCGTGACGCGGCAGGCATGATTCATGTTAAGCTCCTTTATCGTACGCCGGGTGGGAAGGTGGGTATGGGCTATTGCAGCCCGAAATGTTTCAGTACGATGTCGAACACGCCGGTGTCGGTCACGCCGGGGCCGGGGAACAACGTCGGATCGGAGGCCAGCAGCACGCTCCGCTGCGAGGGATCGACGGCCGGAGCGCCGTGCGATCCCTTGATGAGCGTCGCGTCCAAGGGGATGCTCTTTGTGGCTGTGTCAAAACACAACTCCACCGGATCGTAGCCCGGCTTGCGGTGAATATCGACCGTGCGGGCGAACTTCGGCGCCCGGGCGTCGGAGAGCCACCAGTAGTACGCCTGCCAACTTTGCGGCGTGGAGATCAGGATCACCTCGCCGCTGCGGGGATGTTCCAGACCGTAACGGCCGCGCTGCGTGCCGACCAGTGCTTCGGCGATACCCGGTTGGTTGCGGAATAGTTCGGCCACCCGCTCGGCCAACCGCTCGTCGCCGTCGGCGACGAAGACGTGGGAGAACTGGTGATCGACCATCGCGAAGGCCCTGCTCTTCTCGAAGTCGAGGTGTTCGCCGTCGTCTTCTTCGCGCACGGCCAGCAGGCCGGCATCGCGGAGTACGCGGTTCGGATAGCCGACGTGTTCGACCGGCGTGATGGCGTATTCCCCGGCCACGATCCAGAGCGGTTGTTCGCGGTAGGCGTCTTGCATCCCCTCGGCGAGCCGCTGAACAAGCCCGTCGAACTCGGCCACCGCCTGCTCGGCGGCGGGACCGTTCGGACCGCTCCGCTGGGCGACGTAGTCGAGGTGCTGCAAGTAGATGTAGAAAAAGTCGGGCTGCCACCGCCGCGCGGCGAAAAGCGCCGAATCTACGATCCACTCGCTCGAAGGAGCACCGGCCAGCGGTCCCCAATAGTTTTTCAACGGGAAATGGCCCAGCGCGTCGCGCAGCTCGCCGTAAAGCTCCGTCGGCCGGCTGTAACACCAGAGCGACTCGGAACCGTCTGGATTGTGGATCGGGGCGGGCGTGCAGACGTAATCCGCCTCGCAGCCCTTGCCGTGCAGCGGGAACCAGACGGCGCAGCTCGGCCCCCGGCCGTGATGCGCCAACAGGTTCCAAATCTGCGGCTGTTCGAGAAAATCGTTCGGCGCGGTCCACATTTCCACCCGACGCTTGTCGCGGTGGTAAAACCCGTTGGCCACCACGCCGTGCTCGGCCGGCCCCTTGCCGGTGGTCATGTTGGCCTGCACCGGACAGGTGACGCAGGGGAAGCCGGGCGTAAGTTCGGCGATCCCGCCGCCGGCCATCAGTTCCCGCAGCTTAGGCATCGCGGCCACGTCTTTTTCACGCAAAGCGGGAACGGATAAAAGAATGACTGGTTTGGGCATGACAGAAAGTGGGAAAATGTCGAATGTCGAAATCAGAATACCTGGCCACTTACGGAAGCCGCTCCCGCCACTTTCGCGGATCCCGTGCGGTGTGGAAGATGCAGTAGATCGTCACCGTATCGCGGGCATACTCGTAGAAGGCTGCGTAAGGAAACCGCCGCACCAATCCCCGACGATAATCCTCGTGGACCTTGGCATGCATCTCAGGCTCGCGACATATCGCCTGGATGCACACATCAACGGAACCGAGAAAATCTTCGCCCAACCCGGCTCGACGACACTCGTACCAATCATAAGCCTCGTCGATGTCGCGTGCGGCTTCTGGCGCAACAACAAGTCTAGCGGCCATATCGGCTGCGAACCCTTCGTTTGACGTCGTCCCAAGAAAGCCCTGAAGCTGGATTGTTTTGCAGGTTGGCTTTTCGCCGCGCGAGTTCCTCCTTCTGCCAATCGTGGACGGGAACCGCGGACGGGGTGGCCGCCAGGTCATCCCAGAGATCCTCCACTAACTGGAGCTTCTCCGAAGGACTTAGATCAAACAGGGAAGCAGCATTCGTAGCCATCGCAACCCCTCTTGCAGTACATGGTGGAAGTGCCATCATGAACAACCTGCTTACACATTTTATGTTCTCGGTTGGTGGCCTGTTTGTCAAGGCCCGGATATTATTACTCGTTGAATTTCGTCATTCCTTCGACGTTTTGATTCCGACATTCGTCATTCCTTGTTTGGAGAAACTCGAACGCCCGCAATGCCGCCGTCGGGCCTTCGTGGCTGTGACGGCTAAGCTCCACGTACACGCCCCCAGTGTAACCGACTTCTTCCAGCGTCCGCAAGATGGGCGGGAAGTCGATCTCCCCTTCGCCGAACATCAGATGTTCGTGCCGCCCCCGCCGCATGTCCTCGACGTGGACGTTGGCCAGCCGCGGCGCCCAGCGGCGGATTACATCCGGGATGGGCGTTTCGCCCTGGCAGTGCAGATGGCCGACGTCGAGCGTCAGCCGCAGGTTCGGCGAGTCGATCCGTTCGAGCAATTCCTCGAACGCCCGGGTGGTGTCGATCAACATGCCCGGCTCCGGCTCGAAGGCGACGATGACCTTATGTGCTGCGGCGTAGTCGAGCACCTCCCGCAGCCCTGCGACGAGCCGGTCCATTGCCTGTTCGCGGGAGATCGGCTCGCGCAGCACGCCCGACCAGAGCGAAACACAATCGCTACCCAGTTCGGCGGCGCGGTCGATGGCGTATTTGTAGAAGTCGATCCGCCGCCGTCGGGCTTCGGACAGCAGCGTCGGCTCGTGCTTCACACGCGGATCGAGCAGGAACCGGGCGCCGGTCTCGACGACCGACCGCATCTGATACTTCTCCAACAACTCCCTCAGCCGCTCAATCTGTGAGTGTGCCACTGCTGGCTTGTCCAGCAGTGCCGGCGAACTCCGGAAGGCACTGCTGGACAAGCCAGCAGTGGCACACGGCGGGGAGAGCGCGCCATGGTCGATCGTGATCGCCACACCCAAAAAGCCGATCTCCGCGAGCAGTTCGACCGCGTCGAACAGGTCGTGATGGGCCAGACCGTTTGTGTTGTAGCCGAGGAACATGGGAGGGATTAGGGATTGGGGATTAGGGGTTAGGGATTAGAAATCAAGAATCAGCGGGCCCTGTTGTTGTGCAAAATCCAATCCCTAATCCCTAATCCCTAATTCCCAATCCCTACGTCACCTCGATCCATCGTCCGAGCAACATCGCCGGGATGAACAGCAGCAGGATCAAACTTGCCCAATACACGCCGTGGACGGCGTAACACGCCACGGCGTCGAGCATGATGATCGACATTACGCATTGAGTAACCGCCATTCGCACCTTGACCGAAGTCGGATCGATCACTGCGCGGAGACAACGCCATACGATCAGCAGCCCCAACACTCCAACAAGCAAGTACCATTGCTGCGTTTCCTCCCGCAACATGGGCAAGACACGATCGGACAAATGCGGGAACCAGGCCAGCATCGCAATGCCCGACGCCATTACCGTCGTGGCCAGCGCCAGTTGCAGCGGGTTGCTGCGTTGCGATTCGCGTCGGGCGAACCACGTGACGCCGGCAACGTAGACTCCGATCGCGCCGGCGACCAGCCAGAATCCCGCCTCCAGCGGAACGTCGGCGGCGTTGATGCCGAGCATCACGTTCAGCATCCGGCAGAGGCCCATCGCCGGCGGACCGAGCGGGGTTCGTTTCAGCCAACCGTTGTAGAGCAAAATGGCGGTGGCCAGCAGCGCGGCGACCACGCCCGGACGCAGATGGCCGACGAACAACCCGCTGCCCGCGCCCAACGCCACTCCCGCCCACAACAGGCCCCATCCCAACCGCCGCGCCGCGTCGGTGGAAACGCGTCCCGAGGGCAACGGCCGCTTGGGCCGCGATTGGCGGTCGTGCTCGATGTCGAACAGGTCGTTCAGCACCACGCCGGCGGCGTAAAGCAGCCCTGAAGCGGCGGCCAGCATCGCCCACGCGCCGAGGTCCCGCGCGCTGGGAATCCACGCCTCGCCGACCGGCCTGGCGATCAGGAACCCCATCGTCACGTCGGCCACGGCGGTGAAAACGTTGGGCAGCCGCGTCAGGTCGAAATAGCCGCTGATCACATCGATCGTGCGAAGCCGCAAGCGGCTTTCATTATCGTTATTTGATTCATCATTCATCATTCTACATTTGCCAGTATTGCTTCCAAGAACCGCTTTGCCTCCCCGCCCGCGCCGTCCGCGTCGTCGATGCACGGATACAGTTCGACCGTGACCCAACCCCGATATCCGCTACGGATAATTTCCCGCAATACGGCCGGGAAGTCAATCGCCCCCCGGCCGGGCACAAGATGTTCGTGGCGGCGCGTGGCGGCGATGTCCTCGATGTGATAGTGCTTCGTGTGCGGTGCCATCCGGGCGATCCACTCCGACGGCTCCTGGCCCATGCAAAACGCGTGGCCGACGTCGAAGTTCAGCCCAACCCAGGGCGAACCGATCCGGCCGGCGAACTCCAGGTATTGCTCGAAGGTCTCGATCATCAGGCCCGGCTCCGGCTCGATCAGCAAGAAAATCTCCAACTGCTCGGCCAATTCCACGCAGGGCATTATCTCTTCGTAGAAAACGTCGGCGGCCGCTTGCCGGGACTGGCCCGGTTCGAGCGGTCCGCCCGGCTCGGTCTGGATCGACGGGGCGGCAAGCTCCTTGGCCAATCGCAGGGCGCGAAGGGTATGTTCGCGGCGGATCGCCCGATAGTGCGGGCTTGGCTCGATCCACGACGGGTGCCAGTACGGCTGGCGAGGATCGGCCACCGCGTTCATCATGAAGGCGTTGACGTTGGCGATTTCCAGCCGGTTTTCCGCGAGACATTCGCGGATCGCGAGTTTTTGTCGTTCGAGCAGCCCGGCCGGCCATGCGTGCGGCACGTCGGCCAGCAATTCCAGTCCTCGGTAGCCCAACGCGGCGATTCGCGCGATGGTCTCCTCGACCGGAAAGTTCATGTACGCGTTGGAGCTATATGCGAGTTTCATGGTCGGCGGCCGGCGGTTTTCAGTATTCAGTAATCAGTTTTGTAACATTTCAGCGGAGTGGAGCAACTCCCCTGTCATGCTGAGCGCAGCGAAGCATCTCGGCAAGATTGCACGAGATCCTTCGCTGCGCTCAGGATGACATTTTTTCGCTTGATTGCTTCATTCCGCTGAAATGTTACTCAGTTTTCAGCTTATCGCTGGTCGCAGAAAAAAATGCTTTTCGGCCTCCAGCCGACTCGTGAACGATTACGAATTAGTATCTGTTGCGAATAAGTGGGTGCCATTGGTGTAACCGTTCACGCCCTGGGGAGCAATGATGGCGAGGGGTGGCCGGCGAGATAGACGCGAACGGCGGATACAACGAATGAAAGGAGATTGCAGCCTTGTTGACGACACGTTTCAATCACCGTCAGCATCGTTTCAACAAATCGACTGCCGCCCGCACTCTGTACCCCAAACGAGAGCTTACGCCGAATCACCGCGTGACGCAACGCCCGCTCGCTCGCATTGTTCGTCGGCTCCACTTTCCGACATCGCGCGAACGTCCAAAGCCACCCGCGATGGTCGTACAACTCCCGGCACATGCCCTGCGTTTGACGGTTGCCGCTGGTCGCGCCGCGATGCAACAGCCGTTCGACTTCTCGACGCACCGGAGCAATCCGACGTTGCAACGCGGCCCAACTGATCGCGCCCTTGCGATAGTCGCTCCAGTGGCGAAAAAGCGCCCTTGCCGCGCCCTTGATTCGGCAGTTCCGCCGCCAACTCCTCGTATGCCGGACGGAGGGCGGCGGTGGCCGGCGTCTGCATCTTCACCGCCGGCGACGGGCAGCAGGGCTGATTCAAAAGCGCGTCGAGGAACAACGCCGTTCGCCGCTTGCTCTGACGAAAGTAGGCCATCAACAATGCGGCGAAGGCGATCAGCCGCGGCCCCGATTGCCCGCGAGGCACGGTCGCCGGCAGATCGGCGCAGGTCGTCTCGCCGCAACGCGGGCAACGCAGCCGATGTCGCTGGTATTCGGTCACCAGCGGCTTGATTTCGGGCAATTCCCACACTTGATGCCGCAGCGGTTCCACGTCGTCGCACTGGTCGGTTGGAATCAGCGGCCGCTCGTGTTTCGTGTGGCCGGGCTGTCCGCCGCGTTTCTTCTTCGACTTGCGATTTGGCGGCGCTGGCTTGGCGTGCGGATGCCGCGTGCTCGGCGGC
>JAHIKV010000050.1 GCA_018897395.1 Planctomycetota bacterium | reverse complement strand
TGCTGCCCGAAGACCTGCAAGCCGAAGCGTAGCCGTCGGGCCCGGACCTGCCGTCCGAAGACCTGCAGTGCGGTCGAGGCCTGCGAGGAAGTGAAGACTTGCGAGCCGGCCACCTGCAAATGAGCGAATAATCGAGTACCGCTTGGACTCACCCCCGATCCGAGTTTAAGCAAGCTCCTTTATCACAATTACAAGCGGCCCGGTCGAACGTCGACCGGGCCGTTTTGGCGTTTCTTGGGAACGATGAGGGAGGGACGGGGGACGAGGGGCGGGGGACGAGGGAGAAGAGAGGAGGGGAGAGGACACACAATCTCTCCTCACCCTTCTCTCGTCCCTCGTCCCTCTCCCCTCATCTATTCCGAGAACAACTTCGTCGAGAGGTATCGCTCGCCGAGGTCGGGCAGGATGACGACTATCAGCTTGCCGGCGTTTTCCTTTCGTCGGGCGAGTTGCAGCGCCGCCCAAACGGCCGCCCCGCAACTTATTCCGCACATGAAGCCCTCGAGCCGGGCCAGTTGCCGGGCGGTTTCCATCGCGTCCTCGTCGCAGACCTGGATCACTTCGTCGATCACCGCCAGATTCAACACTTCGGGAATGAATCCGGCGCCGATTCCCTGGATGGCGTGTTTGCCCGGTTGAAGGGGCTTTCCGGCAAGCCGCTGGCTGATGACCGGACTGGCCGCCGGCTCGACGGCCACCATGCGGAGCGTCGGCTTGCGCGGCTTGAGCGCCTCGCCGATGCCGGTGATCGTTCCTCCGGTGCCCACGCCCGACACCACCAGATCGACCCGGCCGCCGGTGTCGCGCCAGATTTCCTCGGCGGTCGTGCGGCGATGGATTTCCGGGTTGGCGGGGTTCTTGAACTGCTGCGGCATGAAGTAGTTCGGGTTCCGCGCCGCCAATTCCTCGGCCTTGCGGACCGCGCCGGGCATTCCCTCGGCGGCGGGCGTCAGTACGATCTCCGCCCCGAGAGCCTTCAACAGCCGACGCCGCTCTATGCTCATGCTCTCCGGCATGGCGACCATGAGCCGGTATCCGCGGGCGGCGCAGACATAGGCCAATCCGATGCCGGTGTTGCCGCTGGTCGGCTCGACGATTACGGTGTTCTTTGTGATCTTCCCATCCCGTTCCGCCGCGTCGATCATTGCCCGGGCGATGCGGTCCTTGACGCTCCAGAGCGGGTTGAGGTTTTCCAGTTTGCCTGCCACCGTGGCGGCGCAACCTTCGGCGATCCGCCGCATCCGCACCAGCGGCGTATTGCCGATGCACTGGGTAATGTCGTCGAAAACGCGGCCGGAATCGGTCCTTGGCATTACGTTTCTCCTGATGTCGCACATATCTCGTTTAACCCGGAGCCAACGGCGACGGGAGGGTGGCGATGGCGGGTAAGGCAATACCTTCCCCGTCGCCGTTGGCTCCAGGTTAAACGAAACGGAATTTATTACACATCGAGTCGCTCTACAGTTCCGCCGGGCCGGATTCTTTCAGGATCGAGGATTTTTCGTCATCGTTCTTTTCGGCCTTCGGCGGTGGGAACTCGCGCCGCTGGAAAAACGGCCGCAACAGACCGAATAGGACTTCATAGCGGGCCTTAACCGTGGCGTCCGGCTCGACCATCCAGGTCTCGCCCATCCGCGTGTCGTTCCACAGCGAGCCGAACCCGACTGCCATTACCGATCCCTTGCCGTGGCGGACCAGGGTTGCCACTGGAAGTTTATCGAGCCTGGCAAGGGGTTGTCCGCCGGAGATTTTGCAGGCTTGCTCGATGTCCACCATCGGCAGCGGCAAGACCGTGCTTAGCTTTCCCCTCCACGCCCGATCACGGTGGATCGTCATCTCGAACGGCCAGAGGAGGCTGTTGGCCGTCGAACCTAAGTTTTCGGGCGAATCGATCACCAGCAGTCGGCCGCCCTCGTCAACGTACCGCTCCAGCGCTTGGCGGAACTCCTCGGGTACCGACCGGCTCGGGCAAATGGCCACCAGCACGTCGCCGGAGAATGCCTCGGGGCCTTCCTTGCGCACGGATTGGCAATCCAGCCGGGAGAGCCATGCCTCCAACATCCCGTATCCCTCATCGTTGCCTTGGGGGTACAGCCCTTTGGCCAAGGGGACGTTCGAGGTGGTGCGATCGACGACCACGCAAAGCTCGGGGTGAATGCGTTTTGGGATGGGCATGGCCCAACTGTGCGCACCGATGACCGCCAGCGAGCCAACGACCCAACCGCACGACCCGGCGGCCAGCAGCGCGAGCCACTCCCGACCGAAACCGCGTGCCAGCCACGCGCCGATGACCAGCGGCGGGATGCCGAGTAGGACCAGCCACGGCCGCGGATCTGCCCAGGGGGCGGCGTGGTTGAGCCATTCAACCATGCCCAACATCAACTCCGATTTGCCCGGCTGACCGACGCAGAAGTTCGAGAAGATCGTCGAGTCGGTGAAGGCCAGCACTCGGCCGCGTCCGTAGCGAGTCGCCCACGCCTGGACAAAGGCCCCGTATCGCATTTCCGGGCAGTGCCGTGGAATGGGAAAGAAATTGCTATGGTGGTATTCGGGCCCCATGCTCCATAGACCCGTGCAGGCGATCACCGCCCGACCTCGGCTATTGCCCGGATCGATCGAACAGGCCCCCGCGAAATCCATCGGCGGCACGTGCTGTACGACCGGATGAGGGACGGTCGGCGCGAGATAGCTTTGCTCATAAGGCGACGGGTTGAAGCTGAACTGCAAGTCGTCGCGTAAGATGAAACCCATCGGGCGGATGATGTCGTTGATGACCGTGGCCGATCGCTCGAAATTCGTGTGCTCGCCGATCAACAGCAGCCCGCCCCCCTGCTCGACGAACCGCCGCACCGCTTCGATTTCCTCGGGGCTATAACGCTCGGTGGGAGTTTTGATTATCAAAACGTCGCATTCGGCCAAGGTTTGGTCGTCGATCTTGTCGGTCTCCAACAGCCGCGACACGTCGTAGAACTGTTCGAGGTAGCGGTAGATGCGGGCGTAGTTGTAGCCCGATCCCTCGTCAAACAGTTTTGGCTCGACGAACCAGGTGGTGTCATAAGGCTTCGTGGTCGGTTCCCACTGGGAGTGCCGTTCGACGACCATCACGCGGCCGTCCTTGCGTCGTCCCGGCGGATCCCAGTGGATCGCCGCCGTAAAGATCGCGACCGCCAGCGCGATCAACCCGGCGGAGACAAGAAATTGACGCGGCGAACAAGATGGACCAGGAATTTCCGGCAACCTGGCGAAACCGTCGTCGGCCGAAACGGCCGCCGATGTATCCAAAGACGGTGGTGTTGCCGATTGTCTCCGGTAACGCACGAACCGCCACGCCAACAACACCGGCACGATCAACAGTAGAAGCAGCATCCACGGCGAGAAAAAATGGTTCATCGCGTGCAACGGGCGATCCGTGTCGCTGCGCAACACGCGGTGCAGGTAGAGGGCCATCAACAATCCCGCCCGCACGGGCAGCCAGACCAGCACGATCAGGGTCAATATCCGCAGTTCGCCGATCCATATTCGCCACTCCGCCATAAAACCGCGACCGTTGGTCGCGCCTGACGGAAGTTGGGGTGGCAGTTGAACTGCCACCCCAACAGCGGAAATGGAAGTTGGGGTGGCAGTTGAACTGCCACCCCAACATTGTGGCTGGGCGACCGCCGGTCGCGGCTTTGTAAGCGGCAGCAGGGTCAGCGCGCCGATGAAAAACAGCAACGTGGCCGGGTCCAATAGCAGTTCCCAGGTCGCGGCCAGTCGATGCGTCTGACGCATCGAGTGCATGACGATGTTCGATCCGTCGGCCGCGGCGTCGATGCCCATCAGCGTGGCGATTCCGGCCAGCGCGTCGGGCAGCGGCCAAGGCAACTCGTGCGATTGGGCGGTGTGGCCGATGTACAATTGCAGGACCAGCGATTGGACGAACATCACCACTCCGGCCGCGATGGCCCCGCCGGCCAGCCAGTCGGCCCATCGCCGCCGGATCGGCAGCAGCCGCAGAGCCAGCCCCAGCACGATCAGCAGCGGCGCGGCTCGATAGGGCCAGGGGGCGAACCACGCGGCCGGCAGCAGCAGCACCAGTGCGAGGTTCTCGATCGGCCAAGCCGCGCGGGTGCCACGGTTGGCTTGCCCAACCGTATTTTCCGCACTGCTGGACAAGCCGGCAGTGGCACCCAATGCACCGCCGGACTTTCCCAACAGCAAGACGGCCGCCGCGACCACGGCCGACCATGCCCAGGGATTGACCGGATGGAAGAAGTTCAGCCCCAGCAGCCAGGAGCCGGCCAACAGCGCCGTTCCGATCCAAAATCGAATATTCATGTTGCGAATTTCCTGGTTCCCATGCTCCGCGTGGGAACCCGCGTTGTTCCTGGTTCCCATGCTCCGCGTGGGAACCCGCGTTTCCCGACGCTCTGCGTCGGTTGGGGCGGCAAAATGCCCGTGCCATCCGCCGTTCCCACGCGGAGCGTGGGAACGAGAGGTATTCATGCTGTTCGAGTGTGTCGGGGAATTATGCCATTTAGCCCGCCGTGAATACACGGCGGGGAGAGCGATGGTTTCATGTCGCGCACAATGCCCCGGGTGTATTCACCCGGGGCTAAATACGGGGCTAAATAACTCAATCGCCGCTTTCTTCAGCGGATTCTTCTTCCTGCCGCGAAACGCCGTCCTCGGCCTTGTTGTCACCGGCCGGCGGTTCCCACGGCGCTTGGCCGGCGACCACGCGGCTGAGCAGCCATCGCCAGAAGCGGATCGAGGATTGTTCGTCGAATGCGTTGTTCGCGTTGCCGGCATTATGCGTGTCGCCGATAACGACGAACGATCCCCTCCCTTTCGACCGTCTGAGAACTAGAGCCCACTCATTTTCGCCTTCGGTCCAGTAGACGAGTTTTTCGGTTCCGTCGCCGGTCGACTCCACCGGCCATGCCGCATGGAAGGGACCTATAATGTCTCCGTTATACGTTCGACCGGATATTCCGCCGCCGAACGGTTCCGGTTCGCGGGCGTCGTCGCCCGGCGGGACGGGCGAATATGGAACTCGAAGCCCAAAATCCTTTAGCAGCGGCGCGCTGGGGCGGGCCTGCTCCGCGCCGACCAGACAGATCAACGTGCCGCCGTCCCCGACGAAACCGCTGAGGGCGTCGCGCTCGGCGGGCGAAAACGAGCGGGCCGGGCCAATCGAAATCAACAGCCCGCAACGCTCCAGACGGTCCGCTTTCAGATCCGGCGCCATCAGCGGCAGATAGCCGTGGCGCATCAGCGCGCGCAGCAGGCCGGCCACTCCGTGATCGGCCCAAGTATCGCTGCTGTAAGATTCCAGGTGCGAGGCATCGACGTAAGCGACGTTGTTCAGCGAGCGGCGGCGTCCGTCGGGCAGCACTCGCGCGGACCAGTATCCGGCCGCCGTGGACCAAATCAACGCCACGGCCAACACCGAGGGGGTGAGGATCATTTGCCACGCTTCCAGCCGGCAGGCCAACAACACGACCATCGCCGCCAACACGGCCAACGCACACAACTGCCGCCAAAGCACCCACGGACTCGACTGCCGATCGGCCAGATATCCCAACAACCGGCCGACGAAGGGATAGCTGCTTGCGAGCATCTCGTTGTGCAAGGGGGCGGTGCCGCCGAGGACCACGACCCGCCCGCGGCCGAAGGGTTGCTCGGCGGCCAACGTCAGGTCTCCCAGGCGTTCGCCGGCGTTGTACGACGAAATGCCGCTGGCGGCGGCGTCGCTGCCCGGTTCGCTCCATCCCCAGCGACCGGTCAGCACCGGCCGGGCAAGCCAGCCGGCGTCAAGCGACGAACCCGTTTGCATACCGAACGGATTCCGCGAGTCGTTCAGACCGACGGTGGCCGGATGCGACGCGGCCTCGTAAGATTGCTCCCAGTTTCCGGCGCGGGCGACGGCCGTGTCGAAGCGGACCCGCATCGCCAGCGGTTTGAGCACGTCGTTGAAGCTGCTGCTGGATTCGCCTACGCGGACGGCCGGATCGGCCGCCAACAACAGCGAACCGCCGCGGCGCACGTAATCCCAAATCCGCTGGAGCGTTTCCCGCGGCCAGGACCGGTCCGCGTGGATCAGCAGCAGAACGTCGGCTTCGGCAAGGTCCTGCTCCGAGAGGTCCTTCGACTTGACAAACTTTCCGCCCAAGCTCTCCACCAACACGGGCAACATCCCGTAATCGCCTTCGGCGTCGGAATCGTACCGCGGCTTGAGCCAGTCGAGCATGTATCCCCGTTGGTGGGCGACGATCGTCTTGCCGCCGAGGTCCGAGCCGTTTACGGCCAGCGTGGCGAACAGCGCCGCCGCCACGGCCAGCAACGCCGGACCGAAGCGGAACAGCATGTCCATCGCCAGCACCGAGCCGGGGATGTCCTCTTTCTTTTCCTTCTCTTGCTGCTTTTTCAATTCCCGCGGATCGAGTTCGACCACCGGCAGCCACCGCGTCGAGCCGACCATCACCGCGACAATCGCCCCCTGAATCGCCATCGCCAACAACGGCAGGTTCCAGGGGATCAATGTTCGCAGGCCGTTGCTCAACGTCCAGAGGCCGACGTGGTTAGTGCCTTCTTCTATTGGGGCAATCGTCTCGGGCAAAAGAGCGAGGAGCTTTTCCGAATTGGCCGGCACGATCAGGTATGCAAGCTGTCCGACGATGATTGCCGCGGCGGCCCAAATCGCGCGTGTTCGGCGTGGCGGAGGCGTGCAGATCATCCAGCCCGCGTAAACGACCGCCGTAAGGACCAGGAAGTCGATTCCGCCGAAGGTCGCGCCGACTTCCAGACGGCTGCCGGCCAACCAACCGGCCAATCGCCCCAACGCACACCCGGCTCCGTCGGCGGCGTGCCGGACAATCGGGATCGAGACACAGGCGAAACGGAAGCATCCCAACACGGTAGCGGCCAGCGCGCCGAGCAGGACCACCCTCGCGGTCACCCCGCGGCTGACCTGTGCGATCGCCGCCAGAACCACCGCGACGGCCAGCACGTTTACGGCCGGCAGCGGCGACGTGGTGAAGGAGAATCCGAGTATCACTCCGACGGCCAAAACCGCCCAGATTCTAAATGTGCGTATTTCCACCGGCCATGCGGCCACGATCGCAACGGCCAGCGCGATCCAGGTCAGCGTGTGCCGCAATGGATGGCCGAGCAGGCCGGTCGATCCGGCGGCAAACCACGCGGCCGCCATGCCGGCCACAAGGATCACCACCGCCCGGGCAGGAACGGCGGCGAATGATTCGCCACTCGCCGTAGCTTGACTATTTCGAGCAGTCGCGGATGCCATTACCACCTCATCAAAAAGGATGACGTAGTATGTCGGCAACCGGGTAATTGGGCAAGAGGAAGTTGCCGTTATTCCCCCCGCGTGGACGCGGGGGCTAAACAATTCTGAATATCCGTTTTCGTCGTTTCTGAATGTATTTTTCGTCGTTTCTGAATGTATTTTCTTGTCGTTTAGCCCCCGCGTCCACGCGGGGTGATTGCACCAACACTCGCCGCATACTACACTCCCCGCATGGTCATCGGTTACCACGTAATATTCGGCGCATACGGATTTTGGCTCCCCAACGATCCGCGAGGATCGTGGTCTACCGAAGTTTGGGCCGGCCATCTAAAACCCTTCGGCGGCGCAACAAAAGTCAACACGCGAAAATCTTTGGCCGGCCGCAAACACGACCATCCGCATCGTCTGGAAGCGAAACGGCAACTGCAATATCCCCCTGTTGCCTTCAACGGAGAACAAATATCTATAATTGCCGATGCTTTTGGTATCGCCGTCGCTGACTTGAAACTGGGGGTCTTCGCTTGCTCTATCATGCCGGACCACGTTCATTTTGTGATTGGCCGATCCGATTGCACTGCCGAGTACATGGCGGGTTTTTTCAAACGGGCCGCAACGCGGCGTCTGTTGGCCGAAAACATTCATCCATTGCGGGATTTCCGGCAGGCCAACGGCCGGATTCCAAGTCCTTGGGTGGTTGGCGGGTGGTTTGTCTACTTGAACGCGCCCGCCGAGGTTCGCAGTCGAATTCGATACGTTGAGGAGAATCCAGTTAAGGCGGGGTTATCGCCGCAACGGTGGGCATTTGTGCGGGATTATGTGCCGAAGTTCCATTCCCCGCGTGGACGCGGGGGCTAAACAAAAATAAAAAATGAACGAATTTTCTCTCGGAATCACGCAACCCAATTTCTATTTAGAACAACCATTGACGGCACGCAAAGTAAATATCCGCCGCACCTTCGCACTGATAAGCCTCGGCTGCCCGAAGAACCTGGTCGATAGCGAGCGGATGGCCGGCCTGTTGCATCGAGAGGGCTACCGGATGGTCGCCGAGGCGGACGGCGCCGATCTGGCGGTGGTCAACACCTGCGGATTCATCGACGACGCTCGGGCTGAATCGTATCAGACGATCGAGGAGATGTTGCGATTGAAGGAGCGGGGCCGGCTGCGGTGGGTGATTATCGCCGGCTGCCTTGCCGAGCGCGACCGGGAGACGCTTTTCGAGAAATATCCCGAGTTGGATCAGTTGATCGGCGTTTTCGCCCGGGACGAGATTGCCGTGGCGGCGCGTCAGTTGGAGGCGGGAAAAGGGGACGCAGCTAATTTGTGCGAAGCACCCTTCGGGCCGTTCCGGCAAATTAGCTGCGTCCCCTTTTCCCGCTTCCGACCCCCGGCCAGCCCGCCCTTGACGGACAACGATCGACGGCGGATCACATTGCCGCACGTGGCCTATCTGAAAATCGCCGAGGGCTGCAACCGATTGTGCAGTTTTTGTTCGATTCCGAGGATGCGCGGCCCATATTCCAGCAAGCCGATCGATCGGGTGGCGGCCGAGGCCGAGGAGTTGGTCGCCGACGGCGTACGGGAATTGGTCTTGGTGGCCCAAGATACCACGTTCTACGGCTTGGACATCGACGGCCGTCCCCGGCTGGCCGAACTCCTCCGCCGGTTGGACGAGGTCCGGGGATTGGATTGGATACGGTTGATGTACCTGTATCCGATGCACGTCACGGACGAGTTGATCGAAACGATCGCCGGGGGCAAACGGATTCTGCCGTATCTCGACATCCCTTTGCAACATATCAACGACGAGGTTTTGCGGCGGATGAGACGGCGCGTCGGCCGTGAGGATACAAAAAAACTGATCGACCGCTTGCGCGAGCGGATCGAGTCGCTCGTCTTGCGGACCACAATGATGACCGGTTTTCCGGGCGAAACCGAGGAGCAATTCGAGGAGCTTGTGGAGTTTGTCCGACGGCGGCGGTTCGAGCGGCTGGGTGTATTCGACTTCCGGGATGAGCCGGGCACCCCCTCCGTGGAGCTTGATGGGCATCTACCCAAAGACGTAAGAGTGGCCCGCCGCGACCGGCTGATGGCCGTGCAGCAGGAGATTACCTTCGAGTGGAATGCTTCGTGGGTGGGAAAACGGTTGGAGGCGATAATCGACCGCCGCGTGCCGGGCCGGGAACATGCCTATATCGGTCGCGGATACGCCGACGCCCCGGAGGTGGACGGACAGGTTTACGTGACCGGCGAGGGGCTTGAGCCGGGGAAGATTGTCGCCTGTGAGGTTGTCGCCGCGAAAGGTTATGATTTAATAGCGGTTGCATAGTCCCGGCTTTCACGCCGACGATAATACTACGATGGGTGGCACGGGCATCTTGCCCGTGTTCCGGCCAAGCACTGGCGAGACGCCGGCGCCACCCCCGGCGGCCGCTAAACCGATTCAACACTGACTGAAAAGCGATTTCCGGCATGAACTCCAACGGCCTGCGTCCAGACAACGTGCGAAAGGCGATGTTCAACCTGCCGAACCAGTTGACCGCGCTGCGGCTGCTGCTTTCGGTGGTGCTGTTCTGTTTCATCGTCCAGGGGTATTACTTCACGAGCTTGTGGTTGTTCATCATCGCGGCCGGCACCGACTGGCTGGACGGATATTACGCCCGAAAGTATGGGCAGGTCACCACGCTTGGCCGGATACTCGATCCATTTGCCGACAAGGTGATCGTCTGCGGCACGTTCATCCTTCTGGCGGCAACGCAGGCGATGATCGAAACGCCGTGGGGTCTGAGGGCCTGGATGGTGGTGATCGTCGTCGGCCGTGAATTGCTCGTTACCACCCTGAGAAGCTTCATCGAGCAGCGCGGCTCCGATTTCTCGGCGAAGACGTCTGGTAAACTGAAGATGGTCTTGCAGTGCGTCGCCGCCGGCGTTTGTTTGTTCTATCTGTCGTATGAAACCCCCAAGAACGACGCGCCGGCCTGGTGTTGGCGGCTGATGGTCGGGTCCGTCTGGTCGGCGATGCTGTTGACGGTGTATTCGGGCGGGGTTTACGTGCGGGCGGCGACGCGGCTGCTGCGGACCGAATAACCCGGCTGTAGGATTCCGTTTGTTTAGCCCCGGCGTCCACGCCGGGAACATTGTGGTTTTTTCCCGCTACGTTGCGCACCCGGCGTGGACGCCGGAGCTAAACAAGATATCTCTCCGGATTAGCCGCTTGCGGTTTCGCATCGACAAATGTTTTCAACTACGTTCATGCCCCTTTTCGCCATACTATCTCCTGACGTTTTCCTTCTGTCGGCGGTAGCGTTGGTCGTTTGGGCGTCCGTGGCGGCGTGGGCGGCGGCGTTTGCCCGGTGGCGGCAACGCCGGCCGGTGATCCCATATCAACCGCGTCGGCCCGTGCCGTGGGGGGCACTGGACTTGTCGTTCGTGACGCTGATTTTCCTGGCCGCTCAGGCGTGCGTCCTGTTTTTTGCCGCGAAGTATCTTGGCTCCGACGCCGTGCATACCCCCGCCGTTTACGACCCCGACAAAGAAAGCACGTTGCACGCCGCCTTGCAATTGATGGCCGAGGCGGACGTTTGGGTGCTGTTGCTGTGCGGCTTTTCGGCGATTATCGCCGCGCCGGTGGCCGAGGAGTTTCTTTTTCGGGTGGTGTTGCAAGGCTGGCTGGAATCGCTCGAACAACGCCACCGGCGACGGATGCCGACCTTGCGTCGATTGCTGCCAAGGGCCTTCATGCCGATTGCATTGACTTCGTTCCTGTTCGCCATGATGCACTTCCGCGTCGATGGACCGCCGATCGACAAGCGTTTTCTGATGTTCATGATGGCGGGCAACTCGGCAGCGGGGCTGCTGACGATGGTGTTGGCCGTGCTCGTGCTGCGCTGGCGGGTGGGAGCTACCGCCGCCGATTTCGGCTGGTCGCCAAGCACGATTCCCGGCGACGTTCGGCTGGGGCTGACGGCCTTCGCGGCCGTTGCCGTGCCGATCTATGCGGTCCAGTTCGCACTGATCTTTCTATTGCCGAAATACGTGGCGGCCGATCCGTTCGCGTTGTTTCTTTTAGCCCTCGTGTTGGGAACGCTCTTTTATCGCACGCATCGCATCGTTCCGGCGATTGTACTTCACGCCTCGTTGAACGCGACGAGTTTCCTGCTGGCGTGGTTGGGATCGCTCTGAGTAGTCCGTCACAGTTAAAGTGTCGAGTGTAGCGGGGTGGCTTGCCGCCCGTGTTTCTTTGTGTTGTGCGATCCGCGGCAACGGGCCGCAAGCGGGCGGTTGAGTTGACATTGACCCAAACCCCCGTTCCATTACAATGCCTCGACCCACTCCTATACCTATGTCCTTGCTTACGCCAAGTTCCCGCATGAGCGAACCACCCCCACAGCCGCCGGCCGGCAGCGAAACGGCACTGGAGGCCGCAAGACGCGAGAAGCTGCGTAAAATACGCGAGCTGGGGATTGATCCTTGGGGCTCCCGCTTCGATGGCCATCAGCCGATTGGCGAGATTCGGGCTAGGGAGGGCGAGATCGTCGTGGAGCCGGCGGGTGATTGCCAGACGGACAAGCCGCCAGAGCAGCATGGGCCACGGGTCCGCGCGGCGGGGCGGATCGTGCTCCGTCGCCCTTCGGGAAAGGTCCATTGGCTGCAAATCCGCGACTGGTCCGGCGCCGTCCAGGCGATGATCGGCAAGGTACAGGTGGGCCAGCGGAACTTCGAGTTGGCAAAATGCTTCGATCTGGGCGACATCGTGGGCGTCGACGGCGAGCTGAAGCGGACCCGAACCGGCGAATTGACCATCTTTGCCGAGGACTTGAAGTTTCTGGCAAAATCGATCGCCACTCCGCCCGAGAAGCACAAGGGCCTGGCCGATCCCGAGCTTCGCCAGCGGATGCGCTACCTCGATCTGATCCACACCGACGGCGTGCTGGAGACGTTCCTGCGGCGGACGAAGATCGTCGAGTCGATCCGCCGGACGCTCGGCCGACGGGGGTTCGTCGAGGTCGAGGGGCCGACGCTCCATGCAATCGCCGGCGGGGCCGCCGCACGGCCGTTTATCACACACCACAACGCACTGGACATCGACCTCTATCTGCGGATCGCCCTGGAGTTGCATCTAAAACGGCTGCTGGTCGGCGGGATCGAGCGCGTCTACGAACTGGGGCGAGTCTATCGCAACGAGGGGATCGACGCCCGGCATAACCCCGAGTTCACCATGCTCGAGGTCTATCAGGCGTACGGCGACTACGAAACGATGATGGACCTGACCGAGGCGATCGTCGTCGATGCAATTCGCGCTATGGACATTTGTCCCCTCTCCCTCCGGGAGAGGGCTAGGGTGAGGGCTGTTGACGAGGAAAGCCCTCACCCCCGGCCCCTCTCCCAGAGGGAGAGGGGAGAGTCGGGGCCGCTCCCCCAAAGGGAGAGGGGAGAGTTGACGCTCCCTTGGGGCGAGAAGGAAATCGACTTCACGCCGCCCTTTCCGCGAAAGACATACGATGAACTGTTCGCCGAGCACACCGGACTTTCGGTCGACGACGCCGAGGGCACGGCCAAGCTGGCCGAACGGATCGGCTTCGACACGGCCGGAAAACACCCGGACGTGGTAAAGAACTTCGTGTTCGAGGAAAAAGTCGAGATCGCTTTGGACGGGCCGATATTCGTGATCGACTACCCGGCCAGCATCTGCCCGTTGACCAAGCGGAAGGCGGATAATCCGGCGATTGCCGAGCGGTTCGAGCTGTTCATCCAGGGGATGGAGGTGGCCAACGCTTACACGGAGTTGAACGATCCCGACTTGCAGGAGGAACTCCTCGGCAAGCAACTGGACGGATTGCCGGAAGAGGAGTCGATGGCCAAGATGGATCGGGATTTCATCCGAGCATTGCGTCACGGCATGCCCCCGGCCGGCGGTTTGGGCGTCGGCATCGACCGGCTGGTGATGCTGCTGACCGATTCCCAGTCGATCCGCGAGGTGATTTTGTTTCCGTTGTTGCGGCCTGAAAAAGAGGACGTTTCATAAGTTGCGAAGCCGCAAGCGGTTGATTCCAATCCCCAATCCCTAATCCCCAATCCCTAATCCCTAATCCCTCTTCATGTACAAACTCCTCCTCTGCTGGCGTTACCTTCGCACGCGGTACATCGCGTTGGCGTCGATCATCAGCGTCACGCTGGGCGTGGCCACGATGATCGTGGTCAACAGCGTCATGCAGGGATTCACCGGTGAGATGCAGAACCGCATCCGGGGCGCCATTTCCGATGTGATCTTCGAGGCCCGCAGTCTGGGAGGCATGCCCGACTACGAAATGCATGCCGATCATATCCGCAAGATTGCCGGCGATCGGATCGAGGCCCTTTCGCCCATGGTGGTGGTGCCCGCGATGCTCAATTTCCGGTACGGAAACAACTGGATCACCCGACAGGTGGACCTGGTGGGGATCGACGAGCAAAGCCAGAGCAATGTGAGCGATTTCGGGAAGTATTTGCAGCATCCGGCGAACCGCCAGGCGATGAGTTTCGACTTGCATGAAGACGGCTATGACGTCCGCGACCATCAATCCGTGGCCGAGGAGGCCCCCGAGCGGAAGCAGATGGCTTATGCCGGCTGGAAGCACCGCCGCGAGGCCGCGCGGATCAGGACCTTTCAGCGGCAGTATCTGAGGACGGAAAAGAAGGCGCCGGCGCCGTCGGCGACATCGCCGTCGGCCGATCCGTTTGCGGGCCATTCGGTCGTCGAGGAGAACCGTTTCGATCCGGCCCAACAGCAGCACGCCGGCGCCGTGCTGGGCATCGCCTTGACCAGTTACCGCACACCCGAGGGCGAGGACCGGTTTCAGGCCGTCCCCGGCGACGACCTGAAATTGACCTTCCCCACCGTCGGCCAACCGCCGAAGGCCGTCAGCGACAGCTTTACGATCGTCGATTTCTACGAGAGCAAGATGAGCGAGTACGACTCGAAGTTCGTCTTCGTGCCGATCCGCAAGTTGCAGGAATTGCGCGGAATGATCGACCCGACGACCGGCGTCGGGCGGATCAACGCCATCCAGATCAGGCTGAAGCCCGGCACGGACGGCGAGGCGGTCCGCGACGAATTGCGCAAGGCGTTTCCACCCGAGTTGTACTGCGTTTCCACGTGGCGCGACAAGCAGGGCGCGCTGCTGGCCGCCGTGGACATGGAAACCCGAATCCTCAACATCCTGCTGTTCCTGATAATCGCGGTGGCCGGGTTCGGCATCCTGGCCATCTTCTACATGATCGTCGTGGAAAAGACCCGCGACATCGGAATCCTAAAATCCCTGGGCGCGTCGAGCCGAGGCGTGATGGGCATCTTCCTCGGCTATGGACTCTCGCTCGGGATGATCGGCTCAGGCGTGGGAATGGTGCTCGGGCTGCTGTTCGTCCATTACATTAACGAGATCGCCGACTTCATCGGCTGGCTTACCGGACAACCGGTCTTCGACCCGTCGATCTACTACTTCCACGAGATACCGGCGGTCGTTTTGCCGTGGACGGTCTTTTGGATCGTGTTCGGGGCCTTGGCGATCGCCGTGTTGGCGAGCATTTTGCCGGCGCGTCGCGCCGCCCGGCTGCACCCGGTGGAGGCGCTCCGCTATGAGTAACGCTGAAATGACGATGGCGAAAACGCGACACGACCGTTTTGCGGCCGCCGGCACGGAGCACGTCGAGCATTGCGACCAACTACGGACGATCGACCTGCACAAGAGCTATCGCAAGGGGCCGGTCGAAGTGCCGGTGCTGCGGGGCGTCGACATGGAGGTCCGTCAGGGCGAGTTTCTGGCCATCGTCGGCCAAAGCGGCTGCGGCAAGAGCACCCTGCTGCACCTGCTGGGTACGCTCGACGCGCCCGACCGGGGCGAAATCCATTACGACGGCCGTCGCATCGACAACCTCCCGGCGACCGAACGCGACCACCTGCGGAACCGCCGGTTCGGCATGATCTTTCAGTTCTATCACCTGCTGCCCGAGCTGAACACGTTGGAAAACGTGCTCGCGCCGCTGATGATTAGGCACGGCACGTGGTCGTTTCTCAGCCGGCGGCGGAAGTATCGTTCGCAGGCCAAAGAGTTGCTGGAAATGGTCGGCCTGGGCCATCGGCTCAAGCATCGGCCGCGCGAGCTGTCGGGCGGCGAGATGCAGCGGGCGGCCATCGCCCGGGCGCTGGTCGTCCAACCCCGGCTGCTGCTGGCCGACGAGCCGACCGGCAACCTCGACCAGTCCACGGGCGTGGAGATCATCCGCATTCTGCGGGCCTTGAACCTCCAGCGGAACCTCACTATAGTGATGGTCACGCACGACCGCTCCATCGCCGACCAGGCCGACCGGATCGTCCGCCTGGTCGAGGGGCGGATCGAAGAATAAAAAGCGGGACTCGGGATTGGGGGTTCGGGACTCGGGAAGAACATTCCTTGGATGGGCAAACCGGCAATAGTAATAACCATCGGTTCTCGCTCCCCGAATCCCGTACCCCGAATCCCGAATCCCGAACCATAAAATACAGTCTCGTTCCCATGCTCTGCATGGGAACGCACTGATCGGACGCTCCGCGTCCGCTGGATTTTGGGCGTAATCCGGCTGCGCGGACGCGGAGCGTCCAGACAGTGTGTTCCCACGCGGAGCGTGGGAACAAGGTTTGAATCCCGAACCCCGAACCCCTCTTATGTCCTTGAAAATCTACATCAACGGCGAATATTTCGAGAAAGAAGACGCCAAGATCAGCGTCTACGACCACGGCTTGCTCTACGGCGACGGCGTGTTCGAGGGCATCCGCAGCTACGGCGGAAAGGTCTTCCGCCTGGCCGAGCACGTCGACCGGCTGTGGGACTCGGCCAAGGCCATCTGGATGGAAGTCCCGATGACCAAGGAGGAGATGATAAAGGCCGTCGAGGAGACCTTGGCCGTCAACGGGCTGAAGGACGGTTACATCCGCCTGATCGTCACCCGCGGCGTCGGCGACCTCGGGCTGGATCCGAACAAATGCGGTACTCCGCAGGTGATTATCATCGCCGACCGCATTGCCCTGTATCCGCCGGAGTTGTACGAGAAGGGGCTGGAGATCGTGACGGTCAGTTCGCCGCGCATCCATCCGGCGGCGCTCAGCCCGCGGATCAAGTCGTTGAACTACCTGAACAACATCATGGCGAAGATCGAAGGCAAGCAGGCCGGGTGCATCGAGGCCTTGATGCTCAACCACAAGGGCGAGTTGGCCGAATGTACCGGCGACAACATCTTTCTTGTCCGCAAGGGCCGGCTGCTCACTCCGCCGATCGACGCCGGAATCCTCGAAGGCATCACGCGGAACGCCGTCATGGACATCGCCCGCGAGATGGGCGTCGAGGTGCTGGAGATCGCCCTGACCAAGTACGACGCCTACGTGGCCGACGAATGTTTCCTGACCGGCTCGGCGGCCGAGGTCATCGCGGTGGTGAAGATCGACGGCCGCTCGGTCGGCGACGGCAGGCCGGGCCCGATCACCCGCGAGTTGAAAGACCGATTTCAGAAGCTCACGCGAAGCTGATCGCTCCGCGGAGGACGGATTCCTAACCCACCCTACTTGTTTCTATCCGCGACAGATATTCAATTCAACCGCTCATCCGACTTCCGGCGGCGGAGGACGGATAGCGGCCGGCGGCGATCAACATGCGACGTTCCAAGATTCGGTCGCCTGTGTTGAAGCGGAGGATGTTCGCGGTTGCCTCGCCAACGGGAGTCAAGGGGCGGATAATCGGCCCCTCCAAGCGAAAATGATCGGCCCAGCGGTCCCTACGCGGATTGAACAGAGGGACCAACTGATCTGAGCCGGGCAGTACCGATGCGATGTCCGTCCCTTTTTGACGATTGCAGAACAGACAGGCAAGAGCCAAGTTGTCGTCCTGCGTCGGGCCGCCGTGTTTGCGGCTGATGACGTGGTCCACTTCGCAGCCGAAGAAGGTGTCGTCGGAGTGGATCAGACAATACTCGCAAAGCCCCTCGGCGCGGGCTGAAACGAGTCGGCGAAGCTCCTCGCCAATGTAGCTACTCATGAGCAGTATATCGACGAGCGCGGGCCTTGGCCAGCCTCATCAGATGCTCCAATTGGAGGTAATGATCCAGTTCCGATTGCTCGTCCGCCGTAAGTGCGTCGTCCTTTTCCCGCTCGATCAACTCGGCGACGCGCCGTCGCGCGGCCTCCGAGGGATGAAACTCGACCACGCCGATCGAGTCGCTTCCGGCGGCGATAAAATCGATTACTTCCTCGTAAGCTCTCGTCGTAACGGACATGACATCATGCTCCCCTTACAATTCGCCAAACTGCCCACATGTCAATTTTATCTTGCGGGGGCGGGAATTGCCAGTAGCGTAGGGTGCGTCCGCGACGCACGGATATTTGTTTGTGGCGCGTCAAGGACGCACCCTACTATCTACTTTGCCGCTTCTTCGCCGAGATCGACGCCCTTGGCGAGAATTTGCTGGTTGGTCTCCAACATCGCGGGGTTCTTCTTGCCGAGGGTGTCGGTCAGCAGGCCGCTGAGCAGTTCGCGGTTTTCGAGGCCCAACAGGCCGGCGCAGAGGCCGAAGACCAACATGTTGGCCGAACGGAGGCTGCCCATGTCGGAGGCGATCTTGGTCAGCTCAAGGGCGACGATTTTCACGCCCGGATGATTGCCGACCGTGGGGACCAGCGACGAATTGACGACCAACGTGGAACCTTTCCGCAGCAGCGGGGAGAAGGCGCGATACGACGGCTCGTTCAGGGCCACGACGATCGTGGCATCCTCGACGATGGGCGAGCCGATCGGACGATGGCCGACCTTGACGTGGCAATGGGCGGTGCCGCCGCGGACCTCCGCGCCGTAGCTGGGGAAGTAAGTGGCGTTGAATCCCTCGGCGACCGCCGCCTGGGCCAACATCTTGCCGGCCAGGATAAGTCCCTGCCCGCCGCTGCCGGCCAGAAGGATTTCCTTGGTCGCTTCGGAACGGGTGGCACTGCCGCGGGTTTTGGTTTTAGGCATTTTCCGCCTCCTTATCCTTGTATACGCCGAGCGGGAAGGTATGAACCATCCACTCTTCGATCCGCTTGACGGCCTTCACCGGCGGCAGCCGCCAGTAAGTGGGGCAGGGCGAGAGGACCTCGACCAGGCTGAACCCCTTATTGTCGAGCTGTCGGCCGAAGGCGGTGATGATCGCCTGTTTGGCCTTGCGGACGGCGGCCGGCTTGTCGACCGTCACCCGCGCGATGTAGCTCGGCGCGTCCATCGTGCCGAGCATTTCGCAGACCTTGATCGGCGGACCTTCGTTCGCCGCGCGGCCGGTCGGCGTGGTGGTCGTCTTCTGGCCGAGGATGGTCGTCGGGGCCATCTGTCCGCCGGTCATGCCGTAGACGGCGTTGTTGACGAAGATCGCGGAGATGTTTTCGCCCCGGTTGGCGGCGTGGACGATCTCGGCGGTGCCGATGGCGGCCAGATCGCCGTCACCCTGGTACGTCATGACGAACAAGTCGGGCCGTGCCCGCTTGATGCCGGTGGCCACTGCCGGCGCCCGGCCGTGGGCGGCCTCCGACATGTCGATGTCGATGTACTTGTAGGCCAGCACTGAGCAGCCGACCGGGGCGACGCACACGGTACGCTCGCGGATGCCGTAATGCTCGATGGCCTCGGCCACCAGCCGATGCACGATGCCGTGGCCGCAGCCGGGACAGTAGTGCGTGATGTTCGGGGTCAGCACCGGTGAACGGGTAAACACCTTTTTTTCCGTGGCAATCATCGGCGTTTTCCTTTGGAAGCGTTTTTGCGGCGGGACTTCTTCAACAGTTTGCGCCCCAGGGCGACAAGCTCCTTGATCGAGGGCGCCTCGCCGCCGGCGTATCCGAGAAACTCGATCGGCACCCGTTCGGCGACGGCCAATCGGACGTCATCGAGCATCTGGCCGTAGCTTAGTTCGGTCACCACGAGGGTTTTGGCTTTTTTCAGCGAGGCCAGCAGTTTCTTGTGCGGGAAGGGCCAGAGGGTGATCGGCCGCAGCAGGCCCGCCTTCAGCCCCTCGTCGCGGAGCAGATCGACCGCCTCGCGGCAGAGCCTGGCCGAGGCGCCGTAGGCGGTGAAGACCAGTAGCGCGTCGTCGGTGCGATAGGCCTCGGCGCGCGGCTCGCGGCGCTCGATCTCGCGGTAGACCTTTTGGAGCACGCGGTTGTGCTCGGCCAACTCGGGGACGGGCAGACGCAGCGAGCAGATAAAAAAGGCGTCGCGTCCCTTGGCGCCGGTCAGCGCCCAGGGTTTTTCCACTCGTTTTCGGGCGGGCGGATCGCGGAGCTCGACCGGCTCCATCATCTGGCCCAAGCGGCCGTCGCTGAGCACGAGGACCGGCGAGCGGTACTGGTCGGCCAGGTCGAACGCCTCGAAGGTAAAGTCGAGCATTTCCTGGGCGCTGTCCGGGGCCAGGACGATGGTTCGGTAATCGCCGTTTCCGCCGCCGCGGGTGGCCTGGAAGTAGTCGCCCTGCGCCGGTGCGATGTTGCCGAGTCCCGGCCCGCCGCGCTGGATGTTGACGATCACCGCCGGCAGCCGGCTGCCCGCGAGGTAGCTGATCCCCTCCTGCATCAGCGAGACGCCGGGGCTGGAGGAGGTGGTCATGGCCCGCTTGCCGGCGGCCGCGGCGCCGTGGACCATGCTGATGGCCGCCAACTCGCTTTCCGATTGCAGAAAGACGCGTCCCAGCGGCGGCAGACGCGCGGCCATGCCGGCGATAATCTCGTTCTGCGGAGTGATGGGATAGCCGAAGTAGCAATCCAATCCCGCCCGGATCGCTCCCTCGACGACCGCGTCGTTGCCGCTCATCAATACTTTAGTCACGCTGCGACCTCTCGATTAATTCTTGTTGCGGAAAGACTGCGTAGGGTGGGACAAGCGAAGCGCAGCCCCACCATGCTTGTTCTTATTTGTGGTGGGGCTGCGCTTCGCTTGTCCCACCCTACTTTCTTGCTCACTTTGCAACCTCCTGGTTTCGCGTCTTCTCGGCCACGGTTCGATAGACTTCGATTGCGGCGTCGGGACACATCGTGGCGCACATCGTGCAGCCGGTGCATTCCGCGCCGTCGCGCATCCGCATTGGAAACACGCCATATAGGTTCAAGGTGTCGCTCTGCTCGATGCACTCCTTCGGACAGACCGAGATGCACAACTCGCAAGCCTTGCACAGTTCCGCGGCAATTTCGATTCGAGACATTCAACGATACTCCTGGACGTTGATTTTTCGGGCCATCGCGGCCTGCGCGGCGGTGGCCAGGGCGATCATCTCCTCGGTTTCGGGGTAGACCATGAACGGGGCGACGAATCCGGCGTACTTCTTAATCAGGCGGATCAGCAACCGCGAGCGGGCCAGACCGCCGGCGAACACCACGGCCTTCACCCGGCCGGAGAGGACCGCCGCCGACGCGCCGATCCACTTGCCGATCTGATAGGCCATCGCCTCGTAGACCTCGGTGGCCTTGGCGTCCTGGCGGCGGATGCGCTCCTCGACTTCGCGGCAGTCGTTCGTGCCCAGATAGGCGAACATGCCGCCGCGGCCGACGAGCATCTTCCAAACGTCGTCGTGCGAGTGCTTGCCCGAGAAACAGGCCGCGACCAGCGAGCCGGTGGGCAGCGATCCGCTCCGCTCGGGCGAGAAGGGGCCGTCGCCGTCCAGGGCGTCGTTCACGTCAACCACGCGTCCCTTGCGATGGGCGCCGATCGAGATACCCCCGCCCATGTGGACCACGATGAAGTTTTGTTTATCGTAGTGTACGCCCAAATCCTTGGCGGCGCGCCGGGCGGCGGCCCGCTGCGAGAGGGCATGAAAACGGCTCTTCCGCTCGAAGGCCGGATGGCCCGAGTATCGAGCCAGCGGCCAGAACTCGTCGACCACCACCGGATCGGCGATGAAGGCCGGAGCGCCGGCGCGGCGGCCGATCTCGTTGGCCAGCGGGGCGCCGAGGCTGGAGGGATGCTCGCCCCAGCGGCCGCTCCGCAGGTCGCGGATCATCTTGGCGTTTACTCGGTAGACGCCGCCGGCGATGGGCTTGGTCAGCCCGCCGCGGCCGGCAACGGCCAAACACCGCTTCAGATCGATCCCCTGCTCGTTTATGAAACGCAGAACGGCGTCGCGGCGGAACTCATATTGATCGACCACGCGGTCAAACTTGGCCAGTTCCTGCTTCGGATGGTTGATCTCCTCGGTGGCCAGACAATCCGAGCCGCGATAGACGGCCAGCTTAGTGGAGGTCGAGCCGGGATTGAGGACGATTACCAGGTCGCGTTTGTTTTTCGCGCTCATTTCTTTTCAGTTGTGGCACAGCCGCCCCCGGCTGTGAAAATTCTCGGTTGAGCAATTATTTCACAGCCGGGGGCGGCTGTGCCACAATTCATTATTTCTGCTCGCTTCCCGCCAATACCACGGAAAGCGCCGTCGTGTAGAGCTTTGTCAGCGAACTATCGGAGCGTGAGGTCATGACGATCGGAGCCTTCACGCCCACCAACGCGTTGGCCATTTCGGCGCCGGCGAAATAGACCAGCGACTTGTAAAGGATGTTCGCCGAGTTGATGTCGGGGCAGAGGAGGATGTCGGCGCATCCGGCGACGGGGCCTTCGATGTGCTTCATCCTCGCGGCCCGCTTGGAAACGGCGATGTCCAATGCGTAAGGACCGGCGACGTCGGTGTTGGGGAATTGCCCGGTTTCGCCCATCTTGGCGATTATCGCGGCGTCGACCGTGGCGGGCATGTCCTTCACGTTCACCTTCTCGATGGCCGCCAATACGGCCACCTTGGGCCGGGTGAACCCGAGCCGGTTGGCCACCGAAATCGCGTTCCGCACCATGTCCACCTTGCGGCCGACGTCGGGGTTGATGTTCACCGCCGGATCGGACATGAACATCAGGCGCTTTTCGATGGGCGAGTCGAAGAGCGTGACGTTGCTCAGCAGTCCGCCGCGGCCGATTCCGGTCTCGCGGTCGAGAATGGCGCGGAGAATCGTGGCCGTGCCGACGGTACCCTTCATGAGGATGTCGGCATGGCCTTCGCGGCAAAACCCGACGGCCTTGGCGGTAATCAGCTTCGGATCCGGTTCGTCTACCACCTCGACGCCGCGGAGAGGAATTTTCAAGGAGCGGCACATCCGCAAAATCCGCTTCTTGTCGCCGATCAACAGGGGCTTGATCAAACCGTGGCGATGTGCTTCGTGTACGCTCTTCAGCCCTTCTTCCTGATCGGCGCCGGCCAGGACGAGCACTTTTCGGCCGGGCAGTTTCTTGGCGAGGACGAGAAGGTCCTTGAGACTGCGGATTTTCTTTTGGCGGGGCATCTCACACCTCGTCGCCCCGCTTCAACGCCACCAGACCACTGCGGGCCAAGGCGCGGATGCCAAAAGAGTTCAGGGCGTTGATGAAGCCGTCCACCCGTTCCTCGTCGCCGGCGATCTCGAACGTGATCGTCTTCTTACCCATGGCCAACACCCGGGCGCCGAAGACCTCGGCCGTCTGCGTGAGTTGACTGAACTCCTCGGGCCGGAAATGGACCTTTATCAGCGCCAATTCCCGATCGAGATACTCCTGCCGCGAGAGATCGTCGACCTCCAGCACGTCCCGCACTTTTTTCAACTGCGCGGTGACGCCGCGGACCTCCTTGTCGTGCCCCTCGACGACGATCGTCAGCCGCGAGGTGTCGAACAGATCGGTTTCGCTGACCGCGACGCTCTTGATGTTGACGGCGAACTTCTTGAACACCCCCACAATCTGGGCCAGAATCCCCGTGCGGTTTCTGACCAGGCCGGAAATCGTGTGCTTCAAGGCACGTCCTCCACAAAATTCAACTATCTTGCAGGAACCACTCTTGCTATGATGCTAAACCTTGAAAATGTCGATGTCAAGGCACCCGCGCGATGGTGTCCGAGCGACATCGTCGAACATGTTTTGCCGTGATATTGCGAAAAAATAGTTTTTGGCTTTCTAATACCGATTGGGGGTCTTTACGATACCCGATCGCCGGAAAAAATCCTTGATAGCAATCCGTAGGGTGCGTCCGCGACGCACCGCAATCAAGCGGGTCTGTCTTTCCGGAATTTCGGTGCGTCGCGGACGCACCCTACGGTGCTGAAATCCGTCCTACACATTCCGTCGACGCCGCGCCGCAGGATGAAAAAAACATGGAATGGATTACCGGCCTGTTCGATCTGTTTCTCCACCTCGACAAACATCTGGGCGAGGTAATCAAGGACTACGGCGTTTGGACGTACCTTATCTTGCTGGCAATCATCTTTTGCGAGACGGGATTGGTCTTCACGCCGTTTCTGCCGGGCGATTCGCTGTTGTTCGCCGCCGGCGCGTTGGCCGCTTTGCCCGACAGCCCGCTCGATCCCGTGTGGCTGGTGGTGCTGCTCAGCGCGGCGGCGATCGCCGGCGACACGGTGAACTATTGGATCGGGGCGTACATCGGGCCGCGGGCCTTCAGCGGCGAGGTCCGCTTTCTGAAAAAGGAATACCTCGACCGCACCCACGCCTTCTATGAGAAGTACGGCGGCAAGACGATCGTGATTGCCCGATTCGTGCCGATCGTCCGCACGTTTGCCCCGTTCGTGGCCGGCGTCGGGGCCATGAACTACACGAAGTTCATCGTCTACAACGTAGCGGGTGGAATCGCTTGGGTGGCGATCTTTGTCCTCGGCGGATACTGGTTCGGAAACTTCACGCTGGTAAAAGAGCACTTTTCACTGGTCGTGCTGGCGATCATCGCCATTTCGGTGATGCCGATGATCGTCGAGTACATCCGCGCTCGGCGCGGCCGCAAAGGCTAAGTGGCTATCTCGAAACCTCTTTTGTGGCACAGCCGCTGGTCGCGCAAAGCGCTACGCAAACACGTCGGGAAACTGCACGTTGATCGCCGGCGGCAGATCGACCACCGGAAGCGGCGCCGCCGACTTCTTCGTCCGCTGCGACTCGATCGCCTTCTCGACGGCGGGGGGCAGACGCGGCCGCTTGTCGCTAAGCAGATAGTGCAGGTCGGCGTGCATCTGCATGCAGGTCACGTAAACGCGACGCGCCTCGGAATCGTCGAGAAGCAACTCCTCCAAGCGTCGAACCTGCGCGTCGGTCGCTTGGTCATCGACCAACGCCCAAACAAGTTCCTGCACTTCGTCGGCCAGGCGATTTGTCCGGTCCATGTAAAATCTTCCGAGATCGAGCCACCGACATCACGCGCCATCGTTGGTTTATCGGTTGTAGAGGTTGGGAAAGCTGAGGGAAAAAACCATAAAGCCGCTTTGCGTTGGTCGCGCCCACATAGGTCCGTTTAGCGGCCGACGGCACGTCGGCCCGGTTTGCCCAATCGCGGCCGACGTGCCGTCGGCCGCTAAACGGCAGAATCGGCACAATCGGACCGCCTCCAACGCGGCTCGAGCGTCGAAGAGTTTCCGGTGCTCCCATCGCCTGCCGCGTAACCTAAATTTGCCGTAGAGCTTACCGTTCCCATTGTGGCAAGCCACGTCAACTCGGGCGGCACGCGCCATGTTGGTCTCCGACGGCATTACTGGGTCCAATTCGACTGCGGCTACGACCGGCGGCCCGGATACGTCCGCCGGCGAAATGAAGTCGCTGTTGGAGCGTGCGTTCGACGTCCGGTTCACGATCCTCGACGCCGCCGGCGGCGACGTGCTCGAGTCCTCGCCGGCGGAGCCATCGCGAGATTGGGGGCGTTGCAGCGAATTATGCCGCGAGGCGGCGCGGCGCGGCCGGCCCGAGTTTATCGACGACGACGACCCACTGCTGACGTTGGCCCTGCCGTGTCTGGACGCGGAGGGGAGTGGAACCGTGGCGGTCGCCATGTTCCTCACCCGGCCGGTGGCGGAGGACGAGGATTTTTCCGGCCCGGCGCGGAGGTTGGGTATGGAGCCCGGCGAGCTCCGCGAGTGGTCGCGCCGTCAAAAGCCTTGGTCCGCCGAAACGCTGAAACAAATCACCGGCCTGGTTCTGGACAATGCCCAGGCGGAAATGCGCCTCAGGGCGCTGCAAGAAGAAGCCGAGAAGCTCTCGGTCAACCTCGCCTCGACCTACGAAGAGATCAGCCTGCTGTATCGGCTGACCCAAAACTTGTCGCTCTCGAAGAGCGACAAGGAGCTGGGGCGGATCGCCTTGGAGTGGCTGGGTGAAGTGGTGCCGGCGGCGGGCTTGGCGATCCAATTGACGCCGTCGCCGGGGGACGGAAAATCGACCGTCCGGTTCGGCGGCGGCGAGCCGGCGTTTCTCGTCAGCGGCGACTGCCCGATCGACGAAGCGGAGTTTTCCAAGCTGATCGACCACCTAGTGGTCCGCCAAGTTGGGTTTGACAGGTTGGGCGCCACTGGCTCTGCCAGTGCTTGCCTCGATGCAACACCGGCAAAGCCAGTGGCACCCAACAAGCCAACCTATCAGTTTCCACTTGGTGGACCACTAGAGGCCGGCGGGCCGCACCGGCCGATAGTGGTCAACCGGCCGATCGCCGAGCGGCCCGATTGGCCCTGTCCGCGGGTCCGCCAGTTGATTGCCGTGGCGTTGACCGAGGGGGAAAACACCTTCGGCTGGATGGCGGCGTTGAACCACGTCGACGACGCCGAGTTCGGCACGGTCGAGGCGAATCTGTTGAGTTCGGTGGCCGCGATCCTGGGCATCCACGGCGGAAACATCGAGCTTTACAGGCAGCAGTCGGAATTGCTCGAGAGGATCATCCACTCGCTGAGTTCCGCCATCGACGCCAAGGACCCGTACACCCGCGGCCACAGCGATCGGGTCGCCCGCGTCGCGGTCCGGCTGGCCGAGGAGATGGGCTGCGACGCCGAGATGCTGAAAACGATTTATCTGGCCGGACTGCTCCACGACGTGGGCAAGATCGGCGTCGAAGACTGCATCCTCCGCAAGGCGGGAAAACTCTCCGACGAGGAATACGAACACATCAAGCAACACGCGGAGATCGGACACCGCATCCTGCACGACCTCTCGAAGTTGGAAAACGTCCTGCCGGTAGTGCTGCACCATCACGAGGCGTGGGACGGGGAGGGCTATCCGCAGCGGCTCGACGCCGAGCGGATTCCGCCGGCCGCGCGGATCGTCGCCGTGGCCGACGCCTTCGACGCGATGAGCAGCGACCGGCCTTACCGCAAGGGGATGTCCGACGAGAGGGTCGATGAGATTCTACGCGCCGGGGCCGGCCGGCAGTGGGATCCGGCGGTGATCGACGCCTTCTTCCGCAGCAGCGACGACCTGCGGCGCCTGTGCCGGCAGACCCAGTAGGCCGGGTTGCAACCCGGCGGTCATTTTCGGGTTGCATTCAACGCACGCGCGGCTATCCTACATGGAGTTGGAACAGCTCGTTTTCCGCATTTTCCGAAAAGAGCAATACCATGAGCCGACACTTTCATTTTTCGCGTCTGTTTTCGGTCGTCGCAATGTTGGGGGCGATGACGGTCGCCGTCGGATGCCCCAAGACGGAGACAACGCCCGTCGAACGACATAAAGCAGAGCCGCCGAAGCCCGTGGCAACGGAAGGGTGGCACGCCCCTGAGCAAAGCGAAGGGCGTGGTTCCGAAAACGAGGAAAAGCCCGCAGCCGAACCCGCTCAATCGTCGGCTGCCGGGCCGAGCGATCGGGCGGAAGATACCCTCGAGCTGGGCGAGCCGCTGGTCGATCACCCCGAACGGCTGAAACGGCTCGATCCGGATTCGCCCGTCTGGATCGATCCGGTCGGCAAGCGGGTGGTCTTGCAGGGGCAAGTTTGCCAGAGGGACGCCCTGCTGGAGATGTTCGCCTGTCTGGCGAACACCAAGGAACACGAGTCGGTCGTGGCGGCGCCCTGCAAGGCGTTCGTGGTCCACGCCGCGTTGTTGGCCGTCGGGGCCACGCCCGGAAAGACCGTGCGGTTCGAACCGGAATACGTCCCCGCCGGCGGCACGGAAATCGACATCGCCGTCCGCTGGAAAAACGCCCAGGGCGAGGTCCAAACCGCGCGGGCCCAAGACTGGGTCCGCGACGTGAAGACCGGCAAGGCGATGGAACATCCGTGGGTCTTCGCCGGCAGCGGGTTTTGGGACAACGAAGTAACCGGCCAACGAGTTTACGAGGCCGAGAGCGGCGATTTTATCTGCGTGTCGAACTTCCCCAGCGCAATGCTCGATCTGCCGATCAAAAGCAGCAAGGACAACGCCGAATTGATGTTCCGCGCCTTCACCGAGCGGATTCCCCCGCTGGGCACGCCGGTGACGCTCATTCTGACGCCGAAAGCCCGTTTAGCCCCGGCGTCCACGCCGGGAAAAAAGCCCTCGCCGCGTGGACGCGGCGGCTAAACAATCGTCTTCGCGCAAAGACTTAACTTCGGGGGCGGCGGCGATACAATTCACCCCAGCAGCCGGTGTACGCTGTCCAGCAGCCGGCCCATGGCGAAGGGTTTGCGGATGTAGTCGTCAACGCCCAACGTCTCGGCGTAGGCCTTGTGACGGCTCCCCTCGTTGGCCGTGACCATGATGATCCTGATCGGCACCGGGCGGGTGCGGCGGAGCTTCTCCAGCACCAGAAACCCGCTCCGCTTGGGCATCATCATGTCGAGGATCACCAGGTCGGGGTTCTCACGCTCGGCCAGGGCCAGCCCCTGGTTTCCGTCTCGGGCGACGAAAATTTCATAGCCCGCCGCCGTCAGGGCGAACCGCATCGACTCGATGATCTCTCGATCGTCGTCGACCAGCAGGATTCGTTTGCCGGATTTCGGGGGGGCTTCGACCGTGTTTTTCTCGTCTGCCATGAAGCGCTACCTTGTTTCAGTCGATTTTATCATTTGGGTGGCACGCCCTGATACATCTTAATACCATACTCGCCCCATAACGGATTGCAAGGGGACAACGGCGGGTTGTAAGAGGCTTCTCCAGAAACCAATGCCCTCGTTCCCACGTTCCGCGTGGGAACAAGATGTTCGCCTCCGCAATTCAGCGGTATTGATCTTAATGAACCACATGGGGGAACTTTAACCTTTCGTAGGAATTACCCCTTTTTCGGGCGGAGAAGCCATCTACCCTATTGACGGAGTGGAATTGACTCGGTACAATTCGCCATGTTCACGTAAGTATGTGCTTCCGGTGAAGATTAGTTCGGCGGTTGCCCGGCTCCAGGCGACGGCCGGCATTTTGAGGAAGGACCCGGATGGATGCACATCCGCCGATCGGCGTCGGGGGTGGTAGTCCAGGCCCCCGCTAAGTTGAATCTGTTCTTTGAAGTGCTCGCCAAGCGAGACGACGGGTACCATGAGATCGAGACGCTCATGTGCCCGATCGACCTATACGATACCCTGTACTTTCGTGACGCGCCGGAAGGTCCGGTGCGGTTGAAGTGCCGGCGGGTATTCGGAGCCGAAGGTCCCGAAGGCCGGGGACTCCGCGAAGTTACCGAAGGGCCCGAGAACCTCGTTGTGCGGGCGGTCGAACTGGTCCGCCGTCGCGCCGGCGTAAACCGCGGGGCCGAGATATTGCTGGTCAAGCGGATTCCGGCCGCGGCCGGCCTGGGCGGCGGATCAAGCGATGCCGCGGCCGCGCTGGTCGCCGCCGACAAAGTCTGGCGGCTCGGCCGGTCACCCGAAGAGTTGGCCCGCTGGGCGGGTGAATTGGGAAGCGACGTCCCGTTTTTCCTCGCCGGCGGTCCGGCCGTCTGCCGGGGCCGTGGCGAACGGGTGACGCCCGTCGATGGATTGGGAAATTTGAATTTCGTACTGGTGCGGCCACCGGCCGGATTGGCCACCGCGGCCGTGTACGCCGCATGCCGAGCGGCCGAGCGGCCTCGGACGGTCCGGCCGCTGGTCGAGGCGCTCGGGCAAGGAGACTGGAAACAAACGGGCCGGCGGTTGTACAACCGGCTGCAACCGGCGGCCAGGCGGTTGTCGCCTTGGGTGGCGAGATTGGAGCGGGAGTTCGCCCAATTGGATTGCCCGGGGCACGGAATCAGCGGAAGCGGCACGTCGTACTTTGGGGTTTGTCGTAACACTCGCCACGCGCGGCGCAGTGCGGGGCGTTTGCGGGCGAAAGGATTTGACGTTGTGTTTGCCGTGCGGAGCTGCCGTTAAGGAGGTAATTGTTCCTCCTTGAAACGGCCTGCCAGCGCAAGGAGACCAGCCGTGGAAATCACCGAGGTTCGTGTCAAGCTCATGGAAGAGCCTGGAGAGCGGCTCCAGGCGTTCTGTTCGATCACTTTCGACGACGCTTTCGTGGTCCGCGACCTGAAGATCATCGAAGGCGTCACGGGGCCGTTCGTGGCCATGCCCAGCCGAAAGCTGACTTCACATTGTCTGCAGTGCGGATGCAAGAATCACCTCCGCGCGGGCTACTGCAACCAGTGCGGCAAGCGGCTGAAAGAGCCGTCGGCCACCCGAGACGACGACGGCCGGACAAAACTCTACGCCGACATTGCCCACCCGATCAACTCCGCCTGCCGCGAGATGATCCAGCAGCGGGTGATCCATGCCTTCGAGGAGGAAAGGGCCAACTCGACACAGCCGGACTACGTCTCCAGCTACGACGATTTCGACACCGACGTTTACGCGTCTCCGACCACGACCCGGATTCAAGGGGCGGAAAAACCCCGCGGCCCGCATAAACCGCCCGCCGAAAAGCCCCAGTCCACTCCGGCGTCGGCCTCAAACCGCGAGTTCGGAGCGGGTATCTTCGAGTGAGCCGGCGAAATTGTCGTAAGCGCGGCTATGATCGGAATACAGCGGGAATCCCCTCTGCGGGGTTGTTTGGCGCGTCTTTTCCTTGTTTTTTAACATTACGGGTGTCATTTTTCAAGGAAAACAGCCCGATTTTTCTTCCGCTGTGGCAATACCCCCTCTCCATATTCGAGCGGCATTGAACTGGCGGCACGTCTGAAAAGAGGGTATTTTTGTTGAGTGCGGAACATTACCCTGATGGTGCAGATTCATGTTGAAGCGTGTCGAAATTGAGAATTACCGCTCTTGCCGCAATGTCGTTCTCGACGATCTTGGGCCAATGACGATTTTGGTCGGTCGCAACGCAGTCGGGAAAACCAACATCCTGCACGCAATTCAATGGGCGGCGAAAGCCGCAACAATCTCTGAGGTCTGGGGGAATGGAGCTTTCAAGCTGATTTTTCAAGTTGGCGAGTCAGTTTATTATTACTCATTAAAAGCGAACATTCTTCCCATAAAAGACAAATCGGTGGAGATTTATGAAACCCTTGAAATGCACGAAGGAAATGCTCCTGCGCGAAGAATCTTAGCCCGCAAAGGCGAGGAAATTCAATTATTTTTCCCGGAACATAAAGAGATTGCCCTGGGGGCTTTATCACCTTGCCTTCCAGCAATCGTCTCTCTTATTCCGGCTGATCAGCCAGTTGTAAAAGTAATTCAGCCGTTTTTGGCAGCACTTGAAAGAATCCGTTATTACCCTTTGGAATCAGATGACTTTGACACGTCTCTTCATTCCTTACAGTCCTACGTAGTGTTTAGTGAACAATACAATTCATGGCTGAATCATTATACAGCTACCAATGTTCCGGGAAACTCGGTGCTGATGCGGTTGTTGCATCTGTGGCAGACAAACGATACTGCGTTCCAGGAAATTCGCGACCTACTTGGATCGAATGGTTTGGGAGTGGTAATCGATATTCATCTGGTTTCTTCTGACACCCCCGACGATCCTCAGAAATCATTCTTCAGAATTAGGTTTCAAACAGGTGAACAGTCGCATTTCCCCCTTTCCTCTCTTTCAGCGGGCACGCAAAGGATCATCCGCCTGGTAGTTTCGCTCCTTTTTGACCAATCATCGGTAATGTTGATAGAACATCCCGAGGATACGATCCACCGGGGACTTCTCCGAAAAGTCATCGACTTGTTACGAGTTTATTCCGATCAACATCAACTGATTTTAACGAGCCATTCATCGGTGGTGTTTGATACGCTCGACCCGACAGCCGTCCGTCTGGTAACGATGGAAAATGACGCGACGAAAGTTCGCAAGCTGACGCCCGAGGAATTGCGAGCCGCAAAACTATTCATGGAAGAAGAAGGCTCCCTTTCCGATTTCATCGAAACGGTCGAGGAGGAATAGACCTTGTATGGAATTTTGGGGGAGCATTCTTCAGATGTCAACACGCTGAAGGTGTTGGTTCGCAGGCTCATCCGCAATGAGACACTGCCGATTAAGATAAAAGGCTACAGCGGATGCGCGCAAATGCTTCGCAAAGGGGCGGAGCAGCTAAAGGCATTCCTGAACTTGGGCTGCACCCGTTTCATCGTATGCCATGACGCCGACGGTTCCGACCCTGAACCAAACCGGGAACGAGTAAGAAACAGGATCATTTCGCCGTCGGGAATAAGGAGCGATTACTGCATCGTAGTTCCTGTTCAAGAGTTGGAAGCCTGGATTCTCGCGGACATCGAGTGCGCAACCAACATCTTTTCATCTTGGACGCCGGCCGTAATCCACAATCCCGAGGCAATTCCCAGTCCCAAGGAATATCTGGAAAAACTCAGCCGCACCAGTCGTCATAGACCTCGATACATCCACGCCGTCCATAATGAGAAAATCGCCGAGCATCTCAATCTTAAGAGAATCTCCCAGAAGTGCCCGGCGTTTCGGGAACTTGAAAAGTTCGTTGCGTAACTCGCTTCCGGGACTATCTACGCAAAATACTTGACTGCGTTGCGGAACATTTGCAGCCCGGCTCCCTCCGGGCCGGCCTCGCCGCGGGTCCAACGGGGGTGCTGGGTCGGGTCGATGTGACGCTCGGGATGAGGCATAAGGCCCAACACCCGGCCGGTCGAGTCGCACACGCCCGCCACCTCGGCCATCGAGCCGTTCGGATTGTCGGCCGCCACATATCGCAGCGGGAGTTGCCCGGCGGCGTCCAGCCCTTGCAGCGTCCGCTCGTCCCGCGCGACGAATTTTCCCTCGGCGTGGGCCACCGGCAGGTACATCCGCTCGATGCCGGCCAGAAAGACCGACTTCGAGCCTTTTATACGTTTCACGGGAAGTAGTGAAACAGTCTTCTCTGAAGGAAAAGAATGTTGCGATTCCAGCCGTTCCCCATTCACCTCCAGCCGGACCCAGCCGTCGTAGTACCGGCCCGAGTCGTTCCAGGTCAGCGTGGCGGGCGGGGTATCCGCCCCGATTTTTTCAAGTAGGACGGGCGATTTCAAAAGCACCTGGAACCCGTTGCAGATGCCCAGGATCAGGTTGCCGTCGGCCTTGAAGCGGACCAACTGGTCGGACAGATGGTGTTGAATCTGGTTGCCGAGTATCCGGCCCGCCCCCAGGTCGTCGCCGTAGCTGAACCCGCCGGGTATGCAGAGGATTTGGAACCGCTCGAACAGTTCGGGCCGCTCCAGCAGCCGGTTGACGTGCAGGGTTTCCGTTTTCGCCCCGACCCGCTCGAAGGCGAAGGCGGTTTCCGCGTCGCAATTGGTGCCGGGCGCTCGAAGGATGAGGACGTTGGGTGTGGTCATCAAGAGGGATTAGGGATTAGGAATTGGGGATTAGTATTGAAAACAACGCCCCGCGACTGCGGTCGCGGGGAGATCGTTTAGCCGCCGCGCCCACGCGGCCAATTCAGGCGATAGGGGCATATCGACAAGGAACTTCACCGGGCGAACTCCACGGTTTCCTCTTCGGCGAGGTATGCGGCATAGGATAGGGCAGCGTCGATGTCGGCGGCTTCCAGGTAGGGATACGACTTAAGAATCGTTTCCTTGGTCTCGCCGGAGGCTAGAAGCCCTAGCAAGCGACAAACCGGGAATCGTAGCCCACGGATGCACGGCTTTCCGGTGCAGACGGTGGGATCGACGGTAATGCGGTCCAATTTCATATAATTTTCCCCCGAATACTGCCAATTTCCCAGTCTGTCTCTACCCAGCCTTATCTACTAAGTCTACTCGGCAGCGCCTCATTGTACCAGTGCCCCGTCCTTGTTGGATCAATCGGAAATGGCGGTTGTTTGACATCCGTCGCGGGCGTAATTAGGCTAGCCGGCCCGCACCGGGGGCATGTTATGCTGAAGCATAACCTACAGCTTCGCCCCGCCCTCACCCCCGGCCCCTCTCTCAAAGGGAGAGGGGAGGATTGCGTCACCAACGCAACGGCTTTTGCCAGGCTTCTTTCAGGGCGTGCAAATCGGCTTGCACCAGCGGCGTTTCGCCGACGATCTCCAGCTTGTTGCTATCGACCACTTCGCCGATTCGGGCGTGCGGGACGTCGGCCAGGGCCGACTCGAAGGAGGCGGCGTTTTCCGGGCGGACTTCGCAGAGGAAACGGGTGTTCGATTCGCTGAACAAAAGCGCGGCGGTGGGCAGGTCGCCGTTGCGTGGCACGTCGGCCAACGATATTTTTGCACCCAGTCCGCCGGCGAAGGCCATTTCGGCGATGGCGGCGGCCAATCCGCCCTCGGAGAGATCGTGACACGCCCGGACATGCCCGGCGTTGATCGCGGCGTGCAATGCGGCAAACGTGGTTTTGGCCTGCCGGGCATCGACCTTCGGCACTTCGCCGCCCGATAGGCCCTCGACCAAGGAGAAGTGGGAACCGCCCAGTTCGTTTTTCGTCTCGCCGACGATATAGAGCAGGTTGCCCGGCTCCTTGAGGTCCATCGACACGCAGCGTGCGACGTCGTCAACCTGCCCGATGGCGCTGATCAACAGCGACGGCGGGATGGAGATCGGCTCGGAAAAGGTGTCAGGAACCTTTTGCCGGAACGGCCCTTCGGGTGCTTCGCACAAACGGTTCCTGACACCTTTTCCGAGCGGGCGGAACTCGTTGTTCAGGCTGTCCTTGCCGCTGATGAACGGCGTGCCCAGCTCTACGGCCACGTCGTGGCAGGCCAGTGCGGCGCGGACCAGCGAGCCGAGCGTCTCGGGCCGGTCGGTCGCGCCCCAGCAGAAGTTGTCGAGGATGGCGATTCGCGCGGGATCGGCCCCCACGGCCACGCAGTTCCGCACCGCCTCGTCGATTGCCGAGGCGGCCATCCAGTAGGTGTCGAAATCGCCGTAGCGGGGATTCATCCCGCAGGAGATCACAATGCCGCGACGGCTGTCCAACACCGGACGCAAGACGGCGGCGTCGCCGGGCCCGTCGTTCGCCGCTCCGACAAGCGGCTTCAACACACTGCCGCCTTGCACCTCGTGGTCGTACTGGCGGATCACCCATTCCTTGCTGCAAACGTTCAGCGAGCCGAGGATTTTCAGTAAGGAATTATGAATGTTGAATGATGAATGATGAATTACTGAATGTTGTTTCCGGCATTCATCATTCATCATTCCGCATTCATCATTTTTTGGCGGTGTGTAAACCGCCTCGCGGACCACCGGGGGACGGCCGTCGTGGAGGAAATCCATCGCCAGGTCGGCCACCTTTTGCTCGGCATAGATCAGCGTCAGCCGGCCGGTGGGGGTGAATTTGCCGATCGCGGTCGCTTCGACCCCTTCCGAAGCGCAGAGTTCCGAGAGCTTTTCCCACTTCTCCGGCGAAACGGAGACGACCATCCGCTCTTGGGCCTCGGAGATCCAGATTTCGGTGTACGAAAGTCCTTCGTATTTGAGCGGCACCCGTTCGAGCCATACCTCGGCGCCGATTTTCTCGCCCATCTCGCCCACCGCGCTGGAAAACCCGCCGGCCCCGCAATCGGTAACGGCGTTGTACAACCCTCGATCGCGGGCGACGAGCAACACGTCGAGCAGCATCTTTTCCGTGATGGCGTTGCCGATCTGGACCGCGCCGCCGGAGAGGGTTTCGCTGTGGCTGGTCAGTTCGGCGGAACTGAACGTGGCGCCGTGGATGCCGTCGCGTCCGGTCCGCCCGCCGAGGGCGACGATCAGATCGTTGGCTTGTGGATGTTTGTCCGATTTATCGCGTGGGATCAGGCCGACGTTGCCGCAATAGACCAACGGGTTGCCTAAGTATCGGGGATCGAAGTAGATCGCGCCGTTTACGGTTGGGATGCCCATCCGGTTTCCGTAGTCGCGGACGCCGGCCACGACGCCCTTCATCACTCTGCGCGGATGGAGCACGCCGGGCGGAAGCTCTTCGGCCGGCACGTCGGGCGGGGCGAAGCAGAAGACGTCGGTGTTGCAGATCGGTTTGGCGCCCATGCCGGTGCCCATCGGGTCGCGGATCACGCCGCCGATGCCGGTGTTTGCCCCGCCGTACGGCTCCAACGCCGACGGATGATTGTGCGTTTCGACCTTGAAGACGACGTTGTAGTTTTCATCGAAGCGGATCACGCCGGCGTTGTCGACGAAGACGCTCACGCACCAATCCCGGTCGCCGGCGGCCCGGCGGATTTCCCGTGTGGCGGCGAAGATCGTCTCCTTGAGCATGTTTTCAAAATGCCGCTCGCCGTCGGGGCCGCGATAGTCGATCCGCCCGGCGAGGGTTTTGTGGCTGCAATGCTCGCTCCAGGTCTGGGCGACGGTCTCTAGCTCCACGTCGGTCGGGTCGCGGCCAAGCTGGTTGAAATGTGCCTGGATCGTCCGCATTTCGACCAGCGAGAGGAACAACTGCCCGTCGCGGCTCAATTGCTCGAGCGCCGCGTCGTCCATTGCGAGGATCGGCACGATGACAAGTTTGAATTCATACGGCGAGCCGACCTGCAACCGCTCGAAACCGAGCGGGCCGGCGATCGCCTGCTCGACGGCGTCGTTGGCCAGCACCTTCGAGCACAGAAGCGGCAGCCGGTCCTCGGCCAGCCGGCCGACGGCGTATTTTCGCATCGTGCGGACCGCCTCGGCCCGCAGACCGAAATCGGCGATGGCCTGCATCGCGCTTTGGGCCACCGGGTCCATCACGCCGGGCTTCGGCAGGACGTGAATCCAGTGTGTGCGTCCGTCGGGCAGTTCGGTCAGCAGCGGATCGCCCGCCGGAGCGACCACCGTCCGCTCGACCACCCGGTCGGCCAGCAACTCGTCGGCGATTCGCGCGACCTGCGCGCGGTCCAACTCACCCTGGATCAGATATCCGCGGGCGGAGGTCACGGCCAGATCGTCGGCCAGGTGCAATTCGGCGGCCGTGGCGGCCACTTCGCCGGCGGCCAGGTCGGGCCGGCCTTCGGCTGGATGGATGTCAACTTCCCAAAGCATCGCGGTTCTTCTTGGCCAAGGTGAGAAAACGTAAAAGTTCGTCCCGGTTGCCGTCGCGGAGCGCGGCGTGAACGGCGGCCAGCTTCGAGCCGTATTGCTCCAACGCCGTCAAAATGTGGTCGCGGTTGAGCGTGAGCATTTGCCGCCAGAGTTCGGGATCGCCGGCCGCCTGGCGGGTTGCGTCGAAGATATCCCCGCCGGTCAAGCGAAAATACTGCTCGGGCAAAGAGACCGCCAGCGCCGCCGCCGACAGATGCGGCAGGTGGCCGATAATCGCCACCGCCCGATCGTGCTCCTCGGGCGACATCCGAATGACCACCGAGCCGAGCGACTGCCAAAACTCTTCGAGCAGATCGAAATCCTCGGCCCGGGTGTTCTTCGTGGGCGTGAGGATCGTCACCCGGCCGTCGAACAGGTCGGCCGAGGCGTTTAGCACGCCGGTCTTTTCGCTGCCGATCAGTGGATGTCCGCCGAGGAACCGGCAGCCGCGAGCCAGATGGTCGTCGAGCGGCTCGACTACCGCCCGTTTCACGCCGCAGACGTCGGTTATCAGCGTCCGCTCGGGGCAATGTTGCGCCGCTTGGTCGACCGTCTCGACGACGTTGCCGACCGGAGTGCAAACGACGACCAACTCGGCGTCGGCCACTCCACGGTTGAGGTCGATAGTGGTTTTGGTTACGGCCCCGACGCGTCTTGCCGCGCGTAGTGTGGCTTGGGATCGGCCGATGCCGACGATGTTTTTCGCCATCTCTCGTTGGCGCAAAGCCAGGCCGATCGATCCGCCGATCCGCCCGACACCCACGATGGCTACGGTATCCCATTGTTTCATGGCGATTCTCGTGTAGGATGCGGCTCCCGTCGCCGACTGGGAGGAGTGAAACGGCGCATTGTACCAAATCGCCGCCGGATTGGACGGGGGGGCGGAAGATTCTTTGTTCCATACAGTCGAAGAAACACACCCTTGCGTGTTTATCCACAAAATGTTACGTTAATAAACGGATGGACATACAGCGTGAGGTTCACACGGATGCAAAGAACGCTTTTCCAAGAACACTCTTCCGTTGCAAGAGCCATGACCAAGCGGTCGGGAAAATTCCCGCCGGCCGAAAAAGAGCGTATGGCCATGGTGGGGCCATACCCCGCAAATTCGATTCAGGGCATGGATTGCCTCGATGGAATGAAAGCGCTGCCAGCGCACTCCATTGACGTGGCGATCGCCGATCCTCCCTACAACGCCAGCAAGGGAAATATTTGGAAGTGGGACAACTCAGTGCGCCTTCCCGGTTTCGGCGGCAATTGGTCAAAGGTTATGGCCGCTTGGGACGATATGCCGCTGGCCGATTACTTGAAGTTCACGGTGACGTGGCTTTCGGAACTCAAGCGAGTGGTAAAACCAACGGGATCAATTTGGATACATGGAACCTATCACAACATCGGCTTAATCAATTTTGTCCTACAGCTTTTGGAAATTGAAATCATCAATGAGGTTGTCTGGTTTAAAAGAAATAGCTTTCCTAATCTTTCCGGCCGTCGTCTTACGGCAAGCCACGAGACGATTCTGTGGGCACATACAGGCAAAAAGAGAGAATACCTTTTCAATTATGGTGCAGCAAAGGAGATGGCCTGCCCCGAGGATTTGATCAAGGAGCCGGGAAAGCAGATGCGAACTGTGTGGGATATTCCAAACAACAAGAATCGAGAGGAGTTAGTGCATGGCAAACACCCCACCCAGAAACCGCTACGTTTGCTGAAACGCATGTTGGCGTTGTCGGCAAGAGAAGGACATTTGTTGCTTTCGCCTTTTGCCGGCTCCGGCTCGGATTGTGTGGCCGCCACGGATTTGGGGATTCGTTTTTTGGGATTTGAAACCGATCCACAGTACGTGGAGATTTGCAAAAGACGGCTTGCGGAACGTGGGGGCTTGGTCTCTCTCCGCAATGTGGAAGAAACGCTTGTAACGAACGCTTTCGCTGCCAGCGGCACCAGAGAAGTCAACTGGACGCCTCGCGATATTGCTTCAATACCATCGCTAGTAAAATGGACGGGAAGTAAAAGGTCTCAAGCGTACAGCATTGCGAGACTGATGCCAGCATACAGAAGGTATTTTGAACCTTTCCTGGGTGGCGGCGCCATGCTCTATCTGGCAGCAAGGCCCGACTCTGTTGGCGGTGACATTTACCGCCCACTTATCGACCTGTGGCAAATGGTTCAGCGGGAACCAAAATCCGTCATTGAAGATTACGCAAAGCAATGGAAATTCTTGCAAGACAACCTGCCGGACTATTACTACGAGGTCAGAGATCGTTTCAACGCAGCTCCAACGCCGCTTGATCTGTGTTTTTTGATGCGAACCTGCGTTAACGGAATTGTCCGATTCAATGAGCGCGGCGGTTTCAACAACTCTTTTCACCTCTCTCGCAAAGGAATGGACCCCGTTCGATTCGGAGCTATCGTTCGTTCGTGGCACGAAGTGATTCAGGGAGCGCGATTTGTATGTCAAGACTACTCCGAGACGGTTGCTGAGGTAGAAAAAGGGGATTTTGTCTATTTCGATCCGCCTTACGCAGGAAACAAGCAACGCTACACGGCAGACCTGGACTTAGATCGTTTTTTCGAGGTTTTGGACGACCTTAATCGACGCGAGGTTAGCTGGGCTCTCTCTTTCGACGGCAAGCGTGGAGAGAAGGACTTGAGGCACGATGTGCCAAAAGGCCTTTATCGACGGCAGCTTTTCATTACTAGCGGGAATTCGGCGGTGGGAAAAGTGCTTAACGGACCCGTGGAGAAAGTGCAGGAATCGCTCTATTTGAACTACTGATCTCGCCGGACGGAAATTCCCGATTTTCCCAAAGTCAACGTGCAAAGATACCGGGCGATCAGATCGCCGATCACCGTGCATGGCGTACAGCGGATTTCGCATTGTGCGCCATCCGCGGCGAAGTAGAAGGAGAGCACCAAATCGCTCTCGCTTTTTTTTCGCACGACATCCACGTCCAGTTCATTACGGGGTAGGAAAGCAACGGCAGATGCAAGTGCGAAATCATGGATGTCGAGAATTACTTCAGAATGATTCCATGTTTTTTGGGGGTTGCGGCGTTGAACGCTCGCCGGCGATGCGAGCAAGTCTGACAAGTACGTCTTCAGCCGAGGTCCAATCCGTGCCTCCACGGCACCTGCGAGTTCCTTCGATTCAACGGCAAGGACGATTGGTTTCTGTCCAAGCCCGAATATCTGAAAAACATGATCGGGGCGTTTAGCATGTGTTTTGCTCACCCTGGGTAGCGATAGCCAACGGAGTTCCATATCCCGATTTGTAGTTTGCAGCGAGATGCCACTCCAGTCGCCACCCGGAGGATTGCACATCCCCTCAAAAACCGCCGCCGAACCCAATCGGCTAAGAAGGTTATGCAGAACAGTATCGACATCGTTCTCGCCAATGCGGGAAGGGACTGTGGAGACCAAAATCGGAGCGATTGTCGGCTCAGGCGTTACGGAAGCCCAGTGTTGCCGAAGATACCCGTGATTCGTGACATTATCCGTCGCCGAGTCAATAAGTAGTCCGTCGCTGACGGTAAAGATTGCTTCCCACAGACCATTTCGCCGGGCTAGAGCAGCGGGATCGCTATTCAACAGGGGCCAAGTCGCCTGCGGAGCCGGCCCATAGACTACGGATAAAAGCTCCTCGTTGTTGCCGATCAACATTCTTGTGAACGGTGGAAGGCCACGGTCGGGCCGGGCATCATCTCCTCGTGGCGTAACCGTTCACACCCTGGTGTGTAATTTATCGAAAAACTGATCTGGACACAAACGGGATTTTCTGGGACGACTTACACTATGTCGTCCACTCAACCAAATCCACTGACGATTCCGCCCGAACTCGATGCCGAGATGACT
>JAHIKV010000049.1 GCA_018897395.1 Planctomycetota bacterium | reverse complement strand
TTGGCCGCACGTCGGACATGCACGTCTCCGGGGAGTCGGACAGGCCCATAGTACCGAAGAAGCGGACGAACAAAGCCGGCCCGAAGGCGGCGGCGGAGTCCGTGGAGGAAAGGGGCCTGACCAAGGGAAACGCCACGCGAATCCTACTCGCGCCGGACTCTGTGCCGGGAAACCGTGTCATCGGATCGCTGGGCGTACGAATCGTGGCACGGCGGAAAACCCGCCGAGCCGTGGATCGTCATTACCCGAGGTAAGAGCCGTATGAGGTATTCCTCACGTACGGATCCGTGCGGGGGGCCGCCCGCAAGGGCGGTCCCTACCGCGACTTTTTTTCCGACGCTTTTCCGTTTCCGTTGACGGGGAAGAGGGGTTGTGGTAGGTTTTTGTGATGCCGCGAACCGCTCGTGCCGCTCCCGGAGGGTATGTTTACCACGCGCTGAACCGCGCGGTGGCCCGGCTGCCGCTGTTCGAGAAGGAGGCCGACTTCGAGGCCTTCGAGCGGGTGATGGAGGAGGCGCAGGAGCGTCATCCCACGCGGATTGTGGCCTATTGCCTGATGACCAACCACTGGCACTTCCTGCTTTGGCCGCGGAAGGACGGGGAGCTGACGGCCTTCCTGCGGTGGCTGACGCATACGCACACGATGCGCCGGCACGCCCATCACCACACGGTCGGCACGGGGCACCTTTATCAAGGCCGCTTCAAGTCGTTTCCCATCCAGGCCGACGAGCACTACTTCGCGGTGCTGCGGTACGTGGAGCGGAATCCGTTGCGGGCGGGTCTGGTGAGGCGCGCCGAGCAGTGGCGGTGGTCGAGCGCGTGGCGGCGGCAACGCGGCGGGGCGGAAGCGGCGTCGTTGCTGGCACCCGGCCCGCTGAGGCTGCCCGAGGACTGGTTGCGGATCGTCGCGCAGCCGCAGACCGAGGGGGAGTTGGAGGCGGTGCGTCGGTCGGCACAGCAGGGTCGGCCCTACGGCGGGGCGCGGTGGCAGAAGAATACGGCCCTGCGATTGGGTCTGGAGTTCACGTTGCGTCCCCGCGGACGGCCAAGGAAATCGGTTTGAGCAAAAAAGAGCTGCGTCCCCTTTTTCAGACCCGAAGTCAAAAAAGAGCTGCGTCCCCTTTTTCACCCCAAGTCATTGCCTCACACGAAATCGGCGACCGCCCGGGCCGCGAAGAACCGCGATGCGTGAAACGTCGCCCACGCCCAAAACCCTATCCACGCCTAACCCAACCGCGCAACGAAGCCCGAACTGCTTCCCGCAAAAAGGGTTAGGCAAATGTAAGTGCCATTGGCATCAGGATTGACAACGCCATGCTCGGCTGCGAAAATGCGGTAAAGTTTTACTGCACTTCGGCGGTCGAATACCTGTTAGGGCAAGAAGGAAAACACGGTCGTGGAATATCACGAACTGACATTCAAGGTTCCCCAAGAGTCCGCGGATTATCCGGATTGCTCAGACTTCGTCGTCACCCAGATCGAGGCGATCCTCCGGAAAGTACTCGACTCTGGCCAAAACAAGATTGTCATCAACACGAACCTGCGGCTCGGTCTCCCGATGGAGAACATCAATAAGGTAGCCGGGCCATTCGTCGAGGCTTGGGCTTTCGAGGTCTTCCAGAATATAAGCGAAGACCCAAACAACGAGTTTCAGCTGATACACGTTGAGGTGCAGGAGCGCCTGAACATGGCTGATATCATTCTGCAATTCAAGAGAGTTCGAAAGGTCGAATCAGGCGTTACCGCAGAAGTGGATGTCAAAGCAACCGCGGAAGACTTCAAAGACTCAGGAAAATCCCCAAACATCACTTCCTTCAAACGCATACGCACGGCGTACATCGAAGACCCCGATTACATTTTCATTATTCTATCGCTGAAGCACCGCGTCTACTCAACGCGAAATGAAGCAACTGGGCTGATGGACGGCATTATGGAGGTGGTGGCCTACAACGCTTATGACCTAAAATACCTTTCGAGCACCGACCTCAGTTACAACCCTGCCCTTGGCACGGGGCAGATGCAGGTCAAAGACATCCACTACGTCACCATACAGAAACGCACAACATGGGAGTTTTGCCAATTGCTTGACAAGAAGTACCTGAGTTCCTCAAGGCGGACCCTTCAAGACTGGATCGCGTTGGCGACAAATAATGGGTGGATCAAGACCAATGATTGCCCCCAAAATCATTCAGGGTAATTGCATCGACATAATGGCACAATGGCCGTCGAGCCATGTGGATCTCATTGTTGCCGATCCTCCGTACAATCTAGGAAAAGAATACGGGAATGGAAGCGATTCGCTTCTTCGGGGTGATTATCTGAACTTCACTAAAGAATGGCTTTCTCAGGCGATCAGAATACTCAAACCGACTGGCTCACTTTACGTATTCATGGGATTCCGCTTTATTTCACACCTTTTCCTGCTGCTCGACGAAGAGTTCCACCTGCGATTCAATGGCTGGATTTGCTGGTATTACACGCAAGGCATGGGGCGAACACGAGGCTTCTCGCCTCGTCACGATGACATATTATACTTTTCCAAGACCGATCAATTCACGTTCAATCTCGACAGTGTTCGCGTGCCACAGAAATACTATCGATCAAGAAACAATATGCGAGGTGCTAATCCTGGCGATGTTTGGGAGTTTTCACATGTGCACTATTGCCAGGGCAACCGTACTGAGCATCCAACGCAAAAGCCGGATGGATTGATTGAACGGATCGTACTTGCGTCATCCAATCCGAACGACCTCGTCATTGATCCTTTCGCCGGTAGCGGTACCACTCTTCGAGTATGCCAACAACTCGATCGGCGTTCTATCGGTGTCGAATTATCAATAGATTATGTATCCTTAATTCAGAACCGCTTGAATGAGCCGTTTGCTGGCTTTGACAGCATCGACCCTCGTATGAAGCGGATTCCAAACGACCTAAATGATCCGAAGATCCGGGTCGAGTACGTGCAGAATCATAAGTCCTGGTTCCTATCGCATCACGAAGAGGAAACAGAGACCTTCCGTGATGATTTGGAAAAGAAATACCCGGCCACAGACCATGGGAATCAGCCGACGCTGTTCCCTGACGAACCCTAACAAGGCGATGAAGTTGACCGGGCCGGCATCACGGTTTTTCGAGAGATAACGTCCTTGCAGCCGGCCCGGCAACTTATCTTTATCGTTCGGCGGCCTGAACCGAGAAAACAACGTCAAAGGTCCAGCACATGGCCAAACAACTGCTCCTCGATTCAAGTGAGGTGGCTAAACTCGAGCGGCTAATCGAAGAGGCTACGCGATCGACGGAAGAAGGTGTGCGCCGGTTCGTTGAGCCAGCGAGCGGCACGCTCGATCGTGCGGTTTCCCGTCAGCACCACCTGGTTTTTGGCCGTCGGGGTTCCGGGAAGTCCAGTCTCCTTCGCAAGGTTACTGCGGACCTAACGGTCGACCGCCGACCAATCGCGTTCGTCGATTTGGAGTCGTTTAAGGGGCACGCATACCCCGACGTGCTTCTGAGCGTCCTCATCAAGACGTTCTCAGAGTTCGCCGAGTGGCTTGAAACCGCAGCGATTATGCATGCTAACAAGAAATCTTTCTGGTCGCGGTTATTCGGGACAAAGCCAACCCGTCCTGCCTTCGACAAGGTCCAAGCAAAGGGACTGTCCGACGACTTGCGTAAATCGGCAGTAGAACTCCGGGCTCTTTTATTCAGCGAGGACGACGTAACCGTAGAGGCCAAGCAATCAGTCAAGACCACAGTCAAAGAAAGCACAAAGGGCGAAGCGTCCATCGGGCTTCAAGGCGCGAAGCTGGGCATCGCAGACGAGGCAGGGAGCAGTTCGGAGGACGGCCAGGAATTAACCAAGAGATATACGACGACCAAGTTGAACCACCTACACCGCCATATACTCGACTATCAAGCCTTGTTTCGCCGAATGTCAGCACTTTCGGGTGGGGACGCGTTTCTGTTCCTTGACGATCTCTACCACATCCGTCGCCGCGACCAAGCGCAAGTGATTGACTACTTTCACCGGATCGGCAAGGGTAACCACCTTTGGATCAAGATCGGCACGATCCGGCATCGCACGCAATGGTATATCAACGGTGACCCGCCGATTGGAGCGAAAATAGGAGACGATATCGGAGAGATCGATTTAGACCTAACTCTGGAGAGATACAGCAACACCAGAGGGTTCTTGAACAAAATCCTCGACACCTTTATGAACGAAAGCGGTGTGTTTCGAGACGATATCCTTACCGAGGGCGCTTTCGACAGGTTGGTGCTCGCAAGCGGTGGCGTGACGCGTGATTTCCTCGGTATATTGCGGCGTTCAGTCCTCATTGCCAGAGAGCGAGGGGACACAACCCGTGGGCCGAAGGTGGGCGTGGAGGACGTAAATGGGGCAGCCGGGGAGTACGATTCATCTAAGCGCGAAGAACTGAGCCGGGACACTTTGGACGAGAGCCAGCGGTTGGAGGAAGAGTTCACGCGAGTTGGGAACTTCGTGAAAGACTACTCGAACGCCAACGTGTTCCTAATGGATAAGGACTTGCCCGACTCAGAAATGGCTCCCATCGAGGAATTGGTCGATCTGCGCCTAATCCACCGTGTGAAGGCTAGTGTGACTGTCGGTGACCGGCCGGGAAAGAAATTCGAGGCGTTCATGCTGGACATAAGTCAGTACACTGCATCCCGAAAGAAGCGTGGACTTGAGATTATTGAGTTCTGGCGTCCCGATACCACCGACTCTATCCGTCGGACGGGCCTGATTTATAAAGAGTTCGACGGCAAAAATGTGATTACTAAGAACGTGCCAGAGCAGTACTGACAGCAGCTACCTGCAATCCAGGCGCGGCCGAACCAGGCGCTACACCTGGGATGGAAAAGGGGACGCAGCGAAAGCGCCGGTTAAAGCCGGCATGGAGTAGCGGATGAAAGAGCCGCACAGGACTAAAAAAGGGGACGCGGCTCTTTTCTATTGACGGTGAAGAGGACGCAAAAGAGGACGCAGTTCTTCTCTGTTCTAAGGCACTCCCGACGACCGGCCAGTTAGCCGCCGGGGCTAAACTGAAAACTGACAACTGACAACTGATAACTTTCGAGCGATCAATGAAAAGCACTTTATCGAGACCGCCGCTGATGGAATCGCCGATCCGGCGGGTGGGCATACTGTTCGCCGGCGGGCCGGCCCCGGCGGCCAACGCCGTGATCTCCACCGCCGCCGCCTCGTTTCTGCGAAACAACATCGAAGTCTACGGGCTGTTGTACGGCTACGCCCATCTGGTCGAATACGGCCCCGACCATCCGATGGTCGAGGGGCGCGACTATATCTCCATCAACCAAAAACTGCTGCGGCGCACCCGCAACAGCCAGGGTATCCTCGTGGGCACCTCGCGGAGCAATCCGGGCAAGGACGTTTCCAAGCCCGAGCATCTGAAGGACTCCGAGCGGACGGTCTCGTTGAAGGCGGTGTACGACGGGCTGGTCTCGCTGGGTATCGACGCGCTGATCTCCATCGGCGGCGACGACACCCTGAAAACGGCCAACAAATTCATGCTCTTCCAAGAGCAACTCCCCAAGGGGAGCAAGCACATCCCGGTGGTCCATCTGCCGAAGACCATCGACAACGACTACACCGGCATCGACTTCACTTTCGGCTACTTCACAGCCGTGGAAGTGTTGGCGGGCGAGGTCCGCAACCTGCTGGCCGACGCCGAATCGACCCGCAGCTATTTCATCGCCGAGACGATGGGCCGCCGGGCCGGCTGGCTGGCATACGGCGTGGCCATCGCCGGCGAGGCCAGCCTGGTGATCAGCGTCGAGGACATCACCGGCAAGTACGCCGAAGACGAGGAAGCGACCGATCCGGAAACCGGCCGGGCTACTACCCGAAAGGTGATGAATTTAACGGAAGTGGCCAAGCGGATCGTGGCCACGATGCGGGTCCGCGAGGAGGCCGAGGGAAAGGAGTTCGGCGTGATCGTGATCGCCGAGGGGCTTGTCGAGTACCTACCCGGCAAGCATATCGAAGGCGTACCCCGCGATCCGCACGGACACATCGCCGTCTCGAAGTTCAACCTCAGCCGCCTGATCTCCGATCTGGTGTCCAAGGAATACACCAAGCAGACCGGCAAGACGAAAAAAGTAACCGGCATGCAGCTCGGTTACGAGTGCCGTTGCGCCCGGCCGCAGGCGTTCGACGTAATGCTCGGCAGCCAGTTGGGCGTCGGGGCCTATCGCGCGTTGGTCGAGAAACGGCTCGACGGCGTGATGGTCTCGGTCTCCGGCCAGTTGGAATTGAACTATGTGCCGTTCGGCCAATTGGTCGACCCGGAGACGCTGGTCACGGTGGTCCGCTACATCGAGCCGAACAGCGATTTCCACCGCCTGGCAAGGTTTTTGGAAACCTACATCCACGATTGAGAAGCCGCCGGCAAGCAGCTCTTCGCCCTTACGCCTTTCCGCTGGCGGCGGTTTTTTCGCGGATGATGCGCAACAGCGTCGGATCGACCTGGAACATTCCTTCCAAGGTGATCCGGCCGAGGTTTCGCAGCGAGTCCTCGACGGTTTGCCCGACCAGGCCGTCGTCGGAGGAAAGACCGAACCCCTTCAGCGCCATCAGCGCCGATCGGATGGCGGAATCGACGGCGGTGACGGCCTTCATGGCGCAGCCGGGCTTGGCTCCGTCGCAGATCAATCCGCCCAGGTCGCCGATGACGTTTCCGGCGGCCAGCGTGATCCGGCGGACGTCGATGCCCTGCTGCTGATAGACGATGGCCGCGGCCGCGGCGATACCGGCCGCCATCGCGCAGCCGCAGACGACCGACAGCTCGCCGACGAAGCATTTTACGTAGGCGTTTACCAGGTGTGCGGCGGCGATGCTCTCGTCGATCCGTTCGGCGTCGATGCCCATGTCGCGGCCGACCAGGTAGGGAGTCAAGGTGGCGACGATCCCTTGGTTTCCCGATCCGCCGGAGGTCATTGCCGCCTGGCCCGCGCCGGCCATGCGTGCATCGACGGCCGATGCCACGGCGAGTTTCGCACGGTAGAACATATCGTCGGCCAGGAATCCGTCGCGGTGCATCTGCCGAAGCTGAGCGGCCGTGCCGCCGACCTCAAACCCCAACTCGGAAAGCGCCAGGTTCATTTCCACGCCGCGGCGGAGATATGCCCGATCTTCCGCGTCAAATCGGCCGGCCGGCGCGAGCACCTCTTCCATGCACATCTTCTTCAAGGCGGCGCGGTATGCCAGCGGGGTGTTGTGCGATGTGTCCGTTTCCTTGCCGTCTCCGCCGACCACTTGCCCGTCTTTCTCGATGCGCTCCACGTGAGTATGTCCGCCAGAGAGGACGCACCGCGCTTCATGCCCTCGGCCGGCGACGACGGCCTCCACGCGGAAATCGGTCTGTCCGGCGACGCATTCGATCTCGCATCGGCCGGCGTCGCACATCTCCCTTGCCCGGCGCAGCACCTCCTCGGTTGTTTCATCGAGTAGTTCGAGCTTGCGGTCTGGCCGGGCGAGGACCGCCCCGAGCGCGGCGGCGACGAGGTTTCCCTTGGCCCCGCCGCTCCGCGGCACGACGACAGCCGCTCCGTTTTTGTACGTACCGGGATCGACCCGCAGACGTAGGGATTCGACCGGCTCACCCAGTTCCGCCGCCGCGGCGGCCGCGGCGAAAGCGCAGGAGATCGGCTCGGTGCATCCGAAGGCCGGATAGACTTCGTGGGCAAAGACTTCTTTCAGCAGATTCATGGAATAAGACCGTGGTGGTGAGTTTCAGATTTCTCCATCGTACCGGAGCCGACATAGCGGTTGCAAGTGTCCCGCCGACGGGCGAGACTTGCAGACATTGGGAAGCATCTATAGACTTGGTTGCGATTTGTATTTGTGGAGTCGGAAATATACTGTCGTAAGAGAATAGCCGGGGGCTAACAGCCCCCGGAGGGGAATCTTGCTGTTCAAGCACATTCCGGGGGCTGTTAGCCCCCGGCTATTTCAATACCGTTATTCCGAGAGAAAAATTCCATGTCATTGGAACACACAGAATCTTTCACGGACGGTCCGATCGACGGAGTAACGCTCAAAACACTTTCGCCCCACGATGACCGCCGCGGCTGGCTCGTCGAACTGTTCCGCGACGACGAACTCCCCTCGGACCAGCATCCGGCGATGGCCTACGTGAGCGAGACGTTGCCGGGCGTGGCCCGCGGGCCGCACGAACACGTCGATCAGACCGATTATTTCGCCTTCGTCGGGCCGGGCGAGTTCATGCTGTGTCTGTGGGACGCGCGGCCCGATTCGCCGACCCGCGGCCATCGGATGAAAGTGGCGGTGGGCGAGTCGAACAAACAGGGGGCGATCGTTCCGCCGGGCGTGGTCCACGCCTACAAAAACATCGGCGCAGTGCCCGGCTGGGTGTTCAACGCGCCGAACCGACTCTACGCCGGCGTCGGCCGTCGCGAACCGGTCGACGAAATCCGCCACGAAGACCGGCCGGACAGCCCGTTTCAATTCGAGTGACCGCCCGCCGTGTATTCACGGCGGGCTAAATGAATGATTTTAGAACACGTTCCAAGCGAACGGCAGTTGTCCTCCCGACACTTTGCAAAAAAACGACTTGCGCACGGAAAGATTCCTCTTTCGCCAAAAGACTTCCGTGCGTATAATCCGCGACCCCCATTTTGGTGTGGCAAGGTCGTTCCATGGCCGCAGCCGAACGGGGCTTGGGAGACTTCACCATGAAAGGCTCGTGTGCGTTGGCGGCGGGACTAATGTGTTTGATCGCGTTGGGCGGCTGTCGAAGCCTTGCCCGACCGGACTGGACCCATCCCGGCTCCGCCAAAGTGCAACAGGATCGCGCGTTGCGGTACGATCCATATCCGGAAAGCGAGCCTGGGCCGGCGCTGGTCGGCGCCCGGCCCCGCGAATATCAAATCGCGCCGCCGGAACCGTCTCGTGCCCGATGGTTCCTGGGAAGGTGGGGTCAGTAATCGAGGGGGGAGGGCGGAGGGCGGAGGGCGGAAGGATTATTTCCGCTGGTGCGGCAGTTGGACTGCTGCACCAACCGGACGCTCATTTGCTACACACTCCCCTCTTTCCCCTACCCGTTTTCTGCTTTATGCTGTTTGCATGTCAACACGCCGCCCACGCAAGAAACGTAATCCCGCCGGCCGGAAGCCCAATGCCACTGCCGCCCAACAGGGACAGCGATTGCAGAAGGTGCTGGCCGCCGCCGGGCTGGGAAGCCGCCGGCAGTGCGAGGAACTGATCGCGGTCGGACGGGTGGAGGTCGATCGACGTGTTGTGACCGAGATGGGTACAAGGGTCGATCCGGCCAAACAGCGAATTCGGGTCGACGGAGTTCCGCTGCCGACGGCCAAGCTGGAGTATTTCGCCGTAAACAAGCCGTCCGGCGTGCTCTCGACCAACCGCGATCCCTCAGGCCGTCCACGGGTGATCGATCTGGTGCCCGTCCGCGACGCGCGGCTGTTTACCATCGGCCGGCTCGATCTCAACAGCGACGGGCTGATCCTGGTCACCAACGACGGCGAGTTGGCCAACCGGCTGACGCATCCGCGCTACGGCGTTGCGAAAACATATCGGGCGACCGTTGTCGGCCAACCTGCCCGAGAGGTGTTGATGAAGTTGCGAAAAGGCGTTCATCTGGCGGAAGGTATCGCCCGGGCCGAGCGGGTCGAGGTCAAATCGCGTCGAAAAGAGAGCACGGTCTTGGAGATGGTCCTCCGCGAGGGAAAGAATCGGGAGATCCGCCGCATCCTTGCCCGGGTGGGGCACAAAGTGTTGCGGCTGACGCGGACCGCCGTCGGTCCGGTCCGGCTCGGCACGCTCCCGCCGGGCGAAGCACGTCGGCTGACGCGGGAAGAGGTCAAGGCGCTCCAGCGAGAAGGGGCTGTGGCCGGTCGGTAGGCGGCTAAACATTTACTCGACCGATTTGCGAAACCGCAAGCGGCTTTCACTACCCACTACCCACTACCCACTACCCACTGTCCTCCATGTCCACACCAACCTACGCCGACCACGCCTGGCACGGACCGGTTACGGTCGATGAAAACGTGCGGATCGCGCGAGATACGTATCGAATCCGCTTCGCTTGCGGCGAGATAGCCCGACGGGTGTTGCCGGGACAGTTCGTCATGCTTCGGCTGGCCGAGTGCAACGACCCGCTGCTGGGCCGTCCGCTGGCGGTCTACGACGTGGCCGCCGACGCCGATGGGAAGCCGCATTATCTGGACATCGTCTATCTGGTGGTCGGCAAGATGACCCGCCTGTTGGCCGAGACGCCCGCCGGCGCGCGGCTGGAGTCGTGGGGACCGCTGGGCAACGGTTTTCCGCCCACGCCCGCCGAGCATCTGGTGATGGTGGCCGGCGGGATCGGACAGACCCCGTTTCTGATGCTTGCCAGCGAATATTCCGGCCAACGGACCTACGGCGATCCGCCGCGCAAAGTCCCCCCGTCCAAAAAGATCACGCTCTGCTACGGCGCCCGCAGCAGCGAATTCCTGGCCTGCGTGGAGGATTTTCGCCGGGCGGGCGTCGATGTGCAACTGAGCACCGACGACGGCTCGTTCGGCCAGCGCGGGCTGGTCACCGAGTTGATCGCTCCGGTAGTCGAGCGGTCGCAGTGGCCGTGCCGGCTCGTCTGTTGCGGGCCGGAGCCGATGATGGAGGCCGCCGCCCGAATCGCCCGCGAGTTGGATCTGCCGTGTCAGGTTTCGCTTGAAAGTCCGATGGCCTGCGGCATCGGCGTCTGTTTCAGTTGCGTGAAAAAGATTCGCGACGCCTCGGGCAACTGGGACTATCGCCGCACCTGCGTCGAGGGTCCGGTGTTCGACGCGGCCGACGTGGAGTTTTGAGATGGTGTCCGAAAATCAACAATTTAACTCGCCGTGAATACACGGCAGGCCGAGTTGACCGCGAAAAACCGTCTGCCCCGGGTGTATTCACCCGGGGCTAAATGTTGACGACGGTTATTCGTTGAAAGCCGACCGTTATTTCCCTTTGCTCTTTTTGATTTTCGCCGAGAGCCGGGACTTTACCCTTGCGGCGGCGTTGCGGTGGATGACGTGCTTGGCGGCGGCTTTGTCGACCTTTTTGGCGGCCGAGCGGAATACGGTTTCGGCCTGCTCCGGGTCGCCCGCCTCGACGGCCGCCAGCACCTTCTTACATTCGGTGTGAATGGCTTGTTTGGCGGACCGGTTCCGCCGGCGGTGGACTAAGCTCTGTTTCAGTCGTTTCTTCGCGCTCTTGATATTTGGCATGGCGTCGGGTTTGTGGGGAATCTTGTGTGTCTGCGTGTCCAAGGACACGAAGCAAATTGTATTGGTCAAAATTGTAGGACGGATTTCCTAATCCGTCCCCGAAAAATGGACGGATTATGAAATCCGTCCTACAGTTTGGGCGTCACGCATCGGCCGAGGCGTCCGGCTGCTCGTTGTCTTCTGTTTCGCCGGCCTCCTCCTCTTCTTCCTTCTTCGCGGCGCCGGATTCTGGATTTTCGCGTAATTTGGCGAGTTTGTCCAGTAGCTTCGAGACGTCTTTGTAAGTGAAATCCAGGCTGGCCAGCGTAGTGAGGTGTTTTTCGGCGGCGGCTAAATCTCGCAAGTAAAGGGCCATTCGGCCCGCCAGGTAGAGCGCTTTCTTTCGGTTTTCGGTCTCGCGCTCGGGCAATTCCTGGATTGCCGACTCGTAGTGGGTCATAGCCAGCGGCAATTGGTTGATCTGCTGGAAACACTCGCCGAGAACCAACATGCATACCCCTTTTCGGCGGGGGTCGCTCTTGGCCGCTTGCAACTCTCGGATCGCCTCGGCGTACTGCTTGGTCTTCATGTAGCGGTAGCCCAATTCGTACTTGAAGATCGGGTTGTTGGGATACCGCTCGACCCGTTTTTTGCAAAACTCGACGTCTTTGTCGAAATACTCGCGGCGGAGCTTTTCGGCCTCCTCGGGGTCTTTGGTTTGGATTATTCTCTGCCGCATGTGGCGGAGCTGCGCGTCCTCCAATTTCTCCCGGATGTCGGCGTCTTCGTTGGAAAGCTCGTATGCCTTGCCGAGCAGATTTTCGGCCTCGGCGAACCGGTCTTCGCTCAGGTAGTGTTGGGCAAGTTCCAGGTAGTGGTCAACCTTTTCCGGCTCGTTCTGGATTTTACGCTTCAGACGTTGTTTGAGGGTCAATTCTTCTTGCTGCTTGGCCTTGGCCTTCACTTTTTTGGATATTTCATCGTCTTCGTCGTCGAACTTTCCGCTGGATTTCGCCTTCTGCACGGTCAGCGAGGCGATTGCCCGCCGGGCCTCCTCCTCGCCGGGCAGCGCCTCCTCGACTCGGCGCCAGTAGGTGATGGCCTGATCGATCAGCCCCCGATCGTTCAGTGCGATGGCGAACAGCCGGTTGGCCGCGGGGTCTTTCGGACTGCCCATCAACGCCGATTTCAGATAGCACATTTCGCAGTCGCGGTCGCCGGTTTTTACCGCGGCGGTTGCCATTCCGATCAGCGTCGGCATGTCCCAGGGATTGATCGTCAGGGCCTTCAATCCTTGCCGGATCGCCTCGTCCCATTGCTCCTGAGCGAGTGCTTTTTTCACCGCGCTTCGCGCCCCTCTCACCTTCAACTGCGCCAGCGGCGCGCCTTTTTTATTTTGCTTGTACTTCTTTTGCAGATTTTCCAGCAGCGCGCGGACGTAGAAGGCGTTGCCCGGATCGCCCGAGACGCACTGGATCAACAGCTCGGTGCCGTAGTCGAAGTCATTTGGCTCGGCGGCCGACTCGGCTTTTTTGCCGGCGTGCTCGAAAAGCTTTTCGAGCCGCTTCCGCTTGGCGGGCGAGAGGGGCTCGCGGCCCGCCCTAGCGACTTCCCGTTGACGTTCTTCTGTTGCCATGGGACTATTTTATACCTTGCACGGGAAATAGTGATCCATTTTTTTCCGCTGGCAAAAAACATTCCACTTCAAGCCGCGTGAAGCATAGACGGCGGAAACCTCGCACACAACGGCATATACGGCAACACGGCCGCAGGCGTGCGCTTGGGACCGGTCACTTCTGTTCCTTCAGCGTTGCCCAACTGATATAGCCCAAGGCTGCCGAGCAGAGCAAACACCCAACGTCCATCACCATACTTACCCGGTGGAAGGGGAACCCAACGGCCAGATCGAGTCCGAATACCAACAACAGCAGAACGGCGACGACGGATCCCACTAGGCAGAGGGCTTTTTGCATCGAGAATCTCCCCGCGGATGGTGTTTCTGTGTAGGGTGGGTCAAGCGAAGCGCAGCCCCACCAACAGCGGAAAAAACGTGGTGGGGCTGCGCTTCGCTTGACCCACCCTACTTTCCGCCACAAAAACCAAGTATAATCGGTTTTCCTTCGGTTCACCACTGCCAAGTTGAGACGCAAGAGTTGCAATACCACCCCCGCCGCAACGGGGTGCGACTGGTTTCCATGTCCGATCATGTCCGATAAAAAATACTCCCCGCGCATCGCCGTCTATCCCGGCTCCTTCGACCCGATCACCCTGGGGCATCTCAACGTCATGGAGCGTGCGAGCAGGCTCTTTGACCGGCTGATCGTCGGCGTGGGGGTGAACGTCGAGAAGGAAACGCTCTTTACGCCGGCCGAACGAGTGCAGATGATCCACCAGGCCACCGCACACCTGGAGAACGTCGATATCCGCACGTTCACCGGGCTGGCCGTGGCGTTCGTCAAACGGTGCGGGGCGCGGATCATGGTCCGCGGCGTCCGGCCGATCACCGACATCCCCGCCGAGTTGACGATGATGATGGCCAACCGCCGGCTGGCCCCCGAGGTGGAGACGCTGTTCATGATCGCCGACGGCGAGTTGGCCCACGTCTCCAGTTCTCTGATCAAGCAGATCGCCTCGGTGGCCGGCGACGAGGAGTTGGCAAAGTTTTTGCCGCGAGACGTGGTTCATCTCCTCCGCGAACGAATCGACAAGTTGCACCCACCGAAGTCGTAGCGCGGGGCAACCAGACCGCACTCTTTCATAGAATCAGAATTGAGCGCAACGGCACTGTTATGCGGCGGAAAGTCGAATGGGTGAGAAGGGCTTCAACATTGGCGATCGCCTGCCGACACTTGATGAGGTGTATCCGGTTCTGTGGACGGTCTGCCTGCTTATTCCAGGGTTGCCTCAGAATGGTGGGGATTGCGGCAAGCGTACCCTTCAAAGGCATCGCGCCAGCCGCTGTAGCTCGTCCCCGCTTTGGGTGCCGGATGATTTTCCTGAACGACCGCTAAATCTCCGACCATGCGTCGGTGACAGGCGCCGGATAGCAACCCTGTGGGTCGGCCTGCACCGGAGGCGGGGTCTCGTGGTTCATGGCATCGACGTTCGGGCACCACTGAAAGTTTGATGCCGTTGTTTCGTCCCAAGTGACCAATCTTTTCGAGTGAGCCGCCGCCCGGCCCATGATGTCGGCAAGATTCGACATCGCCGAGCGATGGGCCTCGTTATGCGGCCGGTCGTTTCGGATGGCGTCCAACAGGACGTTCCACTCGATCTGCCACGGGGTGATCGGTTCCTTGTCGGCCTGCCAGGCGATATTACCGCGGTCGATACGTTGATCCTTAAAGATTCGCACCGTGCCTTCGCAAAGGTTGCTCGAAAATTGGGCCGAACACTTGGTGCCATGAATGTATGTGGCCGTTTCCTTGCAGCGGTTGAAGTCGGTCGCCTTTGTGCCGTCGGCAAAGGTGAACTCGACAGCGTACGAGTCGAGGTTCTGGTTGCTATTGGAGGTCGTAGCCGAGCGGCCGCCAATTCCTTGTGCAGCGATGGGCCAGGCGTCCTTTATCCAGCATATTTCGTCGATCGGGTGGATGTTCGGTTCGGCGAACGCCCCGCCCGAAACCCAAAAGAAACTGGTGAAGTGGCGAATTTGCCAATCCAACTCATTTTCGGAGGGCGGTCGAGGCCGAAGCCTCGTGCCTACTTTTCCGGCCACGCAAACGCGAACCAACAGGATTTCTCCCAACGCTCCGTCGCGGATGCGACGAATAAACTCCTGACGATTGCTGGAATGGCGGTTCATAAGACCGCCGGCGATTTTGAGGTTTTTCTTTTTTGCCGCCTCTCCGGCCGCGATGATTCGCCGTGCCGCCGGCGGATCGCACGCGAACGACTTCTCCATGAAAACGTGGACGCCCTTTTGGACGGCGTATTCGAGCTGCAGCGGGCGCCAAGCCGCGTAGCCGGTCAACATGGCGATGTCGCCCGGCCGAAGGCCGTCGATCGCGTGCCGATAGGCGTCGAACCCGACGAACCGCCGCTCCGGCGGAACATCGACCTGCGGGGGATGCCGTTCGCTGAGGATTCGATGCGAGGCGTCGAGTCGATCTTGATACAGGTCGGCCATCGCCGTCAGCTTGACCGGCCCGCCGGGCGCCTCGAAGACGTTGACCGCGGCGCCGGTCCCGCGTCCCCCGCAGCCGATTAAGGCCAGGCGGATCGTGTTGTCTTCCGCCGCGTGGACGCGAGGAACGACCGCCGTCGCCAGTCCACACGCGGCGGCCAGTCTTCCGCCTTGCCGCAAGAACTCTCGTCGTGAAGATTCGGTCATGGCGCTACCACTCCTTTCCTAGGATGTTGCCGTCTCGCGGATCGCAAAGGTTCGCCCAAAGGCTGTCGGCGACGCCGACGACGACGAACTGAACGCTGCCGTCGCCCATGCAAACCTGGATTCCGCCCGCATGCGCGGATTGCGCTCGCGTGGAATCGCAACCGGAAACCCAGTCGGGCGTGACCTGGAACTTGGTGCAGGGCTCATAAGGCGTGTCGGGCGGAACGAAACCGTTCATGCAGAAGGCCGGCCGCCAAGTCACGTTTGCATCGGCCCACAGGTTCGCGTAGGTCGTCGAGATGTTCGGATCGCCGCTGGTTCCGCATGTGGCGTATCGCTCGGCGAAGAAGATCGTGTTGCTGACGCCGTCGCGCACGTCGGCGATGCGAGTTCGGCCCTCGGTGCTCTTGGCGGTCGGATTGCCGAAGACGAGAAAGTTCGCGCCGTAATTGCTGGCGGCCCAAAACGCCGAGGCCCCCCCGTTCGTCGTGGCACCCATGCCCGTGCTGGCCGACGGACTCGGTTCGGACGGGCACCGGAAGGTTTGGATGACTTGGCTATACACGAATTTATCGCCGATTTGCGTCGTCACGTTCCTGTTGGATATCTCGTAAAGGTTGGCTTGTTCCACGTATGGAAGCAGGAAGCAAAACACTGTGAACCAAACCGCGCCCTTGTACGGCCCCGCAACCCGGATCGGCGAATATTTCCAATTTCCGCTGACCGGATCATCGAAATTGGGGCACAACGGCGGCAACACGCCGAAAACGTTCTCGCAAGTCAGCGTGCCCAGGCCAACTTGCTTGAGGTTGTTGGCGCATTGCATGTGCCTGGCCGCCTCGCGCGCTGCTTGCACCGCCGGCAGCAAGAGCGCGATCAGGATGCCGATGATCGTGATAACGACCAATAGTTCCACGAGGATAAACGCTTTTTTTCCACGGACGCACATGACACTCCTCCCATTGCCGTTGCAACGAAATACCTTTTTCCGACGGCAACGTACCGTCGGAAGCGGGCATTGGAGCGTTATGATGACAGGCGTGATAATCGGTGGGATACGGCGCCAAAGCTTGGTTGGCGTCAGGCGGAAGACACGGTAGGTTCCCTCACCACGGGAACCACGAATCTAGGTAGGATGGACGATAGTGTACCCGCTTCGTCGAAAAAGTCAATCGCCAATTTTGCAACAGTTTAGCGGATTGCAGTGATTTCGGAGTAAGTCGTAGCTGACAGCCGAGTTATGTGTTTGTGCAAGCATTGAAGCGAATGCAATGTTTGCACATCGTTGTAACTTGCTTTCGCGTTGGGCTTTGCGCCTTATTTCACGCTTGCTCTGACATTATGCACGTACCGGGTTGCTAATTATGTTCCGCCGCTCCGCTGTCGCCGTTTTCCTTGTTGAGATAACGGCGCAAGAAGCGGGCACGCTCGATGTTGCGGTCCGACGTGTCCATGTCGCTGCCGGTCAGCTTCTGTAGATGGGCCGGTTGCGTGCGGATGAACAACTCGTTGATCGACGGGATGTT
>JAHIKV010000323.1 GCA_018897395.1 Planctomycetota bacterium | reverse complement strand
TGGAACATACGGTGCGGATTCTCGACCTGAAGGCTGATCCCGATGGCCTGGACAGGGAACTGCGCGAATTTCAACCGGAGCTGGTCGGCATTACCGGGGTGACCTGCGAGGCGAATACCATGCTGCGGCTTGCCGCCAGGGTCAAGGACTCCTGCCCGGCAACCGTGGTGGTGGGGGGGATTCATGCCAGCAACGATCCGGGGTTTTTCAATCATCCGGTGGTGGATTATATCGTAGTCGGGATCGGCAAGAAGGTCTTTGCCGAGCTTGTCTGCGCTCTGGAAAGCGGGAACGAGAACGACGAAAAATGCACTGATCTGCCCGGAGTGATCCGGACCAGCCCGGGCAGACAGGTTGCCCGGCCGCAACTGCGGAACCGGATTGCCGATCTGGTCATGGAGCGTCCCCCGGCGTATGATTTGGTACAGCGCTACCGCTCCCATTACATTCTCGAAAAACTGGGCATCAACATGGGCTTTGTCGCCTCGGCATTCGGTTGCCCGCACCAGTGCCTGTTCTGCTCCATTCAAGGCCAGACCGGCGGCGGCTACCTGACAAAATCCATTGAGACGGTCATCCGGGATATCTCCCTGCTGCCCGATATCCCGATCATCAGGCTGGTGGATGCCAACACCTTTGGCGATGTCAAGCGGGCCACCGCCCTGGGCCATGCCCTGCTCGCCTCGGGTCTCAACAAACAGTACCTGGCCGATATCCGCTCCGATACGGTGGTCCGCCACCCGGAAATGCTGCGACAATGGAAAGAGGCTGGCCTGCGGGCCGTGATCATCGGCTTTGAAGGGATTGACGATGCCAGCCTCTCGGCCATGAACAAGGCCAATCAGGCCGCCATGAACGCGGAGGCCATTGCCATCCTCAATAATCTGGGCATCACCATTGTCGGCGATTTCATCATCTCCCCTGACTATGATGAAAATGATTTTGACCGCCTCGACAACTATCTCGGGGCAAGGCGGATCGATCTGCCGATGATCACCGTCATGACCCCCCTGCCGGGCACCGCCCTGTACAGGCAAGAACAACACCGGATCAGCAACCATAATTTGGATTATTACACCCTGACCAATGCCGTCACCCCAACAAAACTTGAGGAACAGCGGTTTTACAGCCGCTACGCCGAACTCCTTGTCAACAGCCACCACAATGCTAGGTTATAGCCTACTATGAATGCTTTTATCACGGCGGTCTCCGCCTTTCTGCCCGGTCAACCGGTAAATAATGACGATCTGGAGAGGTATCTGGGGAAGGTGGCCCGGATCGCGGCCAGGACCAGGCAGATCATTCTTGCTGGCAACGGCATCGAGACCAGGCACTATGCCATTGATCCGGAAACAGGCGCCACAACGCACAGCAACGCCATGCTGGCGGCCGAGGCCGTGCGACGTTTAGCGCCTGCAGGCAGGAATCTGTCTGACAACCCCTCCATCGAATGCCTCTGCTGCGGCACCTCGTCACCCGATCAGCTCATGCCCGGGCATGCCTCCATGGTGCACGGAGAGTTGGGATGTGGGCACTGTGAAGTTATCAGTACCGCCGGGATTTGTCTTTCCGGCATCACCGCCTTAAAATATGGCGCCATGTCGGTGGCCCATGGGTTGAGTGCGCGTGCGGTTGCCACCGGTTCTGAACTGGCCTCCACCTTTATGCGTACTTCTTTTTTCCAAGCCATGCAGGGTCCGGCTGATCAGCCGGAAAAGAAGAAAGATCATCCGGCCTTTTCCTTTGAGGCGGAGTTCTTGCGCTGGATGCTTTCCGATGGCGCCGGAGCGGTATTGATCGAAAAGGAACCGGCAACAAACGGTCTCTCCCTCAGGATTGACTGGATAGAGATGATCTCCCATGCCCATTATCTGGAAACCTGCATGTATGCCGGCGCCGTGAAGCAGGAAGACGGGAGCCTCAGGGGCTGGCGGGAGTATGTTGGGGAAGTTGAGGCCGTAAGGAACGGCATTTTGACCGTCAAACAGGATGCCCGGCTGCTGAATCGGGAGGTGATCCGAACCCTGGTCGGAGAAAGCCTGCCGGAGGTTGCGAAAAAACATGGCCTGATCCCTGAGGATGTTGCCTGGTTTTTACCGCACTATTCCTCGCAATACTTCCGGGAACCGCTCCTTCAGCAACTGCGAGACATCAATTTTATCATCCCGGAGGAACGCTGGTTTACCAATCTGGCCAGCAGGGGCAATACCGGTTCCGCCTCCTTCTATATCATGCTGGAAGAGTTGTTTTCTTCGGGTCGGCTGCAGAAAGGAGAACGGATACTAGGCTTTATCCCTGAAAGCGGCCGTTTTTCCGTGGGCTGGGTGTTGCTGACCGTTGTCTGACAGGCGCGAACAAGAGGGCGTCTGCGTTACTCCTTGCCGGCGTTATTTCTCCAACAGGTCGGGTCCGAGGCAAGGTAATCACCGGTCATCTGGTAGGCCGCCCCGCGGCAGCCGTAGCATTCTTCCGCCTTTTCGCAGGTGCGGCAGGCCCCTTTGATCATGTTCCGGTAATTTTTCAGATTGTTGACCACCTCGCTGTGTTTCAGAATATGGCCAAGCTTGTTGTCGCGGATATTATCAAGGGCAATGGTGACCCCGACACAGGGCATGACATCCCCGGTGGCCGTGACCACACAAGAGACCTGGTGGCGCATGCACTTGTTCCCCACCAGCGGCGGCTGGGGCTCCCAGTCGCGGCCGAACAGCTCCCGGTCCATGGCGGAGAGACCGACAAACAACTCCTTCAAGGCGCTGGAATCCACGCCAAGCCACATATTATCCAGGGCATTGGCCTGAGGGGTGATGACCTCGAAATAGGGCTCTATCTTCTCCTCCCGCAGCCACTGCCACATTGCCGGCAATTCCTTGATATTCTGCTGGCAGATCACGGTGCTGATCGCCAGAAATTGATCCGCTGACGGGTACCCTGCCTCTTGCAAGGTGGTCAAGGCCCGGTTGATGATCCGGAAGGCCCCTTTCTTGCCAGCCAGCCGATCCTGGATGGCCTCGTCCCGGGAATTCAGTTTCAGGACCACCCGGACCTTTTCTTCGGCCAGGACAGCGGCAAGCTCTGGATCAATGCCGGAACCGTTGGTGAACATCTCAATCTCAAGCCCCTCCCTGCCAAGAAAGCGGAGCATTTCCGAAAGATGCGGATAGATGCTCGGCTCACCGCCCAAAATGATGATCTTCCGGGCGCCCAGCTCTTTGGCCTGAAGGATGACGTTTTTTATTTCCTCTCTGGAGAGTTCATTGCTGCATTCGCTCCTGTCCGAAACATAACAGTACGAGCAGCGGAAATTACAGATGCGGCTGAATTCTATCTCCATGGAAAGCAGCTTGCCCGCC
>JAHIKV010000048.1 GCA_018897395.1 Planctomycetota bacterium | reverse complement strand
TTGGCCGCACGTCGGACATGCACGTCTCCGGGGAGTCGGACAGGCCCATAGTACCGAAGAAGCGGACGAACAAAGCCGGCCCGAAGGCGGCGGCGGAGTCCGTGGAGGAAAGGGGCCTGACCAAGGGAAACGCCACGCGAACCTCACTCGCGCCGGACTCTGTGCCGGGAAACCGTGTCATCGGATCGCTGGGCGTACGAATCGTGGCACGGCGGAAAACCCGCCGAGCCGTGGATCGTCATTACCCGAGGTAAGAGCCGTATGAGGTAATCCTTCACGTACGGATCCGCGCGGGGGGCCGCCCGCAAGGGCGGTCCCTACCGCGACTCTTTTCTATTGTTTTCTTCCCGTCAATAGAAAAGAGCTGCGTCCCCTTTTTTTCGCCCACGAAGGGATGTGTTGGGGTGCAGCCGCGCGGAAAAGAACGGCTCGACAACCTCGAAAACTTTAGACCGCGGCAACCGAACCGAAACCCCGTTTCCTGAAAACACCAGGGAGAAAAAACACCGAAAAAGCCCTTGCGGGCTCTTTGCGCCGAACGTGCGCAAAAAACCCGCCAGGAGGCCCTTGACAACAAAGACTCTTTCAGGGAAGTGGCGCCCACCCGCGATGGTCATTCTCGACAATTCATCCGTTTCTTAACGCAAATCTGACATTTTTGTTTAATCCTTCACGGGAACAACTCCATCTTCCGCCCTCCGCCTTCCGCTCTTCCTCTCCATTTCCGCCATCAGCATTTGGATGTCTTCCCAGACGGAACGCTTAACCGACGGGTTTCGCAAGAGATAGGCTGGGTGGTAGGTGCAGACGACGGGGATGCCGCGATAGTCGTGAACGCAGCCGCGGAGCCGGCCGATCGACTCGGTCGTGTCCAGCAGGTTCTGAGCGGCCACCGACCCCAGACAACAGATGTAATCCGGCTGAATGATCTCCAGTTGCCGATCGAGGAATTCGCGGCAAGCGGCGGCCTCGGCCGGCAGCGGATTGCGGTTGCCCGGCGGGCGGCAGCGGAGAATGTTTAGGATGTAGACGTCCTCGCGGCGCATCTTCATCCCTTTGACGATGATGTCGGTCAACAGTTGCCCGGCGCGGCCGACGAACGGTTGACCTATCCGGTCTTCGTCGGCCCCCGGCGCCTCGCCGCAGAAAACCAGTCGGGCGCAAGGGTTGCCCACGCCGAAGACGGTTTGCGTCCGCGCGCGGGCCAATTCGGTGCAGCGGGTGCAGGCGGACACTTCCCGCTCTACCTCAGCCAGGGCGGCCGCGCGCTGATCGGTCGGCGATTCCCTTGTAGCACAGCCGCCCTCGGCCGTACCGACCTGTGGCACAACCGAGTGTGGCTGTGCCACGGGGGGGGTGTCGGGGAGTTTCCGCCCTTTCGGAACGTGCGTCACTCCAGCACCCTCAAGCCCCTCGAGCCGTTGAATCATCGCTTCCCTGATGTTGCGTGCCATGGTGTTTGGTGTTTGTTGACTCTCGGAAAACTGATGTCGCAATAGCCGGGGGCCAACAGCCCCCGGAATGTGCGCGAATGGCGGGAGTTTCCCTCCGGGGGCTGTTAGCCCCCGGCTATTGTTCACGACAATGTTCTTCCGACACTCGAAAAATACGGATAATTCGGTTTCAGACAAACGCCCCGTGACTAGAAAACAAACTCGAACATAATTATCATAGAAACTTATGGGTGTTCCGCAAGTTGTGATCGTCGGCCGCCCCAACGTGGGCAAATCGAGCATCTTCAATTGGCTCGCCGGGCGGCGCATTGCCATCGTCGATCGCGTCTCGGGCGTTACCCGCGACCGAGTCACCCACCTGATGGAGGTTCACGGCCAATTCGCCGAGTTGGTCGATACCGGTGGGATGGGCATCGAGGACGCCGACAACCTTACCGATCAGATCGAGGAACAGATTCAGGTGGCCGTCGACTCGGCGCGGGTCGTGCTGTTTGTGGTCGATTGCCGCGTCGGACCGACGCCGCTGGATCAGGAGGTTGCCAAACGGCTGCGCTACCTAACCGTTCCGGTGCTGTTGGTGGTCAATAAGACCGACGCGCCGTCGCTGGACGCCCATGCCGACGAGTTTTACCGTTTCGGTCGAAAGATGGTTCGCGTCAGCGCTCAGGAGAACCGCGGCAAGGCGGAGTTGATGGACGCGATTGCCCAGCGGTTGCCCGAGCCTTCGCCCGACGATCCTTCGCCGTCCGAGCCGGTGATGAAGGTGGCGATCGTGGGCCGCCGGAACGTGGGCAAGAGTACGCTGGTGAACACCCTGGCGCAGGCCGAGCGGATGATAGTCAGCGAGGTGCCGGGCACCACCCGCGACAGCGTCGACGTGCGGTTCGAGATGGACGGCCAGTCGCTGGTGGCCATCGACACGCCGGGCTTCCGCCGCACAAAGAGCATCAGCACCGACGTGGACTTCTACAGCACGCACCGCGCCCAGCGGAGCATTCGCCGGGCCGACGTGGTGCTGATGTTCTTCGATGCCACTCAGCGGATCGGCAAGGTGGACAAGCAACTCTGCGATTACGTTTCCCAGCAGTACAAGCCGTGCATGTTCGTGGTCAACAAGTGGGACCTGCTGGTGGCCACGATGCCCACCGAGAAATGGGTGATCTATCTGCACGACACCTTCCGCAGCATGTTGTACGCGCCGATCGCCTTCATCACCGCCAAGACCGGCAAGAACGTCAAGGCGATGCTCAATCACTCGCGGATGCTCTTCCGCCAATCGCTCCATCGGGTGACCACCGGGCGGTTGAACCGCGAGGTGCGGGCGGCGCTGGAGAAAAATCCGCCGCCGCTCTTCCGCAATCGCCACCCGAAAATCTATTACGCCACCCAGGTCGCCATGCAGCCGCCGACCGTCGTGCTGTTTTGCAGCGATCCGAAGGCCATTTCGCCGCAGTATCAGCGTTACTTGCTGCGGGTCTTCCGCGACGGGTTGGAGTTCGGCGAGGTGCCCATCAAGCTCTATCTCCGCCGGCGGACGCAAGACGACCGGCGCGACGAGATCGACGGCAAGCTGAAGAGTTAGGGTATCAGGGTACCATTGGTTGATAGACATGCGGTATGTCATCTCTTGACGGCACCCCTTATTGAGGGTATATTTCCACAATGGAGGTGGATTCCGCTGAAGTTGAGAGGAGCTTCCTGACTGCCAATGCCACCGAAAAGAATGTTGCCGACGTTTGAAGTCCGCTTCGTTGGCCCAGGATTGGCCCCGGAGCGGATTCCACTCCGCGCCGTCAGTGACGCCTTGTCGGCGGTTCAAGACCTCGCCAGCGGGAGGGATCCCTATGAAACGCCGCACGTGCCGCTTGACAAAGGCATCGGTTTGGTGAAAGTTCGTCGCGGTTCGGCGGTGTACAGTTGTGTTTCACGCGCCCCGGACGAGGCCATATCCAATCTCTCTCACGTGGGACTGCTTCTATCTTCCACCGGCGATCATGGGGGAGAGGAGGATGGCTTGGTGGCTGCCCTGAGGCCGGTTGAATCGCTGAGCGACGTGGCTCGCTCAATCGGCAGTCGAGTAGAAGTATCCTTGGTGAACCATGACGGTCCTCCATTGTTCGTCATCGACAAAGATGCGTTTCAACGTATTTCCAGTCGGCTCTTGATGCATGGAGATACTACAGTCATTGGCCGTGTCGAGCGGGTTGGCGGCGCTACGAACATGCGGTGTATGATGCGCGTCCCAGGTCGTCGCCGTGCCCTGCATTGCGACGTGAAGGGCAACGATCTTGTGCGGCGATTAGGTCAACACCTTTATGAGCAAATAGTAGCGACCGGAACCGCAACGTGGATTCACCGTTCTTGGCGGATATACCGGTTCAAGATTAGGGATTTCACACAACCTAAACTCGGAGATCCGATAGAGGCTATAGAACGGCTACGCAATGCCGGGCTGAAAGCCTGGGACCACATTCCCGATCCCGACGCACTCTTTCAGGAGTTGCGCCAATGATTGCCGGCATTGATTCCATGGTATTGGTATATGCCGGGTGGGTGCCGTCAAAAAATCCCAAGCATTCCTCGAAATACCAGGAATTGAATGTTCGGGCCCAATTACTCCTGCACAAACTATTTCGAGAAAAGGCACTCGTTCTTTTGCCTACGGTTGCCATATCGGAATTGTTGGTTCCGGTTCCCAAAACCGAAAAAGGCACCTTGATCGCCGCTCTTACGGAGAAGTTTATATGTCCGTCGTTTGACGTCAAAGCAGCGGCTATTGCCGCAGACCTGTGGTCGCAACATAGAAACATGCCCAAAGACGTTCAGTACGATAAGAGGCATGTCTTAAGAGCCGACGTGATGATTGTCGCTTCTGCATACGCCGCCGGGGCCTCCGATTTCTATAGCCATGATCAAAAATGCCGCGACTTGGCTAAATTGCTGATGAAGGCCCACGACTTACCAACCGATGATCCAGGCGACATGTTTCTGAAGAATGATATTCTAAGCGGCGACGTTTAGGCTACGTCTCATCGTGTTGCCGAGTTTCTTCACTCCCGAGACTTGCCTCGCGGAAAGAATGATCACATAGGGTTCATTTTTCACTTGATTCCAGGGGCGGCAAGTTTTCAGGGCTATTTCCCCCGGCTCTTGGACAACTCCCCGCAAACCACTACAATGGCGGTTTAATCGTTCTGAAACAGCGACGGCCCGGCGGCCGTACCTGAAACCATCGTTGGAGAAGTGAAATGATCGTCGGCGTACCAAAAGAAACCAAGTTGGATGAATATCGCGTCGGATTGCTCCCGGTGGGAGCCGAGGAATTGACCCGCGCCGGACACACCGTGCTGGTCGAAAACGGGGCCGGACTCGGCTCGGGCCTGGCCGACCAGGATTACATCGACAACGGGGCGGAACTGGTCGATAGCCCCAGCGATCTGTACGGCCGGTCGGAAATGATTATCAAGGTCAAGGAGCCGCAATCGGGTGAGTTCTCGCTGCTCCGTCGTGGGCAGATCATCTTCACATACTTCCACCTGGCCGCCGATCGGCAACTGACCGAGTCGTTGGTCAAAAGCGGCTGCATCGCCGTGGCCTACGAAACCCTCAGCGACGGGCACGGCCGGCTCCCACTGTTGACGCCGATGAGCGAGGTGGCCGGGCGGATGAGCGTCCAGGAGGGGGCAAAATATCTCGAACGGCCGCAACAGGGACGCGGCATACTACTGGGCGGAGTGCCCGGCGTCGAGCCGGCACACGTCACCATCCTCGGCGGAGGCGTGGTCGGATCGAACGCCGCGTTGATCGCCGCCGGATTCCGCGCCAACGTCTCTCTGCTGGACATCAACATGGACCGGCTCCGCTATCTCGACGAGGTCATGCCGGCGAACGTCACCCTGCTGTTTAGCGACCGGCACACCATCCGCGAGCAGCTCGGCAAGGCCGACCTGGTGATCGGGGCCGTGCTTGTGCCCGCCGCAAAGGCGCCACGCCTGATCGCACGCGAGGACCTGAAGCTGATGAAGCCGGGGAGCGTGATCGTCGACGTGGCCGTGGACCAGGGCGGCTGCGTGGAGACCACGCGGCCGACAACCCACAGCAACCCGACCTTCATGGTCGACGAGGTGTTGCACTACTGCGTGGCCAACATGCCGGGCGCGGTCGGGCGGACCAGCACCTTCGCCCTGTGCAACGTGACCTTGCCCTGGGCGTTGCAGATCGCAAATCGCGGCCTGTTGCCCGCCGCCGAGGCGTTGCGACCCGTGGCCACCGCCATAAACATCCACGAAGGAGAAGTCACCAATCGTCCCGTGGCCGAAACCTTCGACATGCCGTACAGTCCGCGGTTTGAGAAGTAGAACGCTAGTGGCCAGTGGTTAGTGGTCAGTGGCTAGTGGTCAGTGGACATTGGTCAGTTTTTGCCGAACTGGCCACTGACCACTGACCACTGACCACTTTTTAAGGGAGATTCCAATGTCGGAAACCGCTTCGCCCCTGGTGGGCATAGTGATGGGTAGCGACAGCGATTGGCCGAAGATCAAGGCGACGGCCGCCGCGCTGGACGAGTTCGGCGTTGCCTACGAGGTCCATGTGATGAGCGCCCATCGGACGCCCGAGGTCGTTCAGCAGTATGCCTCGACGGCCGCCGAGCGAGGTCTGAAGGTGATCGTCGCCGCCGCCGGCGGGGCCGCGCATCTGGCCGGCGTGGTCGCCTCGCACACTACCTTGCCGGTGATCGGATTGCCGGTCCCCACCGAACTGGCCGGCGGCCTGGACTCGTTGCTGTCGATCGTGCAGATGCCCGGCGACGTGCCGGTCGCCACCGTCGGCGCGGGCGGCGGCGGGCCTCGCAACGCCGGATTGCTGGCCGTCCAAATACTCGCCCTCGGCGACCCGGCTCTGCAAGAAAAACTCGCCGACTTCAAGCGGAAATTAGTTGACAAGGTCGGCGACAAGAACAAGTCGTTGCAGGATGCTCTGCGAACAGCGAAGAAGTAAGCCGTGAAAAACGTCCCAACCCTCCAATGGATCGGCAGCGTCGACGGCCATCTGCGGATGATCGACCAGACGAAGTTGCCGGTCGAGTTGGTCGAGATCGACTGCCGCGACGTGGAAGCAGTTTGTGAGGCGATTAAGTCGCTGCGCGTGCGCGGGGCGCCGGCCATCGGAATCGCCGCCGCATACGGGGTGTGCCTCGGCGTACATAACGTCCTCGGCGCCGACCAGACGACCTTCTTCGATCGGCTGCACGAAGCGGTCGATCGTCTGGCCGCAAGTCGGCCCACCGCGGTCAACCTCTTTTGGGCCTTGGAGCGGATGAAGCAAACCGCTTCGCGGTTTCGCAACGGCCCGACCGCCGAGATCGCCGCCGCCCTGTTGACCGAGGCCCAAGCGATCCACGAGGAAGACCGGCAAATGTGCCGGGCGATAGGCCGCCACGGGGCCGAACTGCTCGGCGACCGTCAGGGAGTGCTGACCCATTGCAACGCGGGCGGGCTGGCCACGGCCGACTACGGCACCGCGCTGGCGGTGATCTTCGCCGCCGCCGAGGCCGGAAAAACACTGCGCGTATTCGCCGACGAGACCCGGCCGCTGCTCCAGGGCGCAAGGCTCACCGCCTGGGAACTGCAACGGCGGGGCATCGACGTGACGGTGATCTGCGACAATATGGCCGCTCAGGTGATGCGCGAGGGTCGCGTGCAGGCCGTCGTTGTCGGCGCCGACCGGATCGCCGCCAACGGCGACGCGGCCAACAAGATCGGCACCTACGGCCTGGCGGTGCTGGCCGCCGCGCACGAGATTCCGTTCTATGTCGCCGCCCCCAGCAGCACATTCGATCTGTCGATTGCCTCCGGCACTGAGATTCCCATCGAGCAGCGCGACCCGCGTGAAGTGACCCACGGCTTCGGCCGGCAGACGGTGCCCGACGGGGTGGCGGTCTATAACCCGGCGTTCGATGTGACCCCGGCGGAACTGATCGCGGCGATAATCTGCGAGCGCGGGGTGATCCGGCCGGTGAATCGTGAGACGATTGCCGCGATGCTGGCATAGATTTGTGACCTTGTTCCCACGCTCTGCGTGGGAACACACGCGCCCGACGCTCCGCGTCGATGGAGATGTGTTTGCTTGCACTGAGGCACGGACGCGGAGCGTCCGGACAGTGCGTTCCCATGCAGAGCATGGGAACGAGAGGGAAATACCTCGTTTCCTTGCGAAACCGCAAACGGTATAATTCCTCGGATGTACGAAATATTCGAGCATACCGCCGACTTGGGGCTCCGCGTCCGCGCCGCCGGCCTCGACGAATTGTTTACAGAGGCTGCCCGAGGACTGTTCTCGGTAATGGTGGCGAACCCGGACGCCGTGCGGACGAGCGAGGAAGTGTCGTTCAGTCTCGGCGGAGAGAACGTCGAGGAGTTGTTGCACGACTGGTTGGCCGAATTGCTCTACACGTTTCATGCCCGGCGCTTGGCGCTGGTCGAGTTTCATGCGAACGTAGAGGCTTCGACGCTGACCGCCACGGCCCGCGGCGAGCCGATCGACCTGGAACGGCACGAGATCGACGTCGAGGTTAAGGCGATCACCTGGCACGGATTAAAGGTCGAGCAGTGCGACGGCCGGTGGATGGCGGAAGTGATCGTGGATATTTAGTGGCTAGTGGGCAAGTGTCACAGGATTAAGGTCACCCCAAATGGTGTCAACGAGCGGTAATGTCCATGCTTTTTCTGTCTCGAAGTCTCCTCAAAACGCAAGCGAAGGAGCCTTCGAGACAGAAAAAGCATGGACCCCCACTTGGATAC
>JAHIKV010000047.1 GCA_018897395.1 Planctomycetota bacterium | reverse complement strand
TCACCACGTCTGACAATCGACTTGGCGTCGAAAGCATTGTCAGCAGGCAAAGTCCAGCGGTTGCCGGACGCAAACAACTCGGGTAAACGGATCGCGCGATTCAATTTGGGAAGAATGGGCATTTTTTCAGAAAGTGCAGACGGTAAGCTTCTGCATGAAAGCTCCCAGATCGCCGTCCTGCTCCGGCCAACATACGAAGTGCCAATGGTTGGGCATCAGGCAGTAGGCGCAGATGCGCATCGGGCGGGTTTCCAGCGTCTTCTCGATGCTCCGCTCGAACGCCTCGTAGTCGCCATCCTTAGCGAACAGATTCATCCGCCCCACGCCGCGGTTGAGAACGTGGAACACCATCCCGCCAGGGACAATACGTGCGGTTCTCGGCATGGGAGCATCCTAACAAGAGACTCGCAACCCGTCGATAATTAGACCTGTCCCGTTTACTCTAGCCCGACGCTGTGCCGGTATGCGGCTTTTTGGCGGTCGAGGCCGAGGCGTTTGGTGATTTCGCGCCATTTCGTCTCGGCTTGTTGCAGGGCTTCTTGAGCCGATTTCTCGCCGCGGACGGCCGCCGCGACCGCTTCGTCCAAGGCGGCGAGATATTCCGCCCGGCCGGGGATACGCAACGCCCCGAGCCATTGCTCGTGACTGAAGGCGGCCAGGGTGGCCTCGCCGTATTGCGCCGCGGCGGCGTGGAGGACCGTTTCTTCAACCCACTGGCCGGAAACATCCAGGTTCGACCGGCGGAACATGGTCGTCGCCGGACTCAGTGCGCTGATCTGCGGACTCATCCGGTCGTCGGAGAGCCACAAGAGCAACTGGAAGGCGGCCTCTCGGTGGGGCGATCCCTTGCCGACAACGCCCATCCGGCCGGCCACGGCCAGCAGCGGTACGCGGCGATCGTCGTCGTCCGCTCGTTTGTCCCACTCGTTTTCGGAGAGGTTGAAGACCCGCCGCGAGCCGGGGAGTTCGGCGAATCCGACGCGGGCCGAATTACTGGCCGCTGAAGCGGCCAGCCCTCCGGACTCGGAAGCGGCCGGCCCTCCGGACTCGGAAGCGGCCGGCCCTCCGAACTCTCCCCTCTCCCCTCTACCCTCTACCCTCTCCTCAGCGGCCGTGGGCCAGGAGATCGCCATGCCGCACTCGCCCCGCCAGAACGCCGCACGGACCTTCGCCGGATCGAATTGGAAAGGATCATCAGGCCCCAGTTTGGCCGCGGCCGCAAGCTCTTCCAGCGCGTGGACCATAGGCGGGCCGGCAATCAACGGCGCCATCGTTTCGATGTTGAACAGAGTGGAAAAATTGTCGCGGTGTTTTGCGTATGGCGCTGCCCGGGCCAGCAGCGTCAAGCCGGCCCAGCCGGGGGCGAGCGGCTCGATTGCGGCGGACCAGTGTGCCCTCACCCCCGGCCCCTCTCCCAAAGGGAGAGGGGAGTTTTTCGCCAATAGCTCCGCCAACTCCCGATACTCGCTCCACGTCCGTGGCGGGCGACGGCCGAGTTTTTCCAGCAGGTCGGCACGGTAGTAGCAGCAGAAAACCGGCGAGCCGAACGGAACGGCCACGATCTGTTTTCCCCAAGCTGCTTCGCGGAGTTTCGGCAAGTCGAAGATGCCGTCCCACGGATCGCCGCGGGTGATGTTTTCCGGCACTGGTTCGATCAGGTTCCGTTCGGCCAGGACGCCAATCGCAAAGGAGGGACAGAGCACGGCGTCGGCCGGCAGCGTTTCGGCCCGTTCCAATTCTTTTTCCGAGATTTCCGTAACTTCAAGCTCCGCGCCGGTTTGTGCGTTCCATTCTCCGCGCGCTTGGACCACGGCGGCCGCCAACGCCGGATCGTCGACCACGGCCAGCCGGAGCGTCACTCCCTCAAGCGGCAGCCGGACGGAACCGGACCGCGGTTCCGATTCGGGGCGGGGACACCCGGCCAGAATCAGCAGCAGGCAGAAAAGAGGGGCGAGGGGCGTGAGGCGGAGAGATGAATCCCGAGGGCTGGCCGCTTCAGCGGCCAGTTGGCGAGGGGCGAGGGGCGAGGGGCGAGGGGCGAGGGAAAACATTGTTGATTTCATGGCAAACTCACGATGTCGGTCCAGTATCCCATTAGACCAAAACAGCGCGCTCGGTCAATGGACCCGTTGCCCGATCACCTTTGCCCCGGTTACAATCCGACATGGTGGGCCGGGGCGTGACCCGGCATGATTGAGCGCCGGGTTGCAACTCAACTGTCCCACGGAAAAACAAAAGCGAGACCACCATGAGCGCGTTTTTGGGCGTCGACATCGGCACTTCCGGCACAAAGACCCTGGCCATCGACGAAAAAGGCAATGTCTTGGCCTCGGCCACGGAAACCTACCCCTGCCACTTCCCCAAGCCGCTGTGGAGCGAGCAAGACCCCGACGACTGGTGGCGGGCGACGGTCCGCTCGGTACGCAAAGCGACGGTCAGGGCCAAGCTCAAGCCGGCCGAGGTGAAGTCGATCGGGCTGTCGGGCCAGATGCACGGCTCCGTGTTTCTCGACCGAAACGACAAGGTCATACGTCGGGCGATACTCTGGAACGACCAGCGGACCGCCGCCGAGTGCGCCGAGATCGAGCGCCGCGCAGGCGGCCGGGCAAAATTGATCAAGATGGTCGCCAACCCGGCCCTAACCGGATTCACCGCCCCGAAAATCCTCTGGCTGCGAAACCACGAGCCGAAACATTTCGAGGCCACGCGCAAGGTGCTTCTGCCGAAGGATGAAATCCGCCGCCGGTTGACCGGAGAGTACGCAACCGACGTGAGCGACGCCAGCGGCATGTTGCTGTTGGACGTTGCTCGGCGCCGATGGTCGAAAAAACTCCTCTCCGCCTTGGAACTGGACGCCGACTTGCTGGCCGAGTGTTACGAATCGGAAGACATCACCGGCAAGCTCACCCCGCAGGCGGCGAAGCTGCTTGGGCTGACCACCGATTGCGTGGTTGTCGGCGGGGCGGGCGACTGCGCCGCCGGCGCGGTCGGAAACGGCATCGTCGCTCGCGGAGTCCTCTCCACCTCGATCGGCACCTCCGGCGTGATGTTCGTCCACAGCGACGAGGTAAAGATCGACCCGCTGGGGCGCGTACATACGTTCTGCCACGCCGTCCGCGGCCGCTGGCACATGATGGGCGTGAACCTCTCGGCCGGCGGCTCGCTGCAATGGTTCCGCAACGCGCTCTGCCAAGCGGACCAGGCGGCGGCAAAACGCGCCAAGCGCGAAATCTACGACCTGCTGGCCGAGGAGGCCGAAAAAACACCGGTCGGCAGCGAGGGGCTGTTCTTTCTGCCGTATCTCTCCGGCGAGCGGACCCCTCACGCCGACCCCGACGCACGCGGCTGCTTCGTCGGTTTGACGGCCGCACACACTCGCGGTCATCTGGTGCGAGCGATCATGGAGGGCGTGACGTATTCGATGCGCGAGAGTTTGGAGATATTCGAGCATATAGGCGTGCCGGTGCGTCGGATTCGGGCCTCCGGCGGCGGATCGCGCAGCCCGCTGTGGCGGCAAATCCAGGCCGACGTCTTCGGCCGCAAGGTGGCGACGATCAATGTCGAGGAAGGAGCGGCCTACGGCGCGGCGCTGTTGGCGGCCGTCGGCGCCGGGGCCTATAAAAACGTCGAGGAAGCCTGTGCCGCCGTGATCCGCGAGGTCCGGGAAACGCCGGTCGATCGAAAGTCAAAGAACCACTACGACCGCGCCTTTCCCGTCTACCAACAGCTTTATCGTTCGTTGAAAGACGATTTCAAGAGCATAGCGGCGTTGGAGCAATAAGTTTAGCCGCCGCGTCCACGCGGCGTACGCTCCCGACAATAAAAGTTTAGCCGCCGCGTCCACGCGGCGTATATTCCCGGCGTGGACGCCGGGGCTAAACATCATATCATCGTGTCAAGTTCTATTCATCACCTCCGTCGCCAATCGCTCATCGAGATCGCCCTGATCTTCGCGGTGTTTTTCATCCAGGGCGCTTGGCCCGTGCCGGAGGTGAACGAGTCTTACTACCTCGGCAAGGCGATTCACTACTGGAACCCCGGTTGGCTGGAGGGGGATTTTTTTCTGGAATCGGCCGACGCCCACGAGGTTTTTTATTTCACGTTCGGCTGGCTGTCGCTCTGGCTGCCGCCGGTGGCGCTCGCCTGGACGGGGCGGACGATCTGCTGGCTGTTGCTGGCCTGGGGGTGGCGGCGGTTGAGTTTCGCCGTCGTGCCGCGTCCGTGGTGGTCGGTGCTTACCGCCGCGTTATTCGTCTGCCTGATGGAGTGGTGGCACATGGCCGGCGAGTGGGTCGTCGGTGGCGTCGAGGCCAAGCCGTTCGCCTACGCGCTCGTGTTTTTCGGCTTGGAGGCGGTCCTGCGCAACCGCTGGAACCGGGGTTTGCTGTTGATGGGCGCGGCGGCGGCGTTCCATCCCCTGGTCGGCGGCTGGTCGGCGGTGGCCGCGGGCATCGCCTGGTTGCGGCTTAGAACGATCGACACACGGCCGCGGCCGGCGGTCGCGCCAAGGATGGCGGACGCCGGTCGCGGCTTTATGGAGACGCCGTCGTTGCGCGCTCTTTGGCCGGGGATTTTGGGTGGATTGCTCCTTTCGCTGCCGGGACTGATTCCTGCGTTGGCGCTCGATTGGGGCGTGGACCAGCAGACGGCGCGGGAGGCACATCAGCTTTACGTCTTCGAGCGGTTGCCGCACCACTTGTTCCTTCCCGGCATTTACCCGGCGCTCATTCTGCGCATGGCTTTGCTCTGTTGTTTCTGGCTGCTGCTGGGAATCTGGCGCAATAGACTTAGTATGTCCGAAGATTTTCGGAGAACTTTTGACGTGCTTCGGGCGTTCGTCGCCGGCGCGGTTGCGATCGCGCTGGCCGGGGCGGCGATTCATCTGCTGATTCCACTGGACCCCGGTTTGGCGGCCGGGCTGCTTCGTTATTACTGGTTCCGGCTGATCGACGTGGCCTTGCCGCTGGGAGTGGCCCTGGAGGGCGCGGCGTTGATTGTCGGGGCGTTGGCCGAAAAAAAGGGGACGGACCCCATTTGTGCGAAGCACCCTCCGGGCCGTTCCGGCAAATGGGGTCCGTCCCCTTTTTTTCGGCCGACGGCGGGTCGATGCTGGCTGGCGTTTGCGATTGTCGTTGCCGCGTTTCACTTGGGCGATCGTGCGGTCGATCGCATTGCCCCGGCTCCGCCGCGGTCGCACAAGATGGCCGAATTCAAGGAATGGAAGAATAGGCGGGCCGATTTCGACGACTGGTGCGCGGCGTGCGATTGGATTGCCCGATCGGGCGAAATCCCGCCGGATGCCTTGTTCCTCACGCCCCGGCTTTCGCAGACGTTCCGCTGGTACGCCGGCCGTAGCGAGGTGGTCGCCTGGAAGGACGTGCCCCAGGCCGCCCCGGACATCGTCCAGTGGTGGGGGCGACTACAGGACGTTTATGGAACCGGTTTCCCCCTGCGGAGCCAACGATGGTACGGACCGTTGGCCGCCGCGGGCGCCGAACACCTTGAACGACTGGGCGCGAAGTACCGCGCCGGCTACGCGATTACCGATCGGACCGAGCCGCCGCTGGATTTGGACGTGGTCTATTGCAACCGCACCTACGTTATCTATCGCCTTGGCGGGAAATAAATGAAATCTCTGTATTTAGCCCCGGGTGAATACACCCGGGGCAATACACCCGGGGCAATACACCCGGGGCAATACACCCGGGGCAATACACCCGGGGCAAGCGGTTTTTCGCGGCCAAATCGGCCCGCCGTGTATTCACGGCGGGCTAAATGATCGACAAAACCATATCCGATGAAGACGAACGAGAACCGGATACGCGCCGTCGTTTTCGACATGGACGGGTTGATGTTCAACACGGAGGACGTGTACGCCGCCGTCGGCGCTCGGATGCTGCGGCGGCGGGGGCACGAGTTTACCGCCGAGCTGAAGAACCAGATGATGGGTCTGCGGCCGCGGCCCGCCTTCGAGGCCATGATCCGTCACTGCAACCTCGCCGAGAAGTGGCGGGAGTTGGCCGCCGAGTCGAACCGTTTGTTCCTCGAAATATTGGGCGGCCGATTGAAGCCCATGCCGGGGCTGATGGAACTGCTCGACGCCCTGGAGCGCGCCAAAATACCCAAGGCGATCGGCACCAGCAGCAGCCGCGAGTTGGTCGCCGCCTGCCTGAAGCCGTTCGGCTTTGTCGGACGGTTCCAGTTCGTTCTCGCCGCCGAGGACGTGGAAAACGGCAAGCCGCACCCGGAGATATATCTGACGGTGGCCCGGCGGCTGGGGATTCAGCCGGGGGAGATGATGGTGCTCGAGGACAGCGAGAACGGCTGCGCCGCGGCGGCCGCGGCGGGTGCGTTCGCCGTGGCGGTCCCCGGCGAGCACAGCCGGGAACACGACTTCGGCGCGGCGCTGTTGGTGGTCGATAGCCTCTCCGACCCGCAACTCTACCGTGTACTGGGGATAACTCCGCGGGGGCAGGGTGTTTAGCCGGCGTACTTGCACGCCGTGTGAACGATTGTTGGGGTGGCAGTTGTACTGCCACCCCTGTTTTTGCCGCGTTTCCCGGGGTGGCAGTACAACTGCCACCCCAACATGTGGCTTTTTCAACGGACTGCTAGCCGGCGTGCTTGCACGCCGTGTGAACCGCCGTGTTTTCGACGATTTCGCGGACGGACAATCCCGCCGGCTAAACTGTAATACAGTATTCCCCCTCTTGACGATTCCCCGGCAAAACTGTTACATTAGAAGCAACCCTTACCCGGCTTCGTAAACCGGCTGGCAAGAAAAAGGATTTGTGGGGGGGGGGCAGCGGGATGCTGAAAAATCTGGGAATTGTGCAGGCGTGCTTCCACTTGCCGCGCTTCCGCTGCAATGCCGCGCGGAGGCTGGGCGGCCGCTCCATTCTGGAATGGGTGATTCGCCGAGTCACCGATTCGATCCGGCTCGACGGCGTGATCGTCGTGGCCTGCGAGACCGAGGACTATCATGCCCTCAGTCATTTGATCCCCAGCGACGTGCCGGTCTGCCTTTGCGAGGGGGAAGACGCCTTGGCCCGGTTCTGCAAGGCGTTGGAGCAGTATCCCGCCGAGGGCGTGGTGCGGGTGCGGGGCGACAACCTGTTCATCGACCCGGGCATGATCGACCGCCTGGCTACCACGGCCGAAGCGCATCCGCACTGCGACTACGTGAGCTATTGTTCGCGGGACGGCCGGCCGGCGATCCTCTCGCCGGTGAGCGTTTACGCCGAATGGTTCCGCGCCGGCGCGTTGCACGAGGCCAACCGCCTGGCCCGCGACAAGCTCGACCGCGAGCACGTTACCCGTTACATCTACTCGCACCCCGAGAAATTCAACCTCCGGCTGATCCCGGCCCCGGCCGAGATCGACCGTGAGGACGTGCGTTTGACGGTTGACATCGAGGAGGATTGGGACCACGCTCTGGTTCTTTTCGAGGCGTTGGGGCCGGAGCGATTGGATTGGCAACGGATTGCCAGCCTGCTGGACCACCAGCCGGCCCTGCGCAGCCGCATGGCGGCCCTGAACCGCGCCCACGCGCACGTATAATGATCGCCTTCATCCGTCCCCCGGAGGAATCGCCCCGTCGGTCGCCCTTGCGCCGGGTGCATGGATTGTTGGGAGCGGCTCTTCTGCCGCCGCGGACCGCTCCTCCGGCCGGCGACGCGCCGCCGATCGCCGGGTGGAAGGCGTGGCTCTTCGCCGGATGGCTGCTCGCCGTTGCCGCCTGGGCCGGCTTACAGGCCGTTGCCGCTTTGTTTTGAAACCGTCTTCCGTCGGGCAAAACTCATGGGGAACTCGCTCCTTTCCATCTTCATTTTCGCCGCGATTGTCGTTGCCGCGTTCGGACTCGGGCGTCCGTTGTGGCGACTGCTCGGCACGAATGACGACGACCGGTTGACGACGACGGCGTTCAGTTTGGGCATCGGGTTGACGGCCGCCGGATGCGTCCTCCTGGCGTTGGGTCTGCTCGGCATGTTCCGGCCGTTGCCGATCGTCGTGCTGACGATGGTCGGCTGTTGTTGGGGGCTGGTGGAAATCGGCAACGAGAGTCTGCGGCTGAAAACGCGAGTTCCGTCGCTCGACGCCGTGCAGGACTTGCCCGAGCGGCCGTGGCCCGAGCCGAACCGTTTGCTGCCGGCGGTGGTTTTGACGGCGGCCGCGGCGGGCTGCGCGTCGTCCTTGCTCGGCGCCTTGGCCCCGCCGACTGCCGAGGCGGCCCTGGCCGGTCCCTTGGACTTGGCAAAACGCTTTTGCGTCGAACATCGAATCGTCGAACCGCCGTCGGGTATGTACGCCTCGCCGTCGCTGCCCGTTGCCTTGTGGTACGTCTGGGCCTCGACGCTCGACGGCGGCGTTTGTGCGCAATTGATCGATTGGGGGCTGGGGCTGCTGTTGACGCTGGCGACGGTCGTGCTGGCCTCGCCGTTGCTCGGACGCCGCTGGGCGTGGATCGCCGGGGCAATGGTCGTTTTGACCCCCGCGCTGAACCAACAGATGAGCCTGCCCACCCAATACGTCGCGCTGGCCGCGCTGGCCACGCTTGCGCTGGCGGCGTGGTGGCGGGCGGTCGCTCACGGCGGCGACGGCCGATGGTTCGTGGCCGCCGGTCTGACCGCCGGCGGCGCGGTGGGCGTCCATCCGACGGCCGCGCTGTTGGCCCTGCCGCTCGGAGCCGCTTGGGTCTGGACGGTGATCCGCCGCAAGGAACAGCGACATTTTCTGCTCCGAGGCGGCGCGGCCACAATGCTAATCTCGGTCGCCGTCGGCGGCGCGCTGCTGACGTTCCCCAGCGGCAATCGGCAAGGGTGGCAAGGGCAACAAGGGTGGCACGCCCCTGAGCGCAGCGAAGGGCGTGTTTCCACAAGCGACCACGCCCTTCGCTGCGCTCAGGGACGTGCCGCCAAAAACGCTTTTTCGGACCACTTGGGCTTGGTGCTGCTGGCCGCGGCGCCCGGCGTTCTTATCGTTCGACGACTGCTGGGACTTTGGGAAGTGGCTTTCGTGGCGGTGGCGTTCGCCGCGCTGGTGATGTCGATCGACGGCGACGCACGGCTGTTGTTTCCCGCCGTTCCGCTGCTGAGCGTGGCGGCCGTTTGGGTGTGGATCGAATTGCGTCGTTTTCCCGCCGGGGCGCGCCGCGCGGCCGTCGCCGCGCTTGCGCTGATGCTGGCCGTCGGCGCGGCGAAATCGCTGGTCCGGTCGTCCGACGTGCTTCGCGTTTCGTTGGGGATGGAGGACCGCGAGTCGTATCTCGTGCGGCGCGAGCCGACGTACACGGCCGCCGTGGCGGCCAACCACTTGTTGCGGCCCGACGCCCGCCTCCTCAGCCAGGACCGATGCACGTTCTACTTCGACTGCCGCACGACGTGGACCGGCGCCGACGAACGCCTGTTGGAACTCGAACGCTCTTCGATGCCGGTTGGCGAGGTTTCAAAACGTTTGCGGGAGGCGGGCTACACGCACTTGCTGCTGGCCGAACCGATCGGAAAAAACGGCCGTCGCGATTCTCCGCTGTCTCGTTTGGCGGATGCTTCAAGCGTGCTGACCGATTATCAACGGCGGGACGCCGACGGCCGTGCGCATCGTTACCGGCTCGTGCCGCTGCGGTAGATATGACTCTCCTCCCCCTCTGGGAGAGAGGCAGGTTTACGAGTCCCCTCTCCCTTTGGGAGAGGGGCAGGGGGTGAGGGCCTCGTTGGTGCGGCAGTTGTACTGCCGCACCCAGAACGGGGTGGCAGTACAACTGCCACCCCAACAAGCGGGCAAGGAAAGCCCGCTACACAACAAATCGTTACCAACCCCGGCGGCATACTCCCCGTAACCGGCGCAACAGGACGTGTTTTTCCACGTCCGACCGCCTAATACGCCGCCTAATCGTGGACGCCGCGGGCTCGAATCGAGATAATGTGAGGCGATGAATCGCTCCTCGAAGGTCCGCCGCATACTGTCGATGCACCCGGCACACCAGACCCTCGGTGTCTCGGGCACGGGGGCGGTGTTTCACCCGTACTGCCCGATCGACGGCCCGGCGACCGAGACGATTCGCGTTCTGCTCGCTTCCCATCCGTCCGACTCGGGCGCTTCGGCCGCTCTGGCGGCGCTGGAGCCGATCGTCCGCCGGCAACTCGACATGGAGTGCGAGCGGATGGATTTCGACGCCGTCGCCGGCGTTGGAAACGGCCTTCCCAACGTCGATTGTAAGGTAGTGTTCGTCCGCGGGCTTCACGTCTTAGGGCGGGGAGCGGATTTCGACGCCGAAAACCTCGCCGAAGATTGCCCCAACGTTCTGGAAGGACCATCGGCGGAGCTGGAAATATCGGTTGCCGCCCCGTGGCATCCGGTGCTCGATCGGGTTGGTGCGTTCGTTGCCCGAGCGGTTCCACGCCGATTTGGCCGCGTCCCTGAGGATGCGACCTGTTTGTTGGTGGGCAAGACCAGCGGCGGCGCGCATCCGGTCGCGTGGGCGCGGGAGTTTCAAGGGCGGATGTTCCACACGTTGCTCGGCGCGAGGGAAGACTTCCATCGGCCCGACTTCGTACAATTGGTGCTCAACGCGATCGAATGGGCCGGCAGTTAAGGCTTGTCTTCCTCAATCCCGTTTGGCTTGCGAAACCGGCCGTTGGATTGTAGAATATGGAACGCACGTTGGGGCGGTAGCTCAGTTGGGAGAGCGCTGCGTTCGCAATGCAGAGGTCGGGAGTTCGACCCTCCTCCGCTCCACTTTACGTAAACCTAGCCGAAATCAAGAGTTAGATTACCTGCCGACGGTCGGCAGCGCGGCCTGAAAGTCAGCGAAAAGGGGGTAGTCACTACCCCCGTGACTGAAAGGACGTGCTGCAATGTCTTCCAAGACCGTCTCTGTGCCGAAATACCGGCACCACAAGGGAAGCGGCCAAGCCTTCGTACAGGTCAACGGCCGCCGTCACTATCTGGGAAAGTGGGATTCGCCTAAGAGCAAGGAGCGATACGCCCGCTTCGTTGCCGAACTGGCGGTCAGTCCAGCGCCCGTGTCTGTGGTACCGGCCGCGACGGAGGGCCTGACCATCGTCGAGTTGGCCGCCGCCTACATCGACTTCGCCGAGGGGTACTACCGCAAGAACGGCAAACCCACCACACACCTGCCTCAACTCAAGGCAGCAATCAGGCTGGTCCACCAACTGTATGGGAGCACTCTGGCGGTAGACTTTGGTCCTCTGGCCCTCCGAGCCATCCAGCAAAAGATGGTTGTCACGGGCGCCAGCCGCCGCTACATCAACCAGCACGCCGGCCATGTCAAGCGTATGTTCCGGTGGGCGGTGTCGATGGAGTTGCTGCCTCCCGCAGTCCACCAGGGCCTCGCCACCGTCCCAGGGCTGAAGGCGGGCCGAACCGCCGCCCGCGAGACGCTGCCCGTGCTGCCCGTGGCCGACGAGGTTGTCGACGCTACCTTACCACACCTGCCGCTGATTGTGGCTGATATGGTCCGCTTCGAGCGGTTGACCGGCGCCCGGCCGGGCGAGGTCTGTCAGCTTCGCCCATGCGACGTGGACCGCAACGGTGAGGTCTGGCAGTATCGCCCCGAGTCCCACAAGACCCAGCACCACGGCCTCGCGCGGATCGTCTACATCGGCCCGCAGGCCCAACAAGTGTTGCTGCCCTACTTGCTCAGGGACGCCGAGGCCAATTGCTTCCAGCCGGTTGAGTCCGAGCAGAAACGCCACGAGGAGCAACGCGCCCTCCGACGGACCCGCGTGCAGCCGAGCCAGCGGAACCGCCGGAAGGCCCGGCCAGTACTGCAGCCCAGGACCGCCTACACGAAGGACAGCTATCGCCGCGCCGTCGCCCGGGCTATCGAGAAGGCCAACGCCGAGCGGACGAAGGAGGCCGAGGACATGGGTATAGCGCCGATGCTCCTGCCTCACTGGCACCCGAACCAGCTTCGCCATAGTGCGGCGACGGAGATACGCCGTCAATTCGGCTTGGAGGCCGCCCAAGTGTTGCTCGGCCACGCCAAGGCGGACACGACGCAGATTTACGCAGAGAGGGATTCTCGGCTTGCCGTGGAGGTTGCACGGAAAATCGGTTGAGGTAACATCAAACGCAAATTGCCGGGTCGCGGGCAGTACACCCGCTCAGGCCGACCGGCGCGCCGTGGTTCTCACCTGCTCCACGGCCGCCGGTTAGCCGCCCGGAAGGAAAGCAGGTGAAATCATGGGAATCGTCAAAGAACGGTTGCGACTGCTTAGAAATACTAATCTTTGGGCAGAGCAATTCCTTCTTGAACTGGGCAGCGCACAGGGCTATCTGAATCGAGACTACTTGCCTGAATGGTGTAGGGGCGATGCCCCGCTGGATTGGAACCAGTGGAATGCCGTGGCACTCCTATTGAATACGTGCCGCTCATTGAGAAGCCTTAACGATCCCTTTCCACAGGAATTCGCCGCAGTCCAGCATTCGCCAGTTGAGTGCTGCGGAGAAATCGAGCCTAATGCCCATTGGTTGACGTGGGTCCTATCCCAGCAAGTGCTCCGCAGTGTTTGCGAGGCAGTTCTGCCGGGAAGCACCAAGTCCGGTGGCACGCCGTTCCTCACTGATAAGCATTGGGAAAGTGCCAACTGGTCAGCCGTGAATCGGGCTATCCAACTCGATACGGCCGAGATCGCGCGGCTAGGGGCACTCTTGAATCAGGAGTATCAGAGGGCAATCAACCTTGTAAAATCGCAGCGGAGGGAACGCTTGTCCATACAGAAAGCGGACGGCGGATTGGACCGACTGGCCGGGGCTGCTAACGACACACCAATTGTATCCCTCACTCCTCCGCAGATAACGATTGACGGCACGGCATACGCCGTCACAGAAGAGGCCGCGAAACTCCTAAACGATCTGGTCACTGCCAACGATTGGGTTAGTGGCCACTCGATTGTCAACCAACCGAGCCGGGTTGTGGCGAAAATGCCCGATCCGGTCAAAAAACTGGTCGAATCTGCGCCCGGGAAGGGCTTTCGACTCCGACGTAAACAGTGATTTAGTGAAATCACTTTTTGTCGTTGGTTCAATCATCTACGTATCCTTCTAATGCAAGTAGTCTGATTCGATTGCGAATCGGAAAAACGCACGAAAGGATACGCGATGATCGACATTTCTCTTGAGGAAACCTTTTCTTTAACCGAGGCCACGAAGCGCCTCCCCTGCCGCCGCAAGGGCAAGCGCCCAAACGTCGCAACTCTCTACCGTTGGGCGCAACAGGGATGTCGGGGTGTCCGCCTCGAAACCCTGTGCGTTGGGGCAACCCGCTGCACTTCTACGGAAGCACTGCAGCGCTTCTTCAACGCCATCACCGCCGCCAGTGAGCCGACGTCCATTCCCGAGCCGCCGCGCCACACGCCCGGCCGCCGGAAGCAGATTGAAGCGGCCGAGCGGCGACTTGCCCAGGCTGGTATCTAAGCCCACCAACGAAAAAACCGGGCGCTGGCAAGCTCACCGGGTTGAAGGAAATGCACACATGGATTGTACAGTGACAGCGGGTGCCAAGCTAGCCCGAACCACGTTCCAAACGTCGCGACTACTTGGGTTTTGTTCCGAACGCGAGTTGACGACCGAGATTGGCCACGGCCGCGCCGAATGGCCAGTCGTAATTGCGAAGGAATTGACCGACAACGCGCTCGACGCCTGCGAAGAGGCGGCCGTGGCACCCCGTATCGTGATCAAGGTGGACTCCGAAGGGATCACCGTCGCGGACAACGGGCCAGGTCTGCCGCCCGAGACCGTCGCGAAGTTGCTCGACTACTCCAGGCGAACATCCTCCCGCGAGGCGTACATTGCCCCAACCCGCGGCCAACAAGGCAACGCGCTCCAGACGCTTTTCGCGATCGCTTATGTGCTCGACGGCACTACCGGGCGGGTGGACATCACGGCCCACGGCCAACGCCACGAGATCGGCTTCCGAGTTAACATCATTCGTCAAGAACCAGCGGTTGTCTGCGAGACCCACCCCGAAAAAGTAAAAAAGGGAACCAAAATCAAGCTCTGGTGGCCGGCAGGAAGCAAGCTAACTCTGACCGATGCCAAGCCACGATTTTTACAAATCGTCGAAGGTTACAGGTTTCTTAACCCTCACCTGAGCATCGACCTCGACTGGTTTGGCGAGCGGCGTAGGACGAGGGCCACCGCCCGCACGTGGAACAAGTGGCTCCCCAGCGAGCCGACTTCGCCCCATTGGTATGGGCAGGCGCACTTTGAACGGCTTCTGTCCGCTTACATCAGCTACGATCAGGACCGTGGCGCCGACCGACTTGTCCGCGAGGTGGTTCGCGAGTTCCGCGGCCTGACAGGCACGGCAAAACAGAAAGAGGTTCTGAACGCCACCGGGCTAGCCCGGATGCCGCTGTCCGCGCTGGTTAACTGCGATGGTCTGAGGCACGATCTAACAGGACCATTGCTGACCGCGTTGCAACAGAACAGCAATCCCGTCAAGCCGGCCGCGCTGGGCGTCATCGGCCGCGAGCATATCGCTGCCCGCCTCGCCGACATCGGCGCCGATCCCGATACCCTTGAGTATCGGAAGCACTTGCACGAAGACGCGAACGGCCTGCCATACGTGCTGGAGGTAGCCTTTGCGGCGCTGGCAGACGAAGACCAGCCGCGTCGTATCGTCGCCGGGACCAACTGGTCGCCGGGGCTCGTCAACCCCTTCTCAACACTTAATGGTAGTGGCTACGGCGATGGGCTCGACGCACTCTTGGAGGAATGCAGGGCCGGCGAAGACGAACCGATCGCGTTTTTCGTACACCTTGCCCAGCCACGCACGCAATACACAAATCGTGGAAAGTCTATGGTTGCGATCCCGCGCGATGTCGCCGACGAGATCACGCGTTTGGTGACGAAGGTCACGGCAAAGTGGTCCAAAATCCGCCGAGATGAAGAGCGTGAAGCATCGCGCGTCTGGCGCCGTCGGGAATTGCTTACTAGGCAGAAAGGCGACAAACAACCCCTCCAAGATGCAGTCTTCAGCGTAATGGAACAGGCCGCGCGTGACACGTCAGGCGACGGCCGAATTGTGTTCCCAATCCGCAACCTTTACTACAGCGTGCGCCCTTTACTTGGCGAATTGGCCTGCAAACTCAAATGGCCCTGGTTCCAAAAAGTCGTCGGTAAATACGAGAGGGAACATGGCCTAATACCCCTGATGTACCGCGACCCGAGAGGTTTTCTAATCGAGCCGCACACCGGCAACATTATCCCGCTTGGCACGCGCGAAGTGGACCGCTACGAGTTTCCTGAATACCTGTACGACAAAATTATGTACGTCGAAAAAAAAGGTTTCCTTTCAACTTTCAAGTATGCCGGAATTGCGGAGAAGTATGATCTCGCCGTCGTGTGCGCTGAAGGCTACGCGACCAGGGCGGCCAAGACATTGCTGTCGGCCGGGCAGGAACAGCGGGACATGACATTGCTTTGCCTACACGACGCCGACCCCTACGGTTACAACATAGCGCGCACGTTGCAGGAGGCAACCGAAGCCTGCCCAAATCACAACATCAGCGTGATCGACTTGGGCTTGGAACTACAAGAGGCACTCGACTTGGGTCTGGATACAGAACCGTTCATCCGAAAGAAGGCGCTGCCCGCCGCGCTGGAGTTCAATGAGATCGAGGAAGCGTACTTCACGGGTGAGGAAAAATGGCAGGATGGCAAACGCGTCTGGCAATGCCAACGCATCGAACTAAACGCACTGGCAAAGAATCCAGACGAGTTCATTGCGTGGATCGTGGCCAAGCTGAAAAGGCACGGTCTGACCAAGAAGCTTGTTCCACCACGCGACCGCATTGCTCAACAATCAGAGTTGAGGCGTCAGGAAATAGTGACCAACCGAGTGGCGACGTGCATTTCCGCGATCATCGGCATGGACGGGATGGTTGATGCCGTCACGAAGGCGATGCTTCCCAACATCAAAATCGACAACATTCCCGACGAGGTGGTCGAATGGGCGGCGCAGCTCAGGCCGGAATCATGGGAGCATTGCGTCGATCGCGTCATCGAGGGCCGCGCCGACGCCATCGGCGATCAGATACAGCGGGCTGCGGAAGACATTCTCCGCAGGACTTTACAGGGACGTGGCCGCGGCAAATTGTAAAAAGCACACCACCCGGAAAAGTAATTCCGCTTGCTCAAAATCGACCACGGAGGACACATGACCGCCATGACCCGCAACGACCAGACTTCCACACACGTCAGCGCAATCAAGAACACTGCCCGCGGACGCTGGCCGGAAATTCTTTCCGCCCTGACCGGATTGCCCAGCGAACTTTTCGATGGGGAATATCATCAGTGCCCCAAATGCAAAAAAGGACTATTCCGCTTAGTTGACGCCGAGACGGGCGCATGTTTTTGCACCTTCTGTTTTCGGGGAGGGCCGGACAATGGCGGTTGACATAAAAGAAATTAGGGATGCCGCGAGGGGGCGCTGGGCCGAGATTTTATCCGCGCTCGGCGGCATTTCCCCCGACCTGCTCGATGGCAAACACCACCCCTGCCCAAAGTGTGGCGGCACCGACCGCTTCTCTTTCGCCTGGCCAGAAACCGGCGGAGTTCTCTGCCGCCAGTGCTTTAACAAAAAGAACGGCGACGGGATCGCGGCATTGCAATGGGCGACAGAGTGGAACTTCAAGACGACCCTAATGAAGTTGGCCGACTATCTCGGCGTCAAACTCAAGGGGCGGAAAAAGAAAAAAAAAGACCCGCCGAAAATCTTCGCTACAACCAAGGAACTAATCCGAAAAATTAGTAGTCGAACCGGCGGGCAATTCGTCAGAGCGTGGTCCTACAACATCTTTCACGTTCTCAGATTCAACTTGCCGACGCCAGACGGAGAGAAGCCCCGCAAGACATTCCGGCCGGTTTATCAAGTGCCGTTGGGAAGCGAAGGGCGGATGGGCTGGCGTGAGGGTTATCCCTCGGGATTGCGCCCGTTGTACCGCCTGGCGGAAATCTCCGCCGCCCCCGCCGGCGACTCTCCGCTCATTATCTGTGGCGGCGAGAAGGCGACCGACGCGGCCACCGGCCTCGGCCTACTAGCCACCACCAACGCCGGCGGCGAAGCGGCCGTTGCCAGAACTGACTGGGCGCCGGCCGCCCGCTTCGCCCGAGTGATAGTGGCGATCGACAACGACAAAGCGGGTGAAAGTTTCGGCCGCCAAGTGACTGCCACTCTGAAAAAGCTGAGGCCGGACTTGCAGGTCAAGGTCATCTGTTTACCCGACCTCCCGCCGAAGGGCGACATCGTTGAATGGATTGCCGCCGGAGGGACGCGAGAGAAGTTCGCAGAGCTGGTCGAAGCAACGCCGGCAATAACCGACGAAGAGATTATAAACGCGGAGTGCAAAATCATCATCGGCACAGACGAAAGCCGCGTTATCGACGAAGCAATCGACGCCCTGGCGAATTGTGAAAATATCTATCAGCGGGGCGGGTGCTTAGTGCAAATTGTCGAGGGGACGGACCCGCCGCGAGGAATCGCGCGGCCAAAAGAGGCCCCGAGAATCGCCCTTATGCGGTTCGCAAGAATCCGGGAGTTGCTGGCCGATGCTGCGGCGTGGCTGCGCCCGGCCGGCGACGATGATATGGAGCAAATTCATCCGCCGGATTGGGTTATCAAGGGGATTGACGCCCGCGGCCAGTGGTCAGGAATCTGCCGCCTGGAGGCCGTGGTCGAATCGCCGGTGCTGCGCGCCGATGGCTCCGTGCTACAGACTCCCGGATACGATCCGCTGACAGGCATTGTCTTTCGGCCGCAACGCGATTTTCCCGAGATACCAAATAAGCCGACCCGCGATTGTGCCGTCCACGCCCGAGACGCGCTCCTGGAGGTGGTTGAGGATTTCCCGTTTGCGGGCGATACGCACCGTGCCGCATGGCTGGCCGGCGTGTTGACGCCGCTGGCCCGTTACGCCTTCCACGGCCCGGCCCCGCTGTTTCTCAACGATGCCAATGTTCGCGGTTGCGGTAAGTCTCTTTTGACTGACGCGACCTCCATTGTCGCCGCCGGCCGCGAAATGGCCCGCATGAGCTTGCCGCGTGACGACGACGAATTCCGAAAACGAATCACCGCCCTGGCTGTCGCGGGCGAGCCTCTAATCTTGATCGACAACATAGCCGGCCCCTTCGGCAGTCCGAGTCTCGATGCCGCGTTGACCGCTACGTCTTGGTCGGATCGGATTCTTGGTCAGACCACTATGGCGACGGCAGTACCGCTCTACGCGGTCTGGTTTGCCACCGGCAACAACGTTGTTTTGATCGGCGATACCGCACGCCGCGTGGTGCATATCCGGCTGGAATCCCCCTTGGAAAACCCCGAGGAGCGCGCCGGTTTTCACCACACCGACTTGCTGGCGTGGGTGCGCGAAGAGCGCCCTAGATTAACCACCGCGTCCGTGATCATTCTGGCCGCCTTCTGCGCGGCAGGCCGACCCGATATGCGGTTGACGCCGTGGGGCAGTTTCGAGGGGTGGTCCAACCTTGTGCGGCAGGCCGTTGTGTGGATTGGGTTGCCCGACCCGGGCGCGACAAGAACGGAATTGGTCACCCAGGCCGACCGCGAAGCCGTGGCTTTGCGCCAACTCATTACCGGGTGGGAGGAGGTAGACACCGCGGGTGTCGGCATGACGGTGGCCGCCGCGCTACGGGAGCTTGCCGAGTATCCGACACGCTACGACACCTTGCGGGGCGCACTCTGCGAGCTTGCACCGCCGCGAGACGGCAAAACACTGAATCCCCGTAGCGTGGGCATGAAACTCCACCACCTGCGCCGACGTGTGGTCGGCGGCAAGTTTCTGGACCGACGCGAGGCCCGCCAGGGGGCAATCTGGGTAGTCTGTGGTCGCGACACTTGCGGGACTAGCACCACTAGCGGGACTAGCCCAGACTCCGCACGCACGGGCGCGCGCGCACACACATGCGAGAATCTGGAAGGGGCTGAAGTTAGTCCCGCTAGTCCCGCTAGTCCCGCACCCGCTGATTGTTTTCACGATTGGCAAGATACCCGCAACGGGGACGGCATGGTCAAACGCACGTGTCGACTTTGTGGGGAGTTCTATGGCTATATGCAGGAGGCTCAGCAATGAATGCCGCCCAATACCTTGAGCGCGCCGCCCTCCCCAATGGCCCTGCCCCACATTGGCACCACGTCGCCCACGTTGGCCTGGTGTTGCGTTCTGTTCCCGCCGTTGGAACACAAGTACGCCATTGTTGCACGCGGCCCAACACGGGCCAACGTGGCGTATCGAGCCCCCCGGTCATGGTTCCTTTCGGGCGATTTGGTCAACGAGACGTCCGTGGGAACAGTCGCCATTCCAAGCACAGTTTGTTTGCGCTGTCCGGTTTTTCGTAACGCCAAGCACAGTAATGAATTAAGGTCGTCTCTTGGTTGTCCGGTTTTCGGCGGAGGGTGCGACAAGATGGGTGATGCCCAGCGGGACGGAAATCGAGATACAACAGCTCATCAGGGACTTCCGTCGTCGTCGGTCAGCCAGTGCATCGACTGGTACGCCGAAGGCGAGGAACGGATCGTCGAAGCCGACGGCATACAGGTGGTCGTTCGTTTCGTGGGGCGCAAGGGACGCCGCGGGAGAATTGCGATTACGGCGCCGCCCGGAGCGGCGTTCCGAACTCGCGACCGAAACAAGACCGTTCAGTCGCCAGATCGTTCCATGTAATGGTCGATTTGGTAGCCAGACTCACAGACTTTGAAAAGTAGGCTCGCATGAAACGGCGCCGAGGACTTATCGACGACAACGGCCGGCCCGGTTCTAGCGGCCATTCGAGTCACGAGACTCGGACAGCAAGGGTGAAAATCAATGTCGACTGGCGACAGGCCAATGGATCGTGGCTTCTCCTAAAGGCTTATGGCGCTGTGGTTTGCGCTCCTACTAGAATCGGGCTCCTTGGCATGCTGACGGCATCACCGCTGCGTTCAGGATACCTCCCAAGTGGTGTTTGCTGTTGGATATTTCGTATCATAGAATGAATGGCCTTGAATTTGCCATTAAAGAAGCTATAATACTTCTGTCGAATAGAAGTCGTGGCCAATTGCCCCGAGGTTCACTCATGCCCATCCACGACAGGCTAAGACACGCGCGTCAAAGAGCAGGTTTATCTGGGGCCCAGGTCCACGATCGGATTGGCATTGGGGTGTCCTCGCTGTCCGAGTTTGAGAATGGCAAGCGAGAGCCAAGTCTAAGCCAGCTACAGAAGCTCGCGGACCTGTACCGTCGTTCCGTCTCGTTCTTCTTTGCCGAAGGCCCGATTGCCGCCGAACCGGCGGTCCTATGGCGCATGCGCCCGCAAGACAACGCGGGGGAGATCGAGGTCAGGTTTCTACGCCTCTGCGAACAGTACCATAACCTTGAGATGTGGTGCGACGAGCGGGCCCCCGTGTCTTTGCATCAAGCGAAGGGGGATGCTACCAAGTTCGGCTACAGCGACGCCGAAGAACTTGCCAAGCAAGTTCGGCGAGATCTGCAGCTTGGTGACCGGCCGGGACAGTGCCTTCTGGCGGTACTTGAGGAAGTCTGTGGCGTCAAGGTTTTCCACCTGGACTTCGAGCCTTCCGGGACGGCCGCCTCGGCCGTCAGTGAGACGTTCGGAGCGGCGGTTCTGCTGAATGCCAACAACGCTCGCTGGCGCAGAAACCATGATCTCGCCCACGAGCTGTTCCATTTGCTGACGTGGTCTCTGTTTCATCCCGTTGCCGGTGGCCCGATGGTGGCCGGAGACAGGGAGGAAAAGCTGGCGACCACCTTTGCGTCAAATCTGCTGATGCCGTCGGAGCCCTTTGGAAGTGCAATCAATTCCCGCGCTCGGGGCGACAAAATCACCTTTGAGTCGCTCTTCGACATCGCTCGCCAGTTCGACGTATCCGTTGAATCAGTACTGTGGCGAATGCACATCGTTTATAATCGTGGCCAGTCGAGCAGTGACCTGACCAAAGGGGAAATTGATCAAGCCAAGCGGCTAGCGCCATTGCTTGAGGAGCGTGAGAGCCCCAAGCCCCATCCCTGGCCTGCTCGTTATCGGGCATTAGCGATCAAATCGCTGCGGCGGGGGGAGATCGCGATTGGCCGATTCGCAGAGTATCTGAATATAAGCAGGCACGAGGCTATGCGGTTCGTCGAGCAGGAGGCAACGGACGATGAAGAAGTTCAGATTGCTCCTGCTTGATGCCAATGTGGTCATCGAGATATCGCGGCAAGGGCTATGGGACCAGATGACTGCCAGATGTGACATTCATCTTGCGCAGACGGTCCTCGATGAAACGCAGTTCTATGATGATGACCAAGGAGATCGGCACTACATCGACCTTGCGTCATACATTTCCGCCAAAAGCATTACCGTATTCGATCTGACGCCGTCACAGATGGATGGTTTTCTAGCACGATTCGACCCCGTCTACTTTGAGAAGCTTGACCCAGGTGAAACGGAGTCTTTGGCGTATCTACTCGATCAGTCAGACAAGTGTATGATCTGCTCCGCCGACAAGATCGTCTACCGGGTGCTTGGCTGCTTGAGCCGGCCGGACCAGGGAGTGTCGCTTGACGAGGTGCTGGGGCAGATCGGTCTGGGCCGGAAACTGGGGCGGGAGTTCACGAAGGCCTACAAGGAAGAATGGACCAAGAAGGGATTTCAGGAGGGGCTGGCGGGACTGGGCATACGCCCTCCAAGACAGGGCCCGGCACGATGAACACGTGCGCCCGTCTCGACATACCAACCCAACCGGAACGTGCCCAAATCCTTTGATCTGTTATAATGAACTCACGTATGTGAATCAGTGACAGGCGGTTTCTCTGGTCTGCCTGTTCGCCGCCCTGGATTGCCGGGGCCGCACTCCGTATCACGGAGCCACCAGCACATTACTTTGTGCTAAAGGTGCGCTCCCATGAAGATCGAGTTACGGAAGCTTTCTGACATCAAGCCTTACCCAGGCAACCCCCGCCAGAACGACGCTGCCGTGGATGCCGTGGCCGAGTCGATCCGCCAGTTCGGCTTTCGCCAGCCGATCGTCATCGATTCCGAGGGCATAATCATCTGCGGGCATACCCGCTACAAGGCCGCCCAGAAGCTGGGGCTGGAGAAGGTGCCCGTCCACGTCGCCACGGACCTCACACCGGAGCAGATCAAGGCGTATCGGATCGCCGACAACCAAACTGCGAACCTGGCGGTTTGGGACTACGAGTTGTTGCCGATCGAGCTTTCCGAACTCCAAGGGGATGGGAATCGACCTGGAATTGCTCGGCTTCTCGCAGGACGACCTGGCGAAGCTGCTCGACCCCGGTGTGAAGGATGGGTTGACCGACCCGGACGAGGTGCCAGAGCCGCCGGACGAGGCGATCACCCAGCCGGGCGACCTGTGGATTCTGGGCGATCATCGCCTGCTCTGCGGCGACAGCAGCATTCCAGAGCATGTCGATCGGCTGTTGGCCGGCGCCGCGATCCAACTGGTCAATACCGACCCGCCCTACAATGTCCGCGTCGAGCCGCGGAGCAACAATGCCATCGCCGCCGGCAACAGTTCGTTTACCAACTACCACCATCAGGCAATGGACCTGGCCCGACACCCGGAGAAGTCTAAGCCGACCCACAAACAGATGCGGGCGAAGGACCGGCCGCTAACCAACGACTTCGTGACCGACGAGGAGTTCGAGGCAATGCTGCACGCGTGGTTTGGGAACATGGCCCGGGTGCTTGAACCGGGACGGTCGTTCTACATCTGGGGCGGCTATGCCAACTGCGGGAACTATCCGCCGGTGTTGAAGGCCAGCAAGTTGTACTTTGCCCAGGCGATTATCTGGGACAAAGAGCACCCCGTGCTTACACGCAAAGACTTCATGGGCGCGCATGAGTGGTGTCAGCCGCCTGATACGATGGTCATAACACCACACGGGTCAGTTTACCTGGGTAGCTTGCGAAATAATGACCAAGTCATTCCCTACAATACGGACTGGGCCCGTAAACTGCGGAAGCACGGGCAATGCGTCAGCGTCGCCTCCCGCCACTATGACGGGACGTTGTATGGGATAGTCGCTGGCGACCGAGTTACCCATACGACAGATGGCCACATCTTTACGGTCCGGCTCAAGGAGGAAGCTGCTGAGGCCTGGTGCGTCTATTTGATGCGGCGGGGTCCGTGGTGGCGGGTAGGCAAATGTAAGATCGCCGGCCAGTGGTATGGTTTCGGACTGAAGTCGCGGCTGCGGCAGGAACACGGCGAGGCCGCTTGGATATTGAGCACGCACAGAGACCTAGCCTCAACGATGTGTTCCGAACAGGTCGTCTCGGTGAAGTACGGGATTCCTACGACCCACTGGGAAATCTATGGGACGCGGTCGGGTGTTCGCGGATTCAACGACATTCAGAAGATCTACGATCAGTTGGACCTGCAACGGATACACGACAATGCGGTAAGAGCACTCTTGGACTTCGGACGACGGATCGAGTATCCGCTGGTCCATGCAGGAAATATGCATACGAAGCTCGGCAGACGCGATCCATTCCGCGTGCGTGCATGCAACATTTTGCCAGGATTCATGTCGGTGCCGATGGTCAGAGCTCGGCGTATGGTTGAGTATGAGGCCGTACGGCACGTGGATTTGCAACCCTATAGCGGCCCAGTCTATTCGCTTGATGTACCGGTTCACCGACACTACGTCGCAGATGGCATTGTCACGCACAACTGCTTCTATGGTTGGCGTGAAGGCGCCGGCCATAAGTTCTTCGGGCCGAACAACGCCACCGATCTGTGGCACGTCAAGAAGATCAACCCCAACAAGATGGTCCACTTGACCGAGAAGCCCGTCGAATTGGCGGTGCGGGCGATGCAGTATTCCTCGCGGGCCGGCGAGAACGTGCTCGATCTATTCGGCGGTAGCGGTTCGACGCTCATTGCCGCCGAGCAGACCGGCCGCAAGGCGTTCTTGATGGAACTCGACGCGCCCTACTGCGACGTCATCGTCCAGCGCTTCGAGAACTTCACCGGCAAGAAGGCCATCTGCGAGAAAGCCGTGGCCACAACTGAGAAAACCCCGGTGGAAGCCGGGGTAGCAGGAGAAAGGATCCCCAATGCGGTTACTTGTTCCGTGTGAACTTACCACGTTCGGTCTTGCGGAAACGCGAGTCCTTGCCCTTGGCGGCACATTCCCTGATAATCGCGCTGTAGACCGTGGCATGCGGCGTCTTGCCGCCCGGCGACTTCCAGTAACCCTTCTGCTCGGCCGCCTCGACCATCTCCTTGGCCGTCATCGGCTGGCCCGACTCTTCGAGCACCTTGGCGGCGGCATCCAAACCGCTTACGCGCTTGGGCTTGTCGGCCTTGGCCTTCTTCGCTCGCGGCTTCTTGGCCTTGGCGTCCTCGGCCGGCGTCGCCTGCGTGGCCATGTCTTCGCCCGTGGGCGCCGACGTTTGCGCCGGTTGGGTCCCGGGCCGGACCTTGGCCTTCTTTCCGCCCTTGGCCTTCTTGGCGCCCGTGGCGGCACCGTGGCCCCCAGCGGCCGCCCGCAATCGTTGGGCGCTCTTGATGCGGACCTTCTTGTTGGTTGCCAAGTTGGTGGCATCCCAACCGCCGTAACGGCTCTCTGCGTCGATCCGCACCTGGACCAGCTTGTTGGTCACCTTCGCGGTGTACACACCGCCAATCTTCACTTCGCTCTTAGTCATCGTACAACTCCTTCAAAAACAGGGAAACAGGGTTTACTACACCAAATTATTCGTTCGCACATAACACACATGAGCCATGAAAACTGAAAACATGCAAGCGAATTCTGGCCCCCCAACCATGGATTTCTCGGAATACTTTTTTAGCAAGGCGTAGCACGGATGAGCGACAATAACCCCGAAGACCGGCAAGCAGGCGGACTGAACCCCCAAGCCTTACGGCTGGAGGACCTGGCTCGGATACTCACCGTCTCGGGGTTGCGGGCGGCGACGGTGGAAATACTCGATGCCGACCTCGACGCCGGCGCCCCGCGGAATCGGGACGGCACGATAAACCTGGTCCATTACGCCGCCTGGCTGGTGAAAAATGTGTTGTAGACATTTGGTGAGGGAGATGGCCAGTGGCGATTGATCCCCGACAACTGCGTCCGACCGAGTTGGTGCGACTGCTCAACTCGACTCCTCTGGGCGAGGTGATCAGCGAGAGGCAGCTCTATCGCCATCGTTCCCGAGCAGGATTTCGGATTGGCGACGGCCGGCATGTGGACCTGTTCCGCTACGTGGCCTGGCTGGTCGAGATCCACGAGGAGCAAAAGCAAAACTCTGCGGAAGGGAACGATCCTTACGCAGCAACCAAAGAACGCTCCCGGGCCCGAAATGCGGCGATCTCGCAGGCAGGCCGGGACATCGGCGATCTGCCGGATGTGGTCAATCCCCAGCAGAAAGCAAGAGCCTCGACCGACTTCCGCTTCTTCTGCGAGGCATACTTCCCATTCACGTTTTATTTGGCTTGGTCGCCCGACCACTTGAAGGTGATCGCCAAGATCGAAAAGGCCATTTTGCACGGCGGCCTGTTTGCGATGGCCATGCCACGCGGATCAGGCAAGACGAGTATCTGTGAGTGCGCCTGCATTTGGGCGGTGCTTTACGGCCACCGCGACTTCGTGTGTCTGATTGGTAGTGACGAGGGACACGCGATGGACATGCTCGAATCGATCAAGATGGAACTCGATGGCAACGAGTTGCTCTTGGCGGATTTCCCGGAGGTGTGCCACCCGATCCAGTGTCTCGACGGGATCGCCAACCGCTGTAACGGACAACTCTATCAGGAGGAACGAACGCACATCGGTTGGACGGCAAAAGACATCGTTCTGCCAACGCTCAAGCCGGTCGGCTGGCTGGAAAACCCCACGCTACGACCGTTTGTGCGCGAGGACGGCCATTCGCTGGCCAGCGGCGCGATCATTAAGGTGGCAGGCATCACTGGACGTGTCCGCGGCATGAAGTACAAACATGCCGATGGCCAGTCGGTCCGACCGTCGCTGGTGGTACTCGACGATCCGCAGACCGACGAGTCGGCCCGGAGCCTGTCCCAATGTGCCACGCGCGAAAGCATTTTGGCAGGCGCCGTGCTGGGGCTGGGCGGCCCGGACAAGAAAATCGCTGGTGTGATGCCTTGCACGGTCATTCACCCCAACGACATGGCCGACAGAATCCTCGATCACGATAAGCATCCCGTGTGGCAGGGGGAGCGGACCAAAATGGTCTACGCGTTTCCCAGCAACGAAACCCTCTGGACCCGGTATGCCGAACTCCGCGCCGAGAGTTTCCGCAATGACGGCGACGGTCGAGAAGCGACCGACTTCTATCGCCAAAATCGCGAGGCGATGGACGAGGGAGCGGCAGTCGCCTGGCCCGAACGGCACAATGAGGACGAACTGTCGGCCATCCAGCACGCCATGAATCTGAAGTTCCGGGACGAGGCGGCATTCTTCGCCGAGTACCAGAACGAACCACTGCTGGAGGAAGTAGGCGACGGCGACTTGGTCACGGCCCAACAGGTGGCGGAGAAGATTAACGGCCGAAAACACGGCGATGTGTCCGCCGGCTGCACCCACTTGACGATGTTCATCGACGTGCAGGCTAATCTACTATTCTATGTTGTCGCCGCCTGGGAGGAGGATTTCACCGGTTACGTGATCGATTATGGAGCTTATCCTGACCAAAAACGTGCCTACTTCACCCTCCGGGATGCCCGACGGATCCTCTCGCTGGTTACACCGGGCACAGGACTCGAGGCTGCGATCTACTCTGGCTTGGATGTTCTTACCGGGGACTACCTTACCCGAGAATGGCAGCGCGACGACGGGGCACCCATGCGGATCGAGCGATGCCTCATCGACGCGAACTGGGGGCAATCGACCGACGTTGTCTACCAGTTCTGCCGGCAAAGCTCGCACGCCACCGTCGTTATGCCCAGCCACGGCCGGTTCATCGGGGCCTCGAGCAAACCCTTCTCGGAGTACCGCCGTGTTCCTGGCGAACGATTGGGCTTGAACTGGCGGATTCCGAGCCTCCAAGGAAGGCGGCCGGTCCGCCACGTGGTTTACGACACCAACTACTGGAAATCCTTCCTCGGCGCCCGCTTGCTGGTTTCCATGGGTGATCGAGGTTGTCTGTCGCTGTTCGGCGACCGACCCGAAATACATCGGCTGTTCTCCGAACACATCACAGCCGAGTACCGAGTGAAGACGGAGGGCCGTGGTCGAACCGTGGACGAGTGGAAGGTCCGGCCCGGCACTCCCGACAACCACTGGCTCGACTGCCTGGTCGGCTGTGCGGTCGGGGCCTCGATGCAGGGAGTTGCGCTGGAAGGCATGGAGAGACATCAGCCCTTCTCCAAACGCAGACGGATGACGGCGGCCGAGATGGCGGCACTGGCTCGCGGACGGTAACGTTTTAAGGGGTGGCGCGATTCGCACGATCTTGCCTTAGCACCCACTGAGGAATGTGGTGCGACATCGATTGCATTCCACTGCGGCCGTTTAATCATTTTGCACGCCTTGCCCAGACCACCGGCTGGCTCAGCCGCCGGCGCCGTCGCGCGCTCTCGATCAAGACCCCGCAACCTCGAACGCCCCCGGACGACGACAAGAAGCGAGATCTGATTGGCTCGATGCGGCAGAGCATCGCGGCGATGGAGCCCTGTGCCGATCGAACGGTTACGGAGCAGCGATTGGCGAAGTACGAGGCATACAACCTGCTGCGGTTCGAGGGCTGCGGCCTGCCGTGTTCATGCAACGGGCGCTGGGGCAAATGGAAAGAGCGCATCATCGCGGGAACCTGCGAACGGTTCTCCGACATCCGAGGAGCCTAACGCGGCGACCTCTCATGGAACGGCAGCTTGATGTGCAACCACGTTCTCTTGCCCCGTGCGTCGCTCCCACCGGCCATTGCAAAAGTCAGGTGATCCGCGACAATCGCATGTGTCGGCTGATCACTTGGCCGGCAAGCTCACCGGCTGTGGCTTGCCCTTGCGGTACTCGATGTATTGCGCTGTCAAAGGCCATTTTCCTTCAGGGGGGGCCGATTGAGGGGCGTTCTTCGAGCGGGTATATTGACGTTATAAATGGCAGGGCAGCAACGACTTGACGACCGTCTATCTGGCGGCGGCCTTTCGATCGCTGCGGCCGTGCGGTACGAGGGAGACGGACGGGTTGCGCACCTCCCCAATCGGGGGCGAAGAAACATCTTCGGTCCGAGGAACCCAATTTTGCGAGGTTACGTCGGTGGGGAACGGGAAGAAATACAAATTCTCCGGACATCAGACATTCGTTTTCCGGCATGGATGGCTGGAAAAGGGAGTGCGGGCTGTGGACCAATGCCCGGGCGTGTTCCTGCAGGAAAACGCCCTGGTGCGATTGGGCGTCGGCAAGAACATGGTCGAGAGCATCAAACATTGGTGCCTGGTCACGCAGTTGATCGAGGAGTACCGTGACGACGGCGCGCAAGCCTTCCGGGTTTCTGACCTTGGGAAAAAGCTCCTTCTTAAGTGGGATCCTTTTCTCGAAGACGACGCTTCTCTTTGGCTGGTTCATTGGCTGCTCGTCACCAACCCCCACGTCGGCACGACATGGCAGTTGATGTTCGGCGAGTTCTTCAGGCCTGATTTCAGCAAGAGGGAAGTCGTTGAATACGTGTTGTCGTTTGCAGCCAAGCACTCGCTGAGAGTGCAGGAAAGCTCCCTCGCAAGGGACATCGACTGCTTCATTAGGACGTACAGCTCGTCTAACGGCTCGTCCAAACAGACACTCGCAGAGGAGACGTTCGACTGCCCGCTATTGGCGCTGGACCTAGTCCAACTCTATCCGGACGGGGAAATCTACCGATTCGCGATTGGTCCTAAGCCATCACTTCCAGCCGAGGTCATGGCATTCGCGCTTGGCGAGTACTTTGACCGGACCCAAAAAAGCGGCAATACGTTAAACGTGCAAGAATGCCTCTATGGGACGAACAGCCCCGGGCAAGTATTCAAGCTCGACGAGAACAGCCTGCTCCAGTACATCGAAGAGATCGCCGCCCTAACGCGAGGAGACGTCCTGTTGGACGAAACCGCCGGTCTGAAGCAAATCTACCGCAACCGTCCTTTCGATGCGTGCCGACTGCTCAGCCGGTACTACGGGAAGGAGACGCGAAAGTGACTGCCGAACGACACATGCTTGTGGATTGCATCGAGATTGGCGGACGGTTCCTGCGTTCGGTGAATCTGGAAAAGGATTTTCCCGCGGACAGCCAAAACGGTGAGTACATCGTCACGCCAACAGCGCGTCAGATTCTTCGGCAGCTTGCGGAAGGTCTGGAGGACCGTTCCACCAATCGTGCGTGGACCGTCACCGGCCCTTACGGCGTGGGCAAGTCAGCGTTTGGCGTATTCCTCACGCGGCTACTTTGTTCGGAGGGATCTACCGGCACCTCCGCCGTGCGAAAACTGAAAGAAGTCGACCCGCTTCGTGGCCACGAGTTTGAGCAGATCAGACGACGGCGGAACGGCCAGAAACTCATGTTCCCCGTCTTGATGACGGCGAGACGAGTGCCGGCGAGTGTCTGCCTGCTCGAAGGGATTATATCGGCATGCAGCCAATCGAAGAACCAAGCCTTGGCCCGAGTCGCAGACAGGGCAAAGTCGCTCTCGAAGGCGGCCAGGAAAGATGCAGTTCCCGATACTCGTGAGGTGGTGAATTGCGTTGCCGATTTGACATGCGTCATACTTAAACGCGGGTATGCGGGCATCCTGTTGCTCATCGACGAACTCGGGAAGCTTTTCGAGTACGCCGCGCACAGGCCGCACAAGGGCGATATGTTCGTCCTGCAGGAACTCGCAGAGCATGCCAGCAGGAGTGGCGAGTCACCGGTGCTGGTACTTGGGATGCTTCACCAGTCGTTCGAGGAGTATGGGCGACACTTGGATTTGTTGTCTCGTACCGAGTGGTCCAAGATCCAAGGTCGCTTTCAAGACGTGGCGTTCTTGGAGCCCCCGGAACAGGTAATCAGGATGATTGCCACCGCAATCAAGTGGAAGTCTGGCGACATGCCACCACCCCTGAGGCGACAACTCAAGGATTTTGCTGAACAGGCGATGGCGATAGGTGTCTGTCCGCATGGTATGAAGACAGACGAGTTCGTCGATGTGTGCGTCCGAGCATATCCTCTTCATCCGGTGGCGCTGGTTGCCCTTCCATACCTGTTTCACCGATTCGCCCAGAACGAACGCAGTCTGTTTTCGTACCTGAGCAGTCATGAGCCGAAAGGATTTCAGGACTTTTTGCGCGCTCACACTCCAAGAAGCGCGTCGCCTGAATTCATCCGTCTCCATGATCTTTTCGACTACTTCATCGCCAACTTCGGGTCTGGCCTATTCCGGCAGCCTCAAGCGCGTCGGTGGTTGGAAGCGGCCGAGATTCTGGACAGGAAGAATGATCTTACTGAACTGCAATCACAGCTCGTGAAGACCGTCGGAATCTTAAGTACGCTTGGTGCTTTTTGCCATCTAGGCGCCAGCCAAACGGCCGTGGCGTTCGCCGCGGGGGATTCGAGGTCATGTCCAGAGGTATCCAACGGCCTAAAGTCTCTGACTGAACGGTCAATCCTGAACTATCGGCGGTTCAATGAGACTTACCGGATTTGGGAGGGCAGCGATGTCGATATCGAGGAGAGGATACACGAGGGGGAGAGGCGAATCCGCACCGATCTTCGGCTCGCCGACGCCATTCAGCAGTACCTCCCCGCCCGGCCTGTCGTTGCTCGGCGGCACAGCTTCGAGACGGGTGCTCTTCGATACTTCCAAATGCGCTATGTCGACGATCCACTTGAGATCGCGACCCAGCCGGCCATGAAGGCTGGCGCTAGTGGCCTGATCACGGTGTGCCTCTCTTCCTCCGGGGCCCAACTTGAGGAGTTCAAACGGTGTGCCACTGCAGGAACTCCTGTCAGCCCTTCGATGTTGCTTGCCATACCACAAGAGATCGGTGAACTGCGCGCCATGGTCGCTGAGTTGGCGGCGCTCAAATGGGCATGGGAGAACACCCCCGAACTGCGCGACGACAGGGTTGCCCGCCGTGAACTTGCCAGCCGCCTCGCTGACACGCAGCAGTTGCTCATGAAAAACCTGAGTCGATTGCTGGATCCGCGAGACGAGCCCGCCGGGAGTCAGTGTTGTTGGTATTACATGGGTGAGAGAAAGAAGGTTCGAACACCTGTCCAAGTATCTCACCTTCTTTCTGATGTCTGTGACCAGCTTTACGCAGAGTGCCCGCGAATTCAAAATGAACTGATTGCTCGGAGAATGCTTTCGTCGGCGGCAGCCGCGGCGCGTCGCAACTTACTGGAGCGCATGCTTACCGCCGCAGACAAGGAGAACCTTGGGCTGGAGGGTTATCCACCCGAGCGTAGCATGTATGAGTCTGTGCTGAAGGCAACAGGACTGCATCGCCGGCACTCGCAAGGTGGTTGGCGCTTCGCCGCGCCTACGGCCACAGACCCGTGCCAACTAAGGCCGGTGTGGCAGAAACTGCATGACTTGGTTTTTCAAGCTCGACCTGAGCCACTTCCTTTGGAGGCACTCGATCGGGCCATCGCCGAACCACCGTATGGCGTTCCCGATGGCCTGCATCCGGTGCTCTTGTGTGCGTTCCTGAATGTCTATTCGACCGAGGTCACTCTGTACCGTGAAGGCACGTTTCTGCCCGAGCCGAGGATAACCGATTTTGAGGTCCTGGTGCGGCGTCCCGAATTCTTCGCCATTGCTGGTTGCCGCCTGGTTGGGGGCAGATCGGCCGTCGTACAACGCATTGCCAAGGGCTTGGCTGTCGAACCAGCAACTGTGCCCGTCGTGCGGGCTTTGTTCCGCATGGTGAAAGGGCTACCAGAGTTTGCACGAAGTACGATGAAGCTGTCGGGGCCAACTCAGGCAATGCGACAAGCGTTTCTCAATGCTCGATCACCGGACAGATTTCTTTTCACTGAACTGCCGGAGTCGCTCGGGATCGCCGCATTTGAGGAGGGGCGGTCAGCCCACCATCATATTGATGAGTTCTTTGCCGCACTGAATCGCTCCTTGCAAGAGTGGACTAGCGCCACGCCCCTGGTAGTGAACACGGCACGCGACGCGCTTCTTCAGGCCTGCGGTTTTTCAGCCGGTTCGCAGGGGTGGATTGGATTGAAGGAGCGTGCGTGCGAACTGGAGCCGGGCCTAACACACCCCACTCTTCTTCCCTTCGTCCGCCGCGTAGCGCAGTCCAATAATGACCAAAACGCGATCGAGTCAGTACTTGCACTGGTTGCAAACCGTCCTCCTCACACCTGGACGGATGCTGACGTTGACCGCTTCCCCGCAATCGCCGAGAGTCTCGGGCTTCTGTTTCGCGAAGCCGTTGCCGCCCTTCATTTTCATAATGAGGATTCCGAACTGCAATCACTTAAGGTGGCAGACCGTAAAAAGGCCGAGCATCTCGCCGACGAGATCGAGAGTTACTTACAGCACCGAAACCACACGGTGCAGCCAGCCATAATTCGAGCGGCGTTTGAAATCCTCACGCAGCGAACTGTATCGTAGAGAACCAAGGAGTGTCGCAATGCCCGCGGCAAATAACAGAACCAACGGCAAGTCGGGTCGGAATATCCTTTCCCTGTCCGGGGGGAAAGATAGTACAGCGTTGGCTGTCTATATGAAGAACCGCGTGGCGGATGTGGAGTATGTGTTTTGCGACACAGGAGAGGAACTGAGCGAGACGCACGAGTATCTGCGTCGACTAGAAGCTTTTCTGGGAAAGGAGATTACCGTCCTAAACCCAGATAGGCCGTTCAAACACTACCTAGATATCTACCGCGGTGTCCTTCCTGATCCGCGCACGCGATGGTGCACACGTATGCTCAAGATCAAACCATTCGAGCGCTTTGTAGGTGACGATCCGGTAGTGAGCTACATCGGCATCAGGGCTGACGAACTCCATCGTAAAGGCTACATCTCCACAAAGCCAAACATCACGGCGCGATACCCATTCATTGAAGACAACATCAGAAAAGCGGACGTCTTTCGCATCTTGGAGGAGAGCGGCCTCGGGCTGCCCACGTACTATCGCTGGCGTTCGCGATCTGGGTGCTACTTCTGCTTCTTTCAACAGAGGCGCGAATGGGTAGGGTTGCTGGAGACGAATAAGGAGTTGTTCTGGAAGGCTGCTTCGTATGAAAGAACTGACCCAGAGACTGGCGAAATCTTTACTTGGGTACAGGGCGAGAGTCTGCGGGATCTTGCTGAAGAAGATCGCGTTGCCGAGATAAAGAGAGAATACGAAGAGCGGATTTTACAGACGTCAGACTGTCTGGGAAAGAATTCCTCCCTGCTACAGGTCTTTGATGATGATTCACCTGGCTGCTTGGTATGCCATCTGTGAGCTTCCCCTGAAAGGTCCGACAAGCCGTGAATGAGATTTACCTGGATCACAACGCAACCACGCCGTGTGCGCCCGAGGTGATCGAGGCAATGTTGCCATACTTGTCTCGGGAGTATGGCAATCCATCAAGTCTCCATCGGATGGGCCGGCGCGCACTCATCGCGTGCGATTGCGCTCGTGACCTGGTCGCTCAGTTGATTGGCTGTAGCTCTGATGAAATCGTGTTCACGAGTGGTGCGACCGAGAGCAACAATATGGTATTGGCGGGGGTTACGGCCCTGGCCACCAAGCGCAAGAAGGTGGTCACGACAATGGTGGAGCACAAGTCCATCAGCGAGCCATGCCGAGCGCTTGCCACGGGCGGGTTTGAGGTCGTGCAGCTTCCAGTTGACGATAATTGTGTGGTGGACTTGGGTGTGGCGGCCAACGCCATCGACGAGAATACAGCGATCGTGTCCGTTCAGGGTGCGAACAACGAGGTGGGCGTGCTGGCGCCGCTGAAGGAGTTGGCCGCAATGGCCCACGCGAAGGGGGCGCTGTTTCACTGCGATGGGGCCCAGTTGCTAAGCAAGGTTCCCGTGTCGTGTGACGATGCGGGTTTTGAATACGCATCCTTTAGCGCGCACAAGGCATATGGACCCAAAGGTGTTGGAATCCTCTTTGTGCGCAAAGGCACCGCCCGGGCCGCCATCGAGCCGTTGCTCCGTGGAGGCGGTCAGGAAGGCGCCTTGCGCCCCGGAACGCTCAATGTTCCAGGGATCGTCGGCTTTGGAGAGGCTTGCCGCCTAGCGCGGCAGAAGTTGGCGGAAGACGGGGAGCGAATAGGAGGACTTCGGAGTAGTTTTGAGGAGGCGATCGCGCGAATTCTGCCAAGCGTGCGGATCAACGCTTCTCATGCGGAGCGGTTGCCGGGAACAACCAGCTTAACAATACCCGGTATTCCAGCGACCATGCTAATGGCTAATATGCCGTATCTGTGCATCGGTGATGGCTCGGCCTGCAATTCTGGTGCGCCGGAGCCCTCACACGTGCTTCTTGCGATGGGGATTCCTTGGGAGTATGCGGAATGTACTGTTCGCATTAGTTTCGGGCGCGGCAATTCCCCATCTGATGTTGATGCAACCGTACGCTCCATAGCCCGAGCGGCTGAACGCATCTTATCCCTGATGCCTGAGAACTCCATGCCTAATCCAGAGTATGTGGGGAGGGTACAACTGTGAGTGCGCATGACAACACTGACAAAATGATCGAGTGTCTCAAGTGCATTCGGGTTAACAGTGTGGGTGGTGCGAAGAGTCCACATAAGTTTCTTTTTCTTCTAACCCTTGCACGACTTTACAGGAATAATCCGTCTCGCTCGCAATTCATTTCTCTCGACGATGGGCTAATTACGGCATTCTCCAGCGTCGCACGGGAGGTTCTCCCCGACAGTAAGCCCGATACTATCCTTATTGAGTACCCCTTCTTCCATTTAACCAGTGATGGGTTGTGGTTCTTAAAACTGCAGCCTGGAAAGGAGAGCCTTTTTAGGCAATATTGCGACTCGCCAAACATGCGGCTGACACTCCGGCACCTTCTCGAAACGGTAGAAGCGGGTTATCTCGATGACAACTGCGATGCTTGTCTCAGGGACCCAAGCGGCAATTCACACATAGAGGACTTTCTTCGGGAGGAATTGGCAAGGATCGGGCCGGCGCAGGGGCCGAGCCGGATCGGGACGGTGGCGGCGTGGCAAGAGTCGCGATCTCTGTTTGCGCACGAAGCAGCCGCTTTGGACGACATCCGGCGGCATGTGGAATTACATGGACTCGGTGAGGTACTGGCGAATCTGGAGCTTCACGATCCACAGTCCAATCGCTATTTTGAGGTGGACCTCGCCGTTGTCTCACGGTTCGGAATTTATGTGGGCGAACTCAAGCATTGGAGTGGGCGCATCGAGATCCGGCCGAATTCGTGGCTACAGAACGGCTCCTTCTTCAAAGCAGATCCGCACAAGGCGAACAACTTCAAGGCCAAGCTGTTAAGGGGCATCTACGATCGACATTTTCCACAGTTTCCGTCAGTCTACTTCGAGTCGGTCGTCATCCTGACGAACCCGGACGTGTCGGCCGATGGAGCATCAATCTCCAAGACAACGGTACATAATCCGACGTTCGACAGCATCAACCGTTTTTTGGAGTATCTCAAGAACCAGCGGAACACAACCAGTTCATTCCTTACCGAAGCGCAGTGCCACGCTTTCGCTGAATATGTCAGGAAGCTACACACGTCGGCCCCGCCGCGGGACTTCGTGTTCCCTGGGTATGAAATCGTCGAGCGGCTGTATCAACATGTGGATCGAGCGGAAGTCGTTGCAAAGCGCACCGATATTCGTCACCGAAGACTCAGCCGGCTGCGTATTTTCTTCCCGCCGACCGACGGGACGGAAGCGGAGAGGCTGCTGGCACACGAACGGGCGACCGCAACATTGAATGCCGTTGCGAAGATTGGTGACCACCCGAACGTGCTGAAGGTGTGGTCCATTCCAAACGAGAACAATTATGTAGTCGAGGGAAGCGACTGGTCCGAGACGGGAACGCTCCGGGATGTCCTGGAGCGGGAAGAGAGGCTCAAGGCGGAGCGGGCGACGAAGATTGCTGCAGGTCTGGCCCACGGACTTCATGCGATCCATCAGGAGTGTGTCGTCCATCGGGCTCTGTCGCCCGAGAGCGTGCTCATGGTGGACGATATCCCAAAGCTGATGAATTTCGATCTATCGTTCCAGCTCGAGGATGACCGCGTGACAGTTATCCCGGATGCCACTAAGCTCAAGCGGACACCATATATCGCTCCGGAAATCTACTCGGGTGGCGTAGTTCCCGAATCCACGGCCGACTTGTTCAGTCTCGGGGTCATTCTCTATGAAATGCTCACCGGGAAGCGACCGTTCGGCTGTTCTACGGATTTGGAGCGGTCCGGCGGTCGGCTTACGACGGCTCATCGGCAGGAACTCGTCAAACAGCAGGTGCCGGCGACGCTCGTGGATCTGGTGTTTGACCTGGTTCAGCAGAATCCCGACGGCAGGCCGGGAGACGCGATGCAGGTTGCGAAGCAACTAGAGGCCGATCGAGCACCGCCCGTCGTCATGCGCGAAGCCAATCCACGACTTGCCGCGGCACAGCAATCCGGCTTTTACGCCATTGAGGCGTTCCTGAAGTGCGGTGCGGAGTCACAAATCTATCGCGCCGTGGGCGTTCGCGGACGCCAGGTAGCGCTGAAGCTTTTCAACTGCGATGTCCCTCTGCAACGCGTCGTGGATGAACAGCGCTTTGCCGCAGCGATCCATCATTCATCCATCGTTCGTGTGGATTCCTACAACCAATGGACCGACGGCCGATACTACATCGCTTTTGATTGGGCCTCCGAGAGGAGTCTCCGCGATGATGTTGTTGATGGCGTGCGCCCGGATATAGATCGTTTCTGCCGAGTGGCGAGTCAGATTTTGGATGCCTTGGCGGCATTGCATCAGAATGCCGAAGAAGGCCGCCCCAGCCCGATACTCCACAATGATGTCAAGCCCGATAACACCCTGTTGGATGAGGGGGATCGTCCGGTCCTCGTGGACTTTGGCGCTGCCTCGGCACCGCACATAGGAACGTACGAGGGCACGGAGGGCTATGTCGCACCCGACCTGAGGCTGGGCCAAGACCGTAAGTACTGCGAAGATGGCGATCTTTATGCGTTGGCAGTCACGCTACATGAATGGTTGGTAGGATGTCGGCCAGGCGAAGCTGAAGACGCAGTGCCAGGGGTTTCGCCTGCTGTCATGGAGTGGCTGCAGAAGGGGAGTTCCTCGGATGCGGTGCAGAGGTTTGCGTCGGCAACCGAAATGCGTCACTCGCTCCAGGCTGCATTAGCTCAGAAGGAGCCCGTGACGGTGACCGTAGTACCGGAAGTCGTCGTAACGGCTGCGGACATCTCGGCCGAGCCCTCACAAGAGCCTGAACGACTGACATTGTTGCCGGCCGTTGGCGGCGATCCCAATCCCTTCGTGTCCTACCTCAACTCCCTCCATAGCCGTAACGCGGAGACGGACAACGCACTGGCCGAATCTCAGGCGTGCAATCCGTTCTTCAACTCTATTCACGTTCCGCATCCGCTCATAAAGACAATCGAGGAAATCTTCCTCGGTACAGCAAGACGCCACGTGATCGTGACGGGCCACGCCGGGGACGGCAAGTCGACCATTGTTGTCGAGCTGTTCAAGCGGTTGACCGACCTGCCTGTCGCTGAACCGCTGGTTAAGCCCCTGAAGCGGAGAGAAGATGTATCAACACCAGCACTAGCCGTCAGCCTTGTAAAAGACTTCAGCGAATGGTCTCGGGCCGAGCGAGCTGCCTTGCTCTCAGAAATGCTGGATCCCGCTGGTAAGAGGTTCTTCCTGGTATCGAATACAGGGACGCTGTTGGATGCTTTCAAGGCCCATGAACTCACTTGTGAGGGCGACGGGATGTGGATCGAAAGCACTTTGTTGGGGGCCATGAATACTCTCCGGCCGAGCGATGTTCCGTTCCATGATGCGTCGTTCGTGGTCATCAACATCGCGATGTGTGACAATCTCGGCATTGCCGAACAGATCTTCGGTCGCATGCTTGCTGCCGAACGGTGGCAGGCCTGCAGCTCTGCCGAGTGTCGGAGCCATTGCCCTGTCTTGCGGAACGTGGCTTTGATCCGAGCGAACCAACAGATTGTAACACAGCGGCTTTTCCTGGCGTATCGCCGAATGTACGAATATGGCACACGACTGACGTTGCGTCAATTGTGTGCGCACATGGCCTACATGATCACATCGGGACTGAGCTACGACGATGTCGTGAAGATGTCGCAAAGGGCCAGTCCTCCGATGATGGCGGAATTCATGTTTTTCAATCGGTTCTTCGGCGACAATGGCAAGGAAGTCGATGGACCGGCGACGCAGATTCGGGCAGTGCGCGCGATCCGGGAGCAAGAGTTCGGCGTTCAGCCATGTCCGACGTGGGAGCGAAAACTGTGGCTGAGGAGTCGCGGCCTCACGTTCCAGTTGCGTTCTGTCACGGCTCCCGATGATTTCGACACGCTTCGAAGAATCGGTGCGGGGGCGCCATCCAATGATGCGATCACAGCACCGGAAGCTCGTGAGCAGGTCCGAAGAGCGGTGTTCTTCCTGCACAGTTTTGACGACGGTGATGACGGCAGTTTCCTCAAAGCGTTTTTGAAGTCGGTGATGCTCCTCGATTTTGCCCGCTGGCAGACTCAAACGGACGAGACGCTGAGCCTGCAAGAGACAACATCCTTGCACCGGCGAGTCATGCACGTTCTTCAGGAACACTTTACAGGGGTAAGATTGCCCGAGGGTGCGGTATCTGATCGCCACCTTTTCGTCACTCTGAGCCGCCGTTCCCACGACGTCCGCCAGAGTGCCCAAGTTGTACTGGCGCGATACCCGGAAGATGATTTTCAGGTCCGGCTTGTGAGCGACGACAACGGTGTCGGTGGTATTCGCCGAGAGCTGATCCTGGACGGCCGCGCACGGTCGGGTGACTTACTGCTTTCTCTGGGTCTTCCCTTCCTGGACTACGTCATGATGCGAAATCAGGGGGAAGTTGGGAAGGATTTGCAGGCATCCTACGTGGACAGACTTGAGCGTTTCAAAGGTCAGTTGATTCGCCGCTCGACGTCAAAGCAGGGCGACGATATCATGCTGGTGCGATTGCGTACGAATCACACCTTCCGGCGGCAAATATTCGCTGTCCGCGGCAATCGGCTGGAGGTGACTGATGGTTAAGCCTTTCCCACCAATCACAGGTCAACGAGGAGTTGAGGAGCGAAATCCAGCGATCCAATGCTTTGGGCTTCGTTTGTTCGCGGATCAGACTGTTTCTGAGCTGCTGCTGGAATTGCTGCTGGTGGCTGTCTCCGAGAAGAGGGTAGATCGCAAGAAGCTGGGGGCAGGGTCCTTGCTGCCGGACCTTGGGCTGTTGCGATCATGGCCCGCTGGAACCGGCTTGGAGTACGCGCCTCAGGCTCGTTTGAACCTCAAACTCTTTGCGTTTCTCGGTGCGTCTCGATTGGAGACAAGGCATCATGCCCACCGCGACCACTATCGCAAATTGATAAGTGTGTGTTCGGACGGCAGGCACCTTGCTCTGTCCGGGGGGGCGGACAAGATGGAGGTACTGCGAACCCTCGAAAACCTTTTCCTCGGGTTCCAGGGTGTCGGCGGAAAGAGAACCTGGTGCGCAGCGAGTTTCCTGCCAATTGCTCGGGAACTAATTGGGGGTGAGAGCATATGGCAAGAGACGAAGGCTGCAAGGGCAAACGTGTGTGATTGGGAGGCCTCGCTGCCTTTCTTTTCTCACAGCCAGCAGATTTTCCTGGCTCGTGGCGGCGAACTTCTGTATTTGCAGCTCTGCAACGCACTTCGCCAGGAACCCGTCTCGGTAAGATCATGGTTTAGTGAAGCCGGAATCGGGTTTTCTTCCAGAGAAAGCGATCCGGAAGAGTTACATCCCGCCTTAGCACGCGGACTCAGTACCGTTCTCGATGCTTGTCCCGAAACGGTCGGCAAGCTGGCGACGTTTCTGGATACGGGCGTCGACGCGGAGACGGCGCAGCATACCGATTTCAAACCCAACACGAACGAACCGCAGTTCACGTCGTGTGGCTGGTGTCCCGAAGAGAGCTGGCGCGAGGGAATTCTCTTTGGCGTCGAGTTGCTGCGGCTGTGCGAAGCGGTTGTCGACCCCATTGAGCGGTTGGAACTGCTTGAGATCGCTTGTGCCATGCAACTGCTCAGGAGCCTCTGCGCGCAAAGCGCTCGGTATACGACGCGGGCAAATAATAGCGAAGCCGGGGCAGGTCCGCTCGCTTATGTGTGGGCTATCTCAGACCCGGCCGGTCGGCACACGGCGGTGAAACAGATATCCCGTCGCAACGTCAACGCCGTGCAACGGATGATTCACGATGCAATTCGGCACCCCAGTATCCGGGATGGATTCGCGGGGGTGAGCGACAACGAAGTCGGCAAGATTTATAAGGAGGCCGACAGCCGCTACGGACACAAGCTGTTTCTGACCGTTGCCAAGCGCATCGGCCTGGTTGTTCCTAAGAGGGGCGCAGGAGCGCGGTTTGTGCTCAACGAGAGACTATTGCGTTATTTGGTGCTGGCAACCATTCGGCCTGGGGAGCGGGTTACCTTCGAGAGCTTCAAGAAACTCATTTTCGCCCACCACGGGCTGGCCGTTGACGACGAGACAATCGGGCAGTCCTGTTTGTGGTCCGGAACGCCCCGGCTCACAACCCTCGGCGGCGATGCGGACGCGTGGTTGACCAAGATGTTGGACGCCTCGGGCATGCTGATTCGTCTTTCCGACTCGTGTTCTCTCGTCACGAATCCCTTCAATGGTGGGGAGAGGCTGGCATGAGGTTTTTTGCAAATAGCAGTTTCGAATATATGCGCCGGCAGATTGAACAGTACGCCGGTGACAGCGGCGCTGGCGGCAGGTTAATGTTCATGATGCCCAGCCTGCCGCCGGGTGTTGTCCTGGAGATAGGCAACCGCCTGGCGTCCTATTGCGCCGAGAGACCAAACACCTGCCCACCACTTATCAAGGTCTCAGTACCGTTGGCCCATGAGTGGATGAACTCGGACGCCCTTTCCTTCAGAGAAGTGGCACACGTTGTATCCGACAAGGGGTGGTTCGACGACAAGGAGAACCTGACTAGCTACCGCAACCTCATGCCGGGTGGTGGTTCTCTGACGGTTGTGCTGCTGATCGGCGTCGATCGGGTTACGGACGCTTCCAGTATGGCCGATTTTCATCATTGCGATCTGCGGACGATCTGGGAGCATGAGCTTGGTGGCAGTTTCGCCAAGTGGATCCGTGCCGCACTAGATCCATCCGTGGGGTACGACGATGATACGGTGCAGCATTTCGACTGGGTTCTCCAGCCTCTCGTCGAACGAGGGGTGGCTGACGTCCTCCAGGTCAGTATGCTACTACAAGATCTCGATCTGTCCGCGGCGCAAGATGGCCGGGATGCGGAGAAGGTTTTGCTGACTAGCCTGGGGCGATTCAACCTGCCCGAATTCAGCACATACAAGTTTGCGAGTCGGCGGGCGTTCGGCACCTACCTGGACGATTCATTGGCATTCTTCGCGTACGATGCCTTTCTCGAAGAGCGCAATCGACAGAAAGCGATAAAGGCCATCGATGCGTTCGTCGAGATCAATCCGCTTGGCGAGGTGTTCGACCCGGCTGAGAGGCGGCCGTTTGCGACAGACCAGAAGTTCGTCGAAGGTCTCAAACAGTACGTCACAACGGCTGATCGCACGTGCAGGACAAACCTCCTCGGATGCGATTTCGTTACCATCAGGGACCGGATCCTATCCTTCCGCGCGCCGAAAGACCCCGACCCGCCCAAGAAGACGATCAGCAAGCTGAGCGGGGGGCCTGTGGAAGTGGTGCTCAGTGCGTTGTGGACTACATTGGGCGAGTTCAAGCGTGCCGCCAACGAACGCGGTGTTTTTGCACACGAGATCCTCAAGAGCATCCAAATCGAATCTCGCCTGTTCAAGCACGACTGCGACGGCGAGTCGTCTGAAGAGCGCAGGAACAAGGCGGTTGGTTACCTAACCCGATTGCTCGGCGGGGTGGATCGGTTCATTGAGAAATGGATAGACACATCTCGCTTCTGCTCTGATGGGCGAACCGTTGCTCTCAAGTCCGAGTTGGTGCGCCCCGATGTGGACTGTCAGTCAGCGCGAAACTCCGAGCCGTTCTTGCACTTCGCCGTCACCGTGCAAGGCGAAGGCTGGGATAATCCTGTCGTTAGACAATTTGCATGGCGACTCCCGGAGATTCAGCCCTACCGGGTGGCTGATGAGTTGATTCGATGGGGAGCCGACGCCGTATCCGGAGCAGACGGGTACTGCCTCCCTGTCTTCCACGTTCCCTACTATGAAGAGCTGATGCTGGCTAAGGACGATGAAGAGACTCGTCGTGTGCTGCTGCATTGTATTCATGACGAAGGGGACCGCGTCTGCAATCTCTTGTCCGCTCGCGACCTTGATAAGCACGATGCATTGTTGCCCATAGTGCAGAAACTTGCCTTCGAGTACGACCGTTTCATCCAAGACGCGAAGACTAATGGTCTTCACACGGCCCTCCTGGACGTCTGGGATGGCCTTCGGAAGACCTACGAGCAAGCCTGCGACGCGTACTTGAGGAATCCAACCTGCGCCAGCAGTCCTTTGGCGGCGTTGCTCTTCCGTTCCTTCCAGATCATCGCCCGCCGACGGAGTGAGGAAGGGGATCGGTGGATGTGGGAGGCGCACGAACCATCGTGCGCTGTGACCATCTTGCACCCGGCCCTGCTGGAGATGCTCCAGGCACACATCCTCTATCTTCTCACGTCCTTCACGACCATTGCCGCGCGAGAACTTAGAGCCCCAGGGGCTCGATCCTTTCGCGATTTGGTGTGGCAGGGCTACGTCGACCTAGCGGCGATCCAGATGCCCCTTTCGGGGCTCATTAAGGACAGGAACCGAGTGCTCGATACGGACGTGCGAGGTGAGAGCCTTATCTACCGAATCGGCTCGGCGGGAGATACCGAGGCGTCGCTGACGACACGGTTGTTGCTCCGTTACGATGCGGTTGACGAGGATGACATCAGCGATACGGAGCTGTTCCGCAGAGGCCGGGAATCAATGCTCATCTGTCGTATCCTCGACGACTATCGCAAACTCCATCCACATGCTGACGACGGTCTCAACATTGCCGTTTACCAGAATCAGGACATTCAGCCCGTCATCGCCGCAGTGGACGAATACCTCAAGGGGGTGTGCGCGGAACGGCCGGCATCGATGAAGGATTATGCGATGGCGGTGACCGTCTTCACCGAGTCGAGTGACGACAGCAGTGTGGCGCGATGGGTTGGACAATGGAGGGAGCGATGGGAGGCGGCTGAAACTCAAGCGTCCCTGGCCCACTACAGGCGAACAACTCTGTCGGTTGCACATCGCATTGTCTCTCCGGAGCATTATTATCGGCAGTTCACGCAGTTGGTTACCGACAGGCTTCAGGTCGATATCGCTTTCCTAAATGGTTTCATTCGGGCAGGAAGTCAGGGCAACGACTTTGAACTCGTGGAACCGTACGATGTCAGGACTCGCACGCTGAAGTTCCCCATTCTGGAGAAGTCTTTTTGTGCGTTCCGCGACCCTGGTCGCAGGCTGCAGCGGGCACGTATTCTGAGCAATCGCCAATTCCGTCTGACTACACACCATGCTGAGCTGATGGCCCGCCTGAGGAGCCGCGAGACGCCGCAGAACACCCACCATGTGGTACTTGGTTATGGAGACTACACGCCATGGCAGGGCGTGGTGGACGCACTGCACCAAAGGGCGGAATGGCTCGTCTGCATCGATCCGAACATTGATGAGCGGCTGATCGCCGAAAAGGGGCGAGACACGAAAGAGGCGAGAGAGATCATCGGTTTTGGCTCGGGTGTCGGATCGCATGGGGAAGCTAATTTCACGATTTCTACCGAACAGTTCTGCCTTTCTGATGTGCTCCACAAGCTCAACGCGTCAATTGGGGAAGTATACAGCGGGTGGACGCCCGATACGTACCAGATGATCGCGGAAAGCGTTCTCGCAGAGTCCCGGCGGCTCTCTGGCTTGTCCCTCGTTCGCGCGACTGGTGTAGGACAGTATGTGCGGGACTTCATGGCCTACTCGCTTACCCGCAAGCTGTTGCGGGCGGATGGCGATGTTCTCTGCGACCAGATCGTATCTCTAGACGCGTATCAACACTGGTTCGATTCGGCCGAGACCGGTACTCGACCGGATTTGCTTTGGATCGTCGCCCGAATTGGCAACGACGGCCGCCTTTGCTTGGACATGCGACTGATTGAGTGCAAGCTGGCAAAGATGTCGGACTCGCATCTCGACAAGGCGCGTGAACAACTGGAGAACGGAATACGGCATTTGACTGCTGTCTTCCTACCTCGGGTTAGCGGTGACCGTGTAGAGGATGAAAAGCCGGATCAGCGATACTGGTGGCTGCAGCTCCACCGCCTGATTGCGAGCAAGGCTGAGATCATCGAACGAGATCAAAGGTGTGTGCTGACGGCACTCGAACGCTTGGCGGAGGGCGACTACGATATCGAGTGGCGCGCGGCCGCAATTACGTACTGGACCGATCAGAATACACCCGGCATTTCGCAAACCGATGTCTGGCCCTACTTGGTGGAGGGAAAGGAACTTGGCATATCTGTTGTGTCCGCCGGAAGCGAATTCGTCCGTTCACTTTGCAAAACAGCCAGCGGTGCCGAGTTGCCCTGGGAAGGCGGATACGTCGCCTTTCATTCGGCCACCTGTCACCCTGTAACTGAACAGGAGGAGCCGGGCGGTGCTGGCCCTGAAGGCATTCCACAGCCAGATAACGAGATTCCGCTAGGTCCCTCGATACTTAGCGGGCGCGCTAGGCCGGTGGCAACCGTCGCACAGGACGAGATCGCTCCGCTGCCATCCAAAGTACCGGACAGAATCATCTTGGGTACGACCGCTACCGGCTCGCGGAAAGTGTACTGGGAGTTCGGGCATAAGGAACTGAACAACCGGCATATGCTCATCTTTGGATCGTCTGGGATGGGCAAGACATACACGATTCAGTGTCTGCTGTTTGAGCTCGGACGCAGCAACCAGAACTCTTTGATTGTCGACTACACAAATGGTTTCTTCGACAACCAATTGGAGGCCGAGTTTAAGGACCTCTTGTCTCCTGTGCAGCATGTTGTCCGCAAGGAGCCCTTGGCGATCAATCCCTTTCGACAGCAGGCCGAGATCATCGGGGGAGAAATGCTGCCGGAAGTCCCGTCAACAACAGCACAGCGCGTCAGCGGCGTGTTCTCTGAGGTCTACAACTTTGGGGACCAGCAAAAGTCCGCTTTATACCAAGCCGTAAAGTCCGGGCTTGAGCATGCCGGCGATGCGGGAATGACGCTTGAAGATCTGATACCCCGTCTGGAGGATCTTGTCGCGCAGAAGGGCACGGTAGGCCAGTCCGCGGGAAGCGTGATCAGCAAGATCCGGCCTTTTGTAGACCAAAACCCTTTCGGAGCCGAGGATCCCGAGAGCTGGGAACGCCTCTTCACGGACGTCGCTCACCGCTGCCATGTCCTTCAACTCGCGGGATTCATGAAGGATGCCGGATGCCTCGTCACGGAGTTTAGCCTAATTGACTTGTACTGGTTCTATCGCGGACGGGGAACTCAGGGTAGCCCGCGTGTTGTTGTACTGGACGAGGTCCAGAACCTCGACCACCGCGAAGAAAGCCCACTTGCCCAACTGCTCCGAGAGGGTCGTAAGTTCGGATTTTCTCTGATTCTGGCTACCCAAATCATGAGCAATCTCGAAAAGGACGAGCGAGACCGACTCTTCAACGCGGCCCACAAGCTGTTCTTTCGTCCTGCTGATACCGAGATGCGAACTTACGCGGAGATTGCATCTGTGACTACCGGCGACAAACCGGATGTATGGTTGAAAAGGCTGGCTGGGCTCAAGAAGGGCGAGTGCTATTCACTTGGCCCGAGCCTGAATGACGCCACCAAAAAGCTGGAAGTCAAAGCGTTCCATGTTCGAATCACTTCCTTGGGGGAGCGGGGCGGCAATGTCTGACACCATCGGACACAATCGTCTGCCGCGCAACTTCCACAAGACGTTCAAGCCCGAGCGCCAATACATTCATGCGATGCTGAGATTCGCCGCTTCCGGCCAGGAAGGGGACTACCAGGCAATAGCGGCAGCTACCGGCATTCCGACCGGCGCCTCCAGTGGCAAGGTTCCCGCGATCTTGGACTACTGTCGCGGGATGGGACTTCTGCGGCTGGCCGGGCAGGAACGCTCTGCCGTGAAGAAACCCGAACTGACGCCCTTTGGCCGGGTCGTTCTACTGGAAGACCCATACCTGAAAGCAAGCGTCAGTCAGTGGATTGCCCACCTGAACCTATGCGGCCCCATCATTGGGGCGGATGTGTGGTACCAGACATTCTTCCCCGGAACCCAGTCACTCGGGATGAATTTCGCCCGCGACAAACTGGAGGCCCATCTAAATCTGATCTACAGTGTCGAAAAGGCCGGACTGATTGGGCCGATGATTGGCATGTATGAGGACGACGCTGCGTTCCACGTGTGTGGGGTGTTGTCCGAGACCTCGGGGCAAGTGCTACGGAAGCCTGCGCCAGTTAGCGACGAGTTCGGCTTTGGCTATGGGGCGTGGTTGCTCCAAATGATGGCCGATCACTTCCCCGAGACTGTTCAGGTGCCAGCCACCGATCTAGATGCGAAGGCCGGCTGGCGAACCATTCCAGGATGGGATATCGGCAATCATCAGCGCGTGCTGCAGTTGGTCGAGAGGAAGGGCCTGATTGAGGTAGACCGACACATGGAACCCTGGCTTCTCAGGCCCGCAGTCGCCGTCGAATCAACCTGGAAGCGAATCTACGACGACCTACTCTAAGGGGTGACAAATGCCTCAGCCGTTGCACGACATAGTGAAGTTTCGCGGCGACCGACTGTTCAACGGCGCTGTTAACATCGACTGGTTTGGGACGGACGAGGCTCGCGCACGTTTAGCATCCGGCGCCTTCATCTTCCATGGCCCCACGTACCACGGTGTTTCACAAGCCGACGTAGGCACCACGCATGGCCACCGACTTCAAGATACCGCAGGCTTTGCCCGTTCAGTTGTACGTCGCTGCTATGGATTTGAAGATCAACCGTTCACACTTGCGATTGCGGGATACGGAACAGGCAAGTCCCACCTTGGGCTTACGCTTGCCTCCCTTCTGAGCAACCCACAGGGGAAAACAGCCCGGAGTGTTCTCGGAGCGATTGACACAGCCGACCAAGCCATAGGTAGTGAGATACGCGCAATTCTACAAGAAGCCGGGCAACCGTGCCTTGTGGTTGCGTTGAACGGAATGCAGAGCTTTGACCTGACGACTGAGGTTACCCAGCAGATCATCCGGCAGGTTAAAGCAAGTGGACTAGAAACGTGTCCTCTCGACGAATTGCGCCCCCGGTTCTCTCAGGCTGTAAGCCTGGTTCGTATGGCCAATCAGGACATACTGAGGGAGCTTGTTACTGCCTGTGATATCGACAGCATTGATGTGGTGTTGGCAGGACTTGAAAAGCAGGATGATCTTGTCTATGGCAGGGTCCATGACGTGTTTGCTGCCCGGGGAATGGCAATTGCGGCCCTTCGTGGCGAATCTATGCACGACATCATCGATGTATCGGTTCGCGAATACTGCGGGAAAGGTAAACCGTATCGAACCATCCTGATTCTATTTGACGAGTTCGGGCGGTACACGGAATTCGCGACTGTCAGAAGTCAGATTGCTGGCAGTGGCGTTCTGCAGGACTTGTTCGAAGGCATTCAGGCCAATGGCAATGCAGCATGCTTTGCTGGATTCATTCAGTTTGAGTTGAACGCCTATGTTCAGCGGGTCGCACCGGAATATAAGAACGAGATTCTCCGATATGTCACCCGGTATCAAGCGGCCAACCGCGTTTACCTTTCCATCAACCTGGAGACGCTTATTGCGAACCTTCTGGAAAAGCGTAAACCTGAAAATCTGAATCACTGGCTTGATAATCTGGCAGCGAAGAAGGAATCAGAGGAAATAGCAGGCAACCTCGCTAGCTGGTTCCCGCAGTCTCGCAATCACAGGCTTTGGGGCGATCCTGAGCAGTTTCACGCAGTCATTCGTAAGGGCTGCTGGCCGCTTTCTCCATACTCCACATGGTTTCTTTTTCACCTCGCGGCCGCAGGCAAGCATCTGCAAGAGCGCTCTGCGCTGGCACTGCTTGGAGACGCATTTGACCGTTTCACGGATTCTTCGGTGCCCGACGACGGCAACTGCTTGCTGGCTCCCGCCGATTTCTGGTGTGACGCCTTGCAGCAGGACCTTATTAGCTCTGAGGAGAGTGGCCAGCAGGGGTCGATCGCCCATGCGTACGCCTCTGTCGACGCGCGCCATGGGGCTGGTCTGCCGGATGATTTGCGACGGCTCCTTCGTGCCGTCGTGTTGGCCTCGAAGATGGGACTGCAGGCTACTGATCGGGGTGACGCGGTCGAGGCTCTGTCGAGACTAGCTGGGTTGGATATCAATGCCGCAGATAGGGGACTACGCTTTCTTCAAGACGAGTACAATGTTCTCGAATGGGATGAGGCATTCAAGGAGTTCGATATTCTTGGCGACGCCGTTCCTCGGACACAGTTCCTCTCTTTTGTCCGGCAGCGTGTTGCCAGTACCTACGATGAGGTGGGAAAAGCGGCTCTCTTTGCGAGCAAAGCGTCGACATGGTGTGATCTTCTCAGTGATATGGAATGCGACTTTGCCGAAGAGAACAAGATTACAACTCGTGAATGGCGCTACGAAGGAGTGACCTCGAATTTAGATTTCCTCCACCTTCATCTCAAACATGCGTCAGACCGCTGGCAAATTGCCCTTGGGGTAGATGAGCCGCGGGGAACTATCATCTATTGCTACGTCGAGCCGAGCCGAGATTCGGCTGCCATTGATGCTGACGTCAGGAAACTCCTGAAATCTGCTGCTCGGGAGGCTGGTGTATCTGCATTACCTATTCTCGTCGTCTTGCTTTGTGACGAGGAAGGGACTTTGGGCGAAGCACTGGCGGAGCTTGCGGTTCTTGATGAGTCCGTGAGCGAAGAGGATCGCGTGCGGTTCGGGAACCTTATTCCGGCTCACAAGGAAAAGATGCGACAAGTTCTGCGCAGCCAAATCGAAACGATGATCAAGCAGCGGCGTTACATTACGTCTCTCCAAACTGAGCCTGAGGCACACAGGCTCAGCCCAACAGGCACAGAGTTGTTCTCCCAGATTTATCGAAGCCCAGTCACTTTTCCGTTTGATGGCTTCAGCACTGCCAAGGGAAATGCTGCGGATTCGTGCCAAGAGCTCACCACGGAACTTCTCCTCGGGAAGCTCGAGTATGACGCGGTGATAAACAAGCCGACAAAATTGAAGAATAGAGCCGTGACTGTCCTGAAGGATGCCTGGGGCATTTTCGCGCAGAACGGCAAAGTGCGGACGCGTCCGAGTCATCCTGTGGTACGGACCCTTACAGAGAAGTGGGATAGCATGCTCGCCACTGGCGAACGGAGGCTACCCCTCGGGCAAGCTCTGCGACAGTTGTGTATGCCGCCACACGGAGCCAACATTGCCTCGGCAGGGCTACTCCTCGGAACTTTTGTTGCGCCGCGTGTGGAAAAGCTGATAGTCGTTCGCGACGGACAGCAGTACGCTATATCACAATGGGTTCAGGACGGCGTATTTCGAGGCAAGTTTATCGATATCAACGCGTTGCGAGATGTCAACCTTGTTTCGCTCGGTGAGGAATCCTCGGAATGGGAAATCCTGTTGGACGATTGGGAGCAGGCGGAGAACTATACAGCGAGGGCTGCCTGCCTAGAACGGGCGACAGAACTGAAGACACGGGTTCCCATCCCGCCGGCGTTGGTCTATCGTGAACTTCATTTGGAGGAGATCGGCCGAACAGCTCTAACAGAGCTTGCCGACATGGGCCGGAAGCAAGAAGATGCTTTCAGCAAGCTCGAATCCGGGAGTCAGCGCCGCGATGTCAGCCTGCTTACGTGGGGAGCTGCTACGCTCCGCAGTTTATGCCACCGGATGTCCGAGGAGCGACCACTGTGGGATGAACACCAGGCTGCCGAACTTGAGCCCCACATTGACCGAGCTCGCCAGGCCATTATCCAGTGTTTCCCGGAGTGGCTAGCCCGCCAGACACCTAGAGACGGTACACCCGATGTTGTGGGAGAGTTTAAGCACAAAATGTTGCGTTTAGTAGGCGGTAATCTACAAAAGCTGGAATTGGATACACTTTGTCAAAAACTGGAGAAACGCGTTGGGCAGATCGTACGCGATGCTGAGACTGCGGTAGAAGCCCGACAACTGATCCGTGACGTCCGGTCTTGGTTAACAGCTCACCGCGATGCACATCGCGTGGTTCGAGTTGCGGATAGCCGAGCGTTATTGGAGGTCGGCAAGGAGTACGCCACCAAACTACAAGGCATGTCCCAACGGATTCAGATGCCCGACATAGGAGAGGTACGAACGCAACTCGCAGAATCCTTGGGAAAGATAAAGGATGCCATAGAACAAATCGTCAAACGCGCATCCCGTCTCTGGAAGCAGAAGCTCCGATCGGAAGAGGACTTGGAGGTGTGTTTGGTAGAAAGCGATGCACTTACGACGGCCTTTGAAAACTGTCCCAACGATCTTAGGGACCTGCAGGTGATGCGGCGCGCACTACGGATTTACCGTGAGGACCACAAACAGCTTGCGGACGACCGTCTAAGTTGGCCGGCATTTGAAAGTCTTGCTGAGCAACTACGGAAGGAGGCTGAAGGCATCGTTGACGGCAAGGAGATTCCGTGGCCACCTGGAGAGGTCATAGGCGACTTTGTAACGAGCATATCCAAGCGGCGAAAAGAGTCGAGTACAGCTTGGATTGGTGGCATCGAAGCGGAGGCAGCGACGGTATCGTCTATGTCGGCTGCAGACGCAAACCGACTTCATGTGCGTGCAAGCGCCCCGCCCTCTGTACTCACCGAACCACATGCAAAACGACTTGAGAAGGTGCTTAAGGAAGTTGAAACCCGCTTAGACGCTTTGAAGATCGACTGGCTGGTGGAGAAGTTCAAGGAATTGCCAGTGCCCTTACGGAAAAAGTTCCTCCAAATAGTCGCAGGAGTGGAGAGTTGAACAAGTGATACCGATCGGCTGTCCTGGGCCAGCGGGTCTTGACAACCGAGATGATGGAGGGATGATCCCCACGAAATGGCGACAAAAGGGTCGAGTAGGCAAGGGGGTTTCCGGCAGCGCTGTGATGGACCAGCGAACCTGTACAGCCAAGTTGATGGAGCGGTGACTCGATGCTACCGACCGTTCGTTCCCATGGCACTCTAAACTTTTGCCCCCGCCCCATTCCCGCCTGGCATCGCCGGCAGCCGCTTCAGCCCGGCGACCAGATCAACAATCCCCAGGTGTGTGTAGCGGTCCATTGTCAGGCTGATGGTCGAGTGCCGGGCAAGCATTTGAGCGACTTTTGGTGGAACATTGGCCGTGACCAGATAGGTGATAAACCCGTGCCGTAGCGAGTGGTAATCGACAACTCGGCCCATGCCATCTTCCGATTCGAGATAGTCGCTCTGCTCACGATCTTCCCGTTCCTGCTGGTTCGACGCTTCGTTCAGCCATGCCTTTCGAGCGGCCGCCAGGTCGTACCCCAGAATCTCGCCCGCCTTGCGATACCACTTGCCCGGCCAGAGCCGTTCGTCACCGTCGGTGTCGGTCGCACGTTGGGCCAGGTAAACCCGTAGTCACTTAGCCAGGTCGTCGACCAACGGCAATACGTCGGTGCGGCGATGCTTCGAGTAGCACGCATCGACGCAAACCATGGGCGGATCCGTGTGCAGGTTGAATGATCGGGACGTCAGGCTCGCCAACTCCTGTGCCTGCAGGCCGGTGAATGCCGCCAGCCGATAGACCATCGCCCGATCGTGACCACGCATCCGGCCGAGTCTGCGTTCGCTCTGCTCAGCGGCGACGATCAGGCGGTCCAACTCGTCCGGCGTCAAGACGCGACGTTGGCGACGCACGTCGGTTTCGGCATTCAGACGCTGCAAATGGCGAAGCGGGTTGTGCCCCAGCCCGCCGTTCCGACACCGCCCTTGCGAAGACCGCCGGTACAAACCGGCGTTACCTAGAGATGGCCGGGGAACTGGCCACCGCGTGGGCGACGTGGTAGATGGAGCCGGTTGGGAACGGACGGCGGAGTCCAACCGACCGCGCCCACGACGCCGATTGCCCGCCTCGGCCGCCCCTGCCCCCCCCCGGATTTGGCCCGCACCACCGGCTGGACGCAGCCCGTGGCCGCCCAGGCCGCCACGTGGCCCGTCCTGGCCGAACGCCCCGGGGGAACCCCGCGTCGCGTCTTCGCAACGCCCACCCCATCGCCCCCATCGCCCCCGTCGATCGCCTCGCGTTGGGAGCATGAAATCCAGTCGGAATTCCGCTTGCATGTTTTCGCGTTGCATGACTGTGTGTGATTACCGCGGCGGATTCCCCGCCCACGGGAAACATGCGAGGGATCAACATGAACGCGAACGAGATTGCCGTGGCGGAAGACGTCCGCCGATGGCGGGCGGAAGGCTCGTGGGTCGATCACGGGCGCTGGATCTGGAACAACGGGCGTCTGGAATACTCTCGCCAACCCGGTTGGAGATTACCAGCAAATGCAGGTTGTTCCGCACGCGAGACGGCCGGCATGGTGCCCACGCCCGAGCTCCACGTGGTGGCGAGTTCGCGGTGGTGACGACCGCTGGTATCTGATGGCCGCCCACGTCGCCCACGAGGCCAACCGGCGGGGCCTCGTCTTACGGTTGGCCCCATTCGTTCAACCGCCCCCAACCGGCCACACGGCGGCCAACGTGCGCGTCCACGCGGGTGGCCGTGGCCCCGATTCTCTCAGGCCCTCGTGGCCGGTTTGTGGCAGAGGGGTAGTCGAGGGGTAGTCCGCACTCAGGAACCGCTGACTTTCCATCTTCACGGGATCGACTACCCCCGCTACCCCTCTGCCCTCAAAACTACCCGTTATTCTCGCAAAACTCGGGGGTAGTTTGCAACCACTTGCAAAGGAAGTGGATACGTCGTAAGATGGCAACGTATTTGACTTTCAGGTGGTTTCGGCGAAGGGATTTACACCATTCGCAATGCAGAGGTCGGGAGTTCGACCCTCCTCCGCTCCACATTAGAAGCCCCGTTGACAGTCGTTGTCGGCGGGTCTTTTCTTTTGACTGGATAAGCACTTGCGGCGACGGCTACCCGATTTTTTCCTATATGGTAAAATACCTTTGGGAGGACGGCCGTGCTATTCCGATGGAACGACTGGAACGTAGAGCACATCGTCGAACACGGCGTTTCCCCGGAAGAGGCGGAGTGGGTGGTGGAACACGCCCGCCGGCCGTACCCGCAGTTGCGGGAGAAGAGCAAATGGCGAGTCGTTGGCCGGGGCCACGGCGGGCGATGGTTGCAGGTGGTTTTCGTCCTCGATCCCGAAGATGAAGACACCGCATACGTAATCCATGCCCGACCGCTCACCGACCGGGAGAAGAAACGCGAACGAAGGAGGGTCAGATGAAGAAAAGCAGAACCACAAACGGCCGCAAAACGCGGCGCAAGGGTCCCCCGCCGAAACCCTACTGGGAAATGACTACCGCCGAGTTGCGAGAGGCGACCAAAGAGTTTGACCGGGAGTTCATCGGCGAGAGCTTCGGCCCGCCAACGCCCGAGCAGCAGGCGCGGTTCGAGCGTGCCCGCAAGCGCGGCCGGCCCTGCAAGGGATTGGGAGCCAAGACCATCTCCGTCACGATCGAGAAGCGGTTGCTGGCCCAAACGGATCGGCTCGCCAAGAAGCTTCACGTCCCCCGTGCCGTTCTGATTGCCAGAGGGCTACGGGCTGTAGTCAGCGAAGAGGTGCCGGTCGGATAGGCGAAGGATCGAACTTGTTGCTTCGACCCATCTGGTCAGTCCAACATCGTTGGATTGCCGGTGCTGCTTGCTACCCCGTGTCGGAAGGGGTAGAATGCTTAATATCGCGTGCCAATTGAAAAGGTACGGGTGCCAATGGACCAAACGGTTTTCGGGCACTTTTGCCGCCACCTTTTCCGTCTCAAGAAAGACATGAGCGAATTCTGGATCAAGCTCATTGACTGGATCAAGCAGCCACCCCGTGTTGTGGCCGCAATTGCCGTCGCCTGTGGCATCATACTTTTTTCTCCGTCAGAAGTGCAGGATGTAGTTTACGTCACTTCCATCCTGAACACGATCGGGCCGTATATCGGCATCGTGTTTGTTCTCGCTTGTACACTTCTGATTACCAGCCTCATTTCTTTTTCGTATTCTTGGTCCCAAAAGCAGATTCTACGCCTCAAATTCAAGCGTCTTCGGGTGCAGTCACTCTCAGACCTGACACCGGACGAGAAGAAGATTCTGCGGTACTACATCTTGAGAAACACCAAGACTCAGAAGCTTCCCTCCGTGCCAATAATGGGTGAGACAACTGCCTCCTGGTTTATTACAGTAGAGGGCAAGGAGGTAGAACGATGGAGAAAGCAAGGATGTTGGGAACAGAACAGGTGGAGGCGGGCGGAACGGAAGGAGGGCGTAGCC
>JAHIKV010000328.1 GCA_018897395.1 Planctomycetota bacterium | reverse complement strand
CAAGTTGTTGGAATGCAATATATATATCAAGCGGGATGACCTGACCGGTTTTGCTTTTGGAGGAAATAAAACCCGTAAATTCGATTTTCTGATTGCGGATGCTTTAAAAAAAGGATGTGACACCATCATTGGAATCGGAGCAAATCAATCAAATTTTTGCAGGATCCTCGCATGTGTCGGTGCAAAGTACGGACTAACTGTTCATCTGATCCTGAATGGGAAAGAACCGAAAAATCCGACCGGCAACCTGCTTATTGATCATCTTTTAGATGCAACGATCTATCATATTGACACAATAGATCCGGAAGAACGCATGAAGAAAGCGCTTGAAGTAAAAAATCACCTCGAATATAACGGGAAAAATATCTATTTCCTGCCTCCCGGCGGCTCGACTTCGATCGGAACTCTCGGTTATATTGCCGGTTGGGGCGAACTGATGGATGACTTTGAACGTCACCAAATCGTAGTCGATAAAGTGATCCATGCGTCATCATCTGCCGGAACACAGGCGGGACTGGTTGCAGGTCAGGCAATTACCGGCTGGTCCGGAGAGATCATCGGAATGAGCGTAGATGTTCCCAAAGACGAATTGGAGAAAAATGTTTATGATCTGGCACAATCTGCCGGCGATTTTCTCAATATTCAGGTTCCCAGATCAATCATTCATGTAGATGAAAACTATATCGGGAAAGGTTACGGTATCCGAACTGCCGGATGTGAGGAAGCCGTGGAATTATTTGCCAAAAATGAGGGTATTTTCCTGGATTATGTATATACCGGAAAAGCTGCACATGGGTTGATCGACTACTGCCGCTCAGGTAAAATTACTCCCGATGAAACCGTTGTTTTTATTCATACCGGTGGAAATATTGAACTATTTGAGTAATTATAAACAATAAGTCAGATGGATATTTTAACAAGCGATACCTGGTTAATTACCTGGATATTTGTCCCATTATTAATTTTTATAGCCCGCGTGACTGATGTTTCTATCGGCACATTCCGAATCATTTTAGTCTCAAAGGGTAAAAAAGGCGCTGCGGCCATTCTGGGATTCATCGAAATCTCCATCTGGCTGCTGGCAATTTCCCAGGTATTTCAGCATCTTTCAAATATCGCCTGTTTTCTGGCATATGGATTAGGTTTTGCCTTTGGCAATTTTATTGGAATATTAATTGATGAGAAAATTGGTTTGGGATTGCAGGCTGTCCGCATTATTACGCGTAATACTTTGGACGTACTACCAATGGCGCTTCGCGACGCCGGATTTGGAACGACAGTTATTAAAGCCACCGGAGGAAAGGGACAGGTTAATATAATTTTCAGCATTGTTCCCCGTAAACAAGTAAAATTTCTACTTAGCTTAGCACATGAAATTGATCCTGATATTTTTATTTCTTTACAGGATATTAGGTCCGCTGGTTCCGGTTACATGCCTTTGCGCACGCCACTTTTCGGATGGCAACGTTTAGTAAAAAAGAAGTAAAAAATATTAATTATTTATGAAGATCGTTATCAGGGCAATAAGACAGATAAAAATTCTTTTCATCTTTATAGTGATGATTGGAATTATATATTCCTGCTTATCGAAAAAAGAAATTGAGGCATTTCAATCTATCCAAAATATTGAAGCACCAAAAACCCGCTGTAGCGCATTTATAAAATTCATATCCGATTATCCTGAAAGTGACAGCATATCAAAAGCTATCGGTAATATTTTACAAATTCTTGGCGCCGATTCAGATGATAGTGAATCCGCAATACAATTTGCGATAGATCAGTTACTGATCCGGTCAGATCCTCAGATACGAACGACTCTTTATCAATTTATATTCACTAACTTATATATTGACACAGCAACTATTGACCACAATGTTAATAACGCTCTACATTATGATAATATGTTACCGCTTCCTTCCGCTACTTCGATTGCCTTATTACCTTATCTTGACCAGAGTTTGAGTTCCGACAGCATTCGCAATAAATTGTATTGCGGATTCACTATCATCTGAAT
>JAHIKV010000046.1 GCA_018897395.1 Planctomycetota bacterium | reverse complement strand
TCAACTGCTTGCGATGCTGGTCGATTCCAAGGTATAACATCTCTCGGTCCTCCTGTCGTGGTTTTGATGGGTAAGACATTGCCACATCGTTTATACCACCAGGAGGACCACTCTTTCATAGAATCAGGGTTGCCGCGCAGCGGCTACCCAGGGACCAAGGGGGAAAAATACGGAAAACCCCAACGGGGTTTCGTAGCGGGGACACCGACAGACGCAACCCTTTCAGGGTTGATGTGGGAATACGACAACCGCCTCCCAGGGTAGCCGCTGCGCGGCAACCCTGGGCTGCCTTCCAAAAGCCCTTCGGGCTAACAAAGTGCGGAATGCACCCCCCCGGAAGGTTAATTGGCCCCGGCGGATGGAGTGTCCGGCTCACCGTCGCCCCTCCGACGCCGGCGCAATTCCTCGGCCACCTCGCCGAGTTCGATGTTCTCGCCCCGCAGAAGAACGAAGAGGTGATACAGCACGTCGGCGGCCTCTTCGATGGTGCGTGTTTTGCCCTCGTGCCGGGCTGCCCGCACCACTTCTGCCGATTCCTCGAGCACTTTCGCGCCGTATGCGTCGATGCCTCGATCCAGCAGCCGCTTCGTGTAGGAGCCGGCCGGTCCGTTTTCCGAACGCTCGCGGATAGTCTCGATCAGCTCTCCGAGCGTTTCCGGGGCGAGTACCTCGGCGTCGAAGCAGGAGCGTCTTCCCGTGTGGCAGGTCGGTCCGGCGGGAATCGCGTGGACGAGTATCGCGTCGCCGTCGCAGTCCACGGCAACCGACGCCAATCGCAGGGTGTTGCCCGAGGTTTCGCCTTTCCGCCAAAGGCGTTTTTTTGAACGGCTGTAAAACGTGACGTATCCCGATTGTCGCGTTTGTCGCAGCGACTCCTCGTTCATGTAGCCGAGCATGAGCACCCGCGCGGTGCGGGCGTCCTGAACCACGGCGGGCAACAGGCCGTCGGGGGTTTTTCGCCAATCGAGCGTCGAGAGATTTTTTTCGGTCATGGGCGAATCGGAATTTGGGCGCTGTGAAGCGCGGTTTTCACTTCGGAAATGGACAAGACGCCGAAGTGGAAAACGCCGGCGGCCAACACCGCGTCGGCTTTCCCGACGCGCACGGCGTCGACGAAACTTTCCGGCGATCCGCCGCCTCCCGAGGCAATTACCGGAACGGATGTATTTTCCTTGATTCGGGCGAGCAACGCCGTGTCGAATCCGGCCGCCGTGCCGTCCCGGTCGTGGGAAGTCACAAGCAGTTCTCCGGCCCCGAGCCGGACGGCCAGTTCAGCCCAGGCGACCGCGTCGAGATTCGCGTCGTCCCGGCCCCCTCGGGTCAGCACGGTCCAGCCGCCGCCTTTCCGTCTGGCGTCGATGGCGCAGACGGTGTTGGCGACGCCGAGTCGTTGCGACATTTCCTCGAGCAGCGTCGGGTCGGCGACGGCCGCCGAATTGACGGCCACCTTGTCGGCCCCCGCCTCGAGCAACCGCCGCGCGTCGGCGAAGCGGCACACCCCGCCGCCGATGGTGAACGGGATGTTCACGGCGTCCGCCACGCGGGAGGCCAATTCGGCCGCGGTCCGGCGGTCGTCGGAGGTAGCCGTGATGTCGAGGAAAACCAACTCGTCGGCCCCTTCGTCGCAGTATCGCCGGGCCAGTTCGACCGGATCGCCGGCGTCCCGCAGATTCTGGAAATTCGTACCCTTCACCACGCGCCCTCGCGCAACGTCCAGGCACGGAATGACGCGAACCGCCAGGCCGCTTTGTTTTTCTTCTTGTGGAACGACCGCCGATTCGATCTCCTTTCGCGTGCAAGCATGGACCAGAGAGGCGAACGTAGCGGAGTTCTCCAACAGCGCTCGGCCGACGACCACGGAGTCGCAGCCGGCTTCCTCCAGCGCGCGAATGTCCGCGGCGTCGCGGACGCCGCCGCCGGCAGTGATCCGCAGTTTTGGAAAACGCCGCTTCCAATCGGCGTAGAGTGCGACGTTCGGCCTCGAACCCATGCCGTCGCGTGAAATGTCGGTTGCCAGGACTTGCCGGATGCCGAGCCGTTCGGCCAACCGCGCGGCGTCCCATAATCCGCTTCCACTGTCCTTTCGCCAGCCGAGGATTTTCACTTTCTCGCCGTCCACGTCGAGTGCGGCGACGATGCTTTGCCGACCGAACAGGGCGACGGCCGCCCGTGCCGCGTCGGGATCGGTGAAGAGCATGGTGCCGACAACCACGGCGGAGGCGCCCGCCTCCAGGTGGCGCCAGACGGACAATAAATCGCGGATTCCGCCGCCCACCTGCACGTCGACGATTCGAGAGAGCCGGGAAACCAATTGCAGAAATTGGCGATCCCCGCCGCCGTCCCTGGCCGCCGAAAGGTTCACAAGATGCAGCCTGCCGGCCCCCGAGCGGCGGTAATCCTCGGCGACGCGGAGCGGGTCGTCGCCGAAGACCGTGACCCGCGAGAAATCGCCCCGGGCCAGTCTCACGACTTTTCCATCCAGCAGGTCGATGGCGGGAATTACTTGCATAGCGAGGCGAAGGATTGAAGGAACCGGTCCCCGGTCCGGCCGGATTTCTCGGGGTGCCATTGGAGTCCGAAATAATAACCCTGTCGCAGACCGGCGCAGATCGTCGCGCCGTGCCGGACACTCATCGTGACCACCCGCGGGTCGGCCGGAAAACAGGCGTAACCGTGGGCGAAATAGGCGTACTCGCCCGTATCGAGCCGGTTCCAGCCGATATGCGGGCGGAGAACGCCGTCGGGCAACCGCTTCACCATTCCAGGGACAATCCCCAGACATTCGGTATTCCCCTCCTCGGAGAAGTCCAGCAGCAGTTGCATGCCAAGGCACAGTCCGAGGAACGGTTTTCGGAATTCCCGCAGCGGACCGACCAGCCGCTTTGTCCGCAGGTCATCCATCGCGGCCCCGGCGGCCCCCGCTCCAGGAAAGATCAGGCCGTCCACGCGGGCTATTTCGCCGCTCGTCTCGACCGTCGTCGCGGGAATGCCGAACCGACGCAGCGCGCCGATCACGCTCTCCCGATTGCCGGCGTTGTAGCGGAGGATGCCGATCATAGCGAACCCTTGCTCGATGGAACGTCCCGTTCGTGCGGACAGTGACGGAACGCCCGACGCAGGCAGCGCCCCAGCCCCTTGAAAAGCGCCTCGATCTTGTGATGGTCGTTCGTCCCGCGGCGAACGCTCAGATGCAGGCCGCAACGGAGCGTTTGCGCGAAGGACTCGAAGAAATGGCGGACCAGCTCCGTGGGGAATTTTCCCACGTACTCGCGGCTGAGATTCCCCTCGAAAACCAGACACGGACGGCCGGAAAGGTCCACTGCCACCTCGGCCAAGGCCTCGTCCATCGGCAGCAGGAAGCCGTAGCGTTCGATGCCCCGGCGGTCGCCGAGCGCTTCGTCCAGCGCGCCGCCGAGCGCCAGCCCGACGTCTTCGACGCTGTGGTGCTCGTCGACCGATAAGTCTCCGTTGCAGCGGAGCGTCAGATCGACCAGCGCGTGCTTGGCCCAAAGCTCCAGCATGTGGTCGAGAAAGCCGATGCCGGTCGAAATCTCCGCGCGGCCCTCGCCGTCGATGTTCAGAAACACCGAGACATCCGTCTCGCGGGTCTTTCGCCGCAACGAAGCGAAACGGGGGAACCGCCCGTTGGTGGCCGTCCGCACAAAACGGACGCCGACGTTTCGGGCAAAATCCTCGTCGCTGCGCCGGTCTCCGATCATCAAGGAAGAATCCAAGTCGACGGCCGCCCGCCGCAGATATTCGTCCACCAGCCCGGTGCGCGGTTTGCGGCACGCACATCCGTCCTCGGGAAAGTGCGGACATAAGAAGACTTCCGAAAAATCGATGCCTCGCTCCTTGAGTCGGCCGATGAACTCCGCTTGCGGGGTCTCGAACGATTCGCGGGGGAACGACGGCGTGCCGAGTCCGTCCTGGTTGCTGACCATCACCAGTTCGTAGCCTCGGGCTCGCAGGGCGGCAAGCCCCTCGAACACGCCGGGCAAGACGCGCAGTTTCGCCAGGCTGTCGATCTGCTCGGTTTCCGGCGGTTCCCAGAGCAGCGTGCCGTCTCTATCGATCATTGCGACGTTCATGGCAATAGTCGGGCTAGCGAGGAAAGGAACAATTCGTTGTGTTCGGGCGTCCCCACGGAAACTCGCAGCAAGTCCTCCATTTCCGGCACGTTCGGAAATCGCCTGACCACGATCCGATAATTTTCGACAAGGCTTTCATGCAGCGTTTGGGCGGAAATGCCTTTCGGCGGCCGCAGGAGAAAGAAATTTGCCCGGCCGGGAAAAACCGAACATCCCAGCCGCTCGCATCCTCCGGCGAGAACTTTCCGCGCGGCGATTAAATCGCGGACGTTCCTTTCCATCGCGTCGCGTCGGCGCCAAAGGGCCAGCCCCGCCGCCTGCGTAAGCACGTTCACGTTGTACGGAGGTTTCATTCGCAACAGGATATTGATTATCCGCTCATTAGCGACGCAGTACCCCAGCCTTATGCCGGCCGCGGCGAAGGCCTTGCTGAATGTCCGCAACACGACGACGTTTTCCGCGCCGCGACGGACCAGCTCGATCGACGAGGGGACGCCCTCCGCGTCGGCGAACTCGCCGTAAGCCTCGTCGACGACGATCAAGCCGGAAAAAGCGGCCGATAGCCGTTCGATCAATTCCCGCGGGACGACGGTTCCCGTCGGGTTGTTGGGCGAGCAGATGAACAGGAGGTCCGCGTTGTCCAGGACGGCGCGGAGCGAGTTTTCATCGACGCTGAAATCGGCCCGCAGCCGCGCGGCGACGAAATCCGCTCCGGCCGAGTCCGCCGCGATGCGATACATGCCGTATGAAGGCGTCGAGGCCGCCGTTTTTCTTCCCGAGCGCACGAAACATCGCACGAGCAGGTCGATCAGTTCGTCCGAACCGTTGGCCATCATCAGGTTCCCTCGCCGCACGCCGTAATACTCGGCCACGGCGTCCCGCAGGGCGTCGGCCGTTGGGTCGGGATAGCGATTCAGCGGCGGCGCAATCGGCGCGGCGACTTCCAGCGGCGATTCGTTGGCGTCCATGAAAATCCATCCATTCCCTTTCCGCAGCGAACGGGCGGACTGGTAAGGCCGTAAGGAGGCGACGTTGGGTGGAAGTGGATTCATGGGAACAATGAAAAACGTAGTTCGACGGCGCGGGCATGGGCCTCTAGCCCCTCGGCCCGCGCCAGGACAACCGTGGCATCGGCAAGCGATCTTAGTCCATCGCGGGTGAGATTTTGGACGGTAATGTCTTTTTGGAAAGTTCGCACGCTCACGCCCCCCTGCACCCGCGCCGTCCCCGAGGTGGGCAGCACGTGGTTGGCGCCGGAGCAATAGTCGCCGGCGGCCTCGGATGAATACGGCCCCAGGAAAACGCTGCCCGCGTTGTTTATGCGAGCCAAAACCTCCTCGGGTCGCTCCGTCTGAATGCTCAGGTGTTCGGGGGCGTAGTGGTTCGCAAGCTCCACGGCGTCGGCGAGCGATTCGACCGAGACCACAACGCTTCCGGCCAGCGCCGCGGCGGCAATCTCCCGGCGGGGCAACGCGGCGATTTGTTCGGCGAGTTCGCGCTCCACGGCGGCCGGCAACGCGGCGCCGACGGAGAGCAAGACGACCTGCGATTGCGGATCGTGTTCCGCCTGGGAAAGCATATCCGCCGCCACGAGCGACGGTTCGGCCGTGCCGTCGGCGATGAGCAACAGTTCCGAGGGACCGGCGAGCATGTCGATGGCGGCGCCTTGCGGATCGATGCTTACCTCCGCCTTCGCGGCGCTGACGTAGACGTTTCCGGGGCCGGCGATTTTCGCCACTTTCGGCACACTCTCCGTTCCGTAGGCGAGTGCCGCGATGGCCTGCGCCCCGCCGACCGCGTGGATTTCCTCGATACCCAACAGCGCGCAGGCGGCCAGGACCGGCCCGGCGATTTTACCGTCTTTGCCCGGCGGCGTGCATAACGCGATTCGATCCACTCCCGCAAGCACGGCGGGAATGCCGAGCATCAACACGGAGGAGAGCAGCGGCGCGGTGCCGCCGGGTACGTACAGGCCGGCGCTCGGCACCGCCCGGCGCTCGTTCCAACAGAGGACGCCCGGCCGCGTTTCCACGGATTTAGCGGCGTCGGCAATGTCCTTTTCGTGGAACCGCTTGATGTTTTCCGCGGCGAATTCCACGGCGTCTCGCAAATCATTCGGCAGAGACCGCAGCGCCCCTCGCGCGTCGTCGGCGTCCACGCGGATCGAGGAAAGCTCGACGCCGTCGAATTGCCGAGTGAAGCGGATCAGCGCCCGATCTCCCTCGCGGCGCACGGCGTCGATGATCGCTCGCGCCGCTTCCCTGTAACGGCTCCAATCCTGCGTCGGCCGCCGCAGCGCCGCGAGAATCTCTTCCTTGCTCGACGATGAAAACGAAAGGGTGCGCATGGGGGTTATCGCATGAACTTTTCGACCGGCGCGACCAAGATGTCCGAGGCCCCGCAATCGCGGAGCTTCTCGACGACTTCCCAAAACGTTTCCTCGATGACCATCGCGTGGACGGCGATAAAGCCCGGATCGGCCAACGGCACGATCGTCGGACTCTTGCAGCCGGGCAAAAGGTTTTTCATCGAATCGACGGCGTCCGCCGGGGCGTTGAACATGACGTAGCGATATTTTCGGGCCTCCTGCACCGCTTGCGCGCGCAGCAAGAGACGTTGGATGAGCCGCCGGCTTTCCTCCGGCGGGTCTTGCCGTCCGAAAAGAACCGCCTGGCAGCGGGCGACCGTTTCCAGTATGGTCAGGCCATGAGTGCGCAGCGCGCTTCCGGTGGAAACGAGGTCGCAGATGGCGTCGGCTATCTTCAACGCGGGCGCGATCTCCACGCACCCGCCGAGCACGACGATCTCCGAATCGACGCGCCGCTCCAGGAGAAAACGCCGGAGCGTCTCCGGATACGAAGTGGCGATCCGCTTGCCGTCCAAGTCACCAAGGGACTCGTATCCGCCCCGCTCCGGCACTGCCAGACAGAGCGAACAGAAACCGAAATCCAGCGGCAACAGCCTCTCGACGCGGACCATCCGCTCGTCCAATACGTTGCTGCCGACGATTCCCAAGTCGGCCACTCCGTCCCGGACGTACTCCGGAATGTCGTCGTCTCGGAGAAAGAGGACGTCGATCGGCATGTTCCGGCAAGGGGCAAAAAGACGGTCCTGGTAGGTCTCGAACCGCAGCCCCATTTGCCCGAGCAACGAGATCGATTCCTCGGACAAACGACCGGATTTTTGGATGGCGATTCTGATCTTTCCGTTGGATTGCATGGCGTGGGTGGAAAAATTGGTTGAAACGTGTCTCACTTGACTTTGGAAGCGTCGGATTCCATCAGCAGGCAGCGGTATCCCCCTTCGCCCTCCCTGAGGAAGCGGGCGACTCTGGTCACGGTCGTCGTGCTCGCGCCGGTCAGTTCGGCGATTTCCCGATAGGTCTTTCCCGCCGCGAGCAGGCGAGCGACCTCCAGCCGTTCGCTCCAGGCATGAAGCTCGGTCAAGGTGCCGATGTCGCGTAGGAAATCGGCCACCTCGTCGGGCGTATTGCAGGCGGCCAACGCCCGGCAAAGGGCCTTGAAGGCCGGGTTTTTCCGCCAGGTTTTCTCGGTGAACTCCCTTGCCGCCATGATTGCGTCCCCTCGCGATAGGGTGTTTGCGATGTGTCAATGTATTATCGCATTGTAACACAGCGGCGCGGCCCGTCAAGGGCCAATTTCCAGAAAATCGGTAATTTTTCAGTGGGTGCGGCCCGCGTCCAACAACCGGAATAACACATCTCCGAGAACGTGTCCTGAAATTGTTCATTTAGCCCGCCGTGAATACACGGCGGGGAGTAGCGGATTCATCTCGCGCACATTGCCCCGGGTGTATTCACCCGGGGCTAAATTGTCGTTACTGCGGGACAGATCCCGGAATGTCCTAATCTTACATCAGCGCCAGCAGCGCGGCGCCGCCGATCATGGGGATGGAGAAGAGCAGCGCGGCGCGGGCCGCCAGCCGCCGAGGATGCCCGCGATGCCCGCCTTGGAGAACAAATTGGCCATCGCGGGTGGCCGCGATAGCTTGGCTATCGGGGTGCCGTAGGCACGAGAGGAATTCCGCGCGTCGTGAAAAACCTCTTGCGGCTCCGCCGCCCCGATAGCCAAGCTATCGGGGCCACCCGCCGCTGACTTTTCAAGAAAGCCTCTCGGGCGGCGTTTTGCGCTCGAGCGGCGTTTTTCGGGGCCAATTCAACCCCGCGCCCACCGGTTGATCAACCTGGCGCATCAGGTTGATCAATCTGGGGTTAAACCGTACTTACGACTTAAGCGCGGCCGCGTTGCGAAATGAATAGCCCTGGTTTCAAGCGGTTTGAGAACATCGGCGGACGGCGGCGAATCGACGTAAGAATTAAATGGCGAAATCGGGAATCTTTTCCAGTTAATTCAAACCAAAAAAACGACTGTAACCTGAATAATAACATCGGCTTGCGGCGACGGAGGGCGAAACCTTTCGCAATTACCCCTCCTGCGGTGCATGCGCGACGAGGTCATTCTACCAGCCGGAAACGCCTAAAAAAAGGCTGTTTTTTGGCCGCCGGTATTTTCGCCTTTTTTTGCAAAGGGCTATGGCGGGCGCAAAAACCGTTTATCCCGCCCGAAAAACACCGTTCCAGGGCACGGTGACCTGTGTTTTCGGCCGGAGTTTTGCCATTCAGGAAAATTACCGCGCCGCCGCCACCGCCGCTAAGCAACTTTGTGGACGGGGGCCTACCGGGTGGTATAATGCCAGTTTGCGTTGTTGTCAAAATAGTCTGCCGGGCGAAACTATGAGCGACGTGGGCCATATCGCGCTGAGGGGAGTTCGGGTCCATAACCTGAAATCCATCGATCTGGACATCCCGCGACAGAAGCTGATCGTGTTCTGTGGGCTGAGCGGCAGCGGCAAGAGCAGCCTGGCGCTGGATACGCTCTACGCCGAAGGGCAACGCCGATATATCGAGAGTTTTTCGGCCTACACGCGGCAATTTCTCCAGCGACTTGAAAAGCCCGAGGCCGACCGGATCGACGGCATTCCGCCGGCGATAGCCGTCAGCGGCGCGAACACCAGCCGGTCGAGCCGGTCAACCGTCGGCACGGCCACGGAGACCAACGACTACTTGCGGCTGTTAATGGCCAAGATCGGCCGGGTGCTCTGTCTCGGGTGCGGCCGAGAGGTGCGGCGAGACAGTCCGCAGAGCGCGGCGGAAACCCTGGCCGATCTGCCGCCAGGCCCGCGATGCCTAATCGCTTTCCCCTGCAAGCTCGACGGCGGCGGCACGTTGGAGCAGTTGGTTGACGGATTACGCGAGGACGGGTTTGTCCGGGCGATTATCGGGGGGGAGTTGGTCAATTTGGATTCCACTTTACTGGGCACTGAAGTGCCCAGCCCTCAACACTCGCCCCCCGACTCCCATCCCTCGTCCCCCGCCTCCCGTCCCTCGCCCCTCGTGTACGCGGTGGTCGATCGACTCGTGGCCGGCCGCATCGGCGAGAGCCGGCTGCGCGATTCGTTGGAAACGGCGTTCAGCAAGGGGCATGGTCGGTGCTGTGTGTTTGTCGAGGAGCGCGCACTGGGCACTGAAGTGCCCAGCCCTCACCCCTCACCCCTCGCCCCCCGCCCATCGCCCCTCGTCACGATCGACGGCCGGCCGTGGCGGCGAATGGCGTTCGGCTCGCAACTGGCGTGCGAGGATTGCGGGATCGAATACCCGACGCCCGAGCCGCGGCTGTACAGTTTCAACAGTCCGCTAGGCGCTTGCCCGACGTGCGAGGGATTCGGCAACGTCATCGACATCGACATGGAGTTGGTGGTTCCCGACCCGAGCAAATCGCTCCGCGAGGGGGCGATCGCTCCGTGGACCACGCCGGCTTATGCCCACGAGTTGAAGGATCTGCTCGCGCTTGCCCGCGACTACGATCTGCCCGTTGACGTGCCGTTCCGCGAACTGACCGAGGCGCAGCGGGAGATGATTGTTCGTGGTGTACCGGAGCGTAAGTTCGGCGGCCTCGAAGGGTTTTTCGCCTGGCTGGAGCGGCGGAAGTACAAGATGCACGTTCGCGTGTTTCTCAGCCGGTGGCGTAGTTTCCGGCCCTGTCCGGCTTGCGGCGGCGCCCGACTGCGTCCCGAGGCGCTCGCCGCGCGGATCGGAGGGAAAAACCTCGGCGAGATATGCGCGATGAAGGTCCGCGAAGCCGCCGCGATGTTCCGCGACCTCGATCTGCCCGATTACCAGCGGCAGGTCGGCCGGATGATGCTCGATCAGGTGCGGGCAAGACTGGCCTATCTGGAGGCCGTGGGGTTGGGATATCTGACGCTCGACCGCACGTTGCGGACCCTCAGCGGAGGCGAGGCCCGACGGGTGGCGCTGACCTCGGCGCTCGGCTCCAGTCTGGTAAACATGCTCTACGTGCTCGACGAGCCGTCGATCGGGCTACACCCCCGCGACATCCAGCAACTGCTGGACGCCGTCAAGCAACTCCGCGACCGGGGCAATACCGTCGTGGTGGTCGAACACGAGGAGGCGATCATCCGGGTCGCCGACCAGGTCGTCGAGATCGGTCCCGGCGCGGGCCAACGGGGCGGAAAGGTCGTCTTTCAGGGTACGCCCGTCGAAATGGAACAATCGCTCGATAGTCTCACGGGCGACTACCTGGCCGGCCGGCGCGGTTTCGGCGATAACGGCCGCCGCCGCGCGCCCGACCACGGTTGGGTCCGGCTGGCCGGAGCGCGGGGCAACAACCTCGACAACGTCATGTTCGAGTTCCCGTTGGGGGTGTTGTGTCTGGTGACCGGCGTGAGCGGCTCGGGTAAGAGTACGCTGGTCCAGGACACGCTCTATCCGGCCCTTTGCCGCCGGCTGCGAAAAGACGCCCCGAAGCCGTGTCCCTTTGATGACGTTTTCGGCGACGGCCAGTTGGATGACGTGATAATGATCGACCAAAGCCCGATCGGCCGCTCGCCGCGCTCCAATCCGGTGACGTACCTGAAGGCGTTCGACGAGATTCGGGCGGTGTTTGCCGAGACGGTCGAGGCCCGCACGCGGGGCTTCGGCGCCGGACACTTCAGCTTCAACGTTGACGGCGGGCGATGCACCGCCTGCAAGGGCGAAGGATACGTCCAGATCGACATGCAGTTTCTTGCCGACGTCTACATGCGCTGCTCCGAGTGCAACGGCGCCCGCTACCGCGACGAAATCTTGGAAGTGACCTACCGCGGTCGGAACATCGCCGACGTGCTGGAGATGACCGTCCGCGAGGCGTTCACATTTTTCCGCGGTCGGCCGAAGGTCCAATCCCGGCTGAAACGGCTGATCGACGTGGGGCTGGACTACGTGCGGCTCGGCCAGCCGGCCAACACGCTTTCCGGCGGCGAGGCCCAGCGGCTGAAACTAGCCGGCTACACCAGCGGCGCAAAACGCGGCCGATGCCTCTTTATCCTCGACGAACCGACCACCGGGCTGCACTTCTCCGACGTCGTGCAACTTCTGGATTGCTTCGATGCCTTGTTGGCCGTGGGCCATTCGCTGCTGGTCGTCGAGCATAACCTACAGATTATGAAGGCGGCCGACTACATCATCGACCTCGGCCCCGGCGCGGCCGACGAAGGCGGCCGGGTTGTTGCCAAGGGAACGCCGGAAATGGTCGCCCGCACCCAAGGCTCCGTCACCGCCGGGTTCCTGGCGAAAGTGCTCAAGTAGGGTGGTCAGTGGGTAGTGGGTAGTGGGTAGTGGATAGTGGATAGTGGATAGTGGATAGTGGATAGTGGATAGTGGATAGTGGGTAGTGGGTAGTGGGTAGTGGGTAGTGGGTAGTGGGTAGTGGGTAGTCCGCCCTCCGCCTCCCCCCTTTCATGCTTCTCTCCCCTCTCCCCTCTCCCCTCTCCCCTCTCCCCCCCATGTAAATATCTACCACCGGTGGCTTGCAAAGCGGTGGCGATTAGTGCTACTCTGTAGAATCGTGGCCCGGGCCGGTCGGTGGCGGCCTACAAGATCCAACGCCGCGAGCGTCCCGAAGGCCCGTGGACCGACGCCACGTTGGCGATCGAGAGCGAAATCACCCTCTCCGACCAGACTCGCGGCACGGAGTGGGAATATCGTATTATCGCCGTCAACAAGGCCGGCGAAGGTGTTCCAAGCAACACCGTCATGGCGGTGCTGTAGTGCAGCAGTCTGAGTGCCTAACGCCTCTCTGAACCGAAAGGAAATAAAATGACCAAATTCTTGCTATGCTGGCACAAGACGGGGCTAATTGAAGAGGTCGAGGCAGCCAGGGCAAACAAGGAGTGGTCTGCATCAATTGCCTGGAGACACCTGGATGTTTTGAAGATCAAGGACGGGAAGGCGTGTATCCTAGATGCAAATGGTAGGTGGTCTCGGGTGCAAAGAAAAGAATCGGTTTGACCGCTAGAACACGGTGGGGTGGCACTGACGAAAGGGGCTGAGATTGTGTGCCACCCGCCGGATCAATCTAATCAATGATAAGCGGCAGTAATCGTCGTTTCCTTTTACTTCCAGGAACTGGACAATGAAACCGAAGGAATCTGTGAAGCTTCTCTATACCAACTACCGCAGCGAGACTGCTGTTCGGCACGTCACACCGAAGAAGATTTGGTTCGGGGAGACCGACTGGCATCCGGAGCCGCAATGGCTTCTTGACGCCTTCGACCACGAAAAGAATGCTGATCGATCATTCGCGATGAAGGACATCAAATGCTGGTTTATTGCCTAGGCCGCTACACGCAGCACTCAAGGGTAGGAACATGCTATCGGACAGGGAAATTCATACCATTCTCGGTGATCTCAACCTTGTGACATCGAACGCGAAGGAGCCATTTAGGCCAAACGAGCAAATTCAGCCGTGTTCTATCGATCTCCGCCTAGACAACGTTTTCTGGTTGCCCCGGTGGCGCAATCCGATCGACCTCCGCCGAGCACGCTTGCTAGAAATGCAGCCGCGACGGTACTACAAGAGGGTAACCCTTCAGCCCGGTGAACACCTTACAATTCAGCCCCGACAACTAGTTCTCGGTCGCATTTACGAAGAGTTTACTGTGCCGCCAGGCTATTCCGCCGAGATTATCGGCCGAAGTAGCTTCGCTCGGATGGGGCTGATGATTCATTGCTCTGACGGATTCATCAATCCCGGTTGGCGTGGCCACATGCCACTCCAGCTAGTCAACTTTAACTCGTCCGCAATACGCGTGTTTCCCCACCTGCCGATCTGTCAACTTCGCATCTTCAAACTTACCTCACCATCAGAGCACATCTACGGTGAAAGCGAAATTCAGAGCAAGTACATGTCGGACGACGGTGGTCCTTCATACTGGTGGAGAGACAAACGGATTAAACGGTTACACAAGGCTCTCGGCGAGGTCAACGTCGCACTCGACATCCAAGAGCGACTACTCCAGCGCATCAGCCCCCAGGAACCTGAAATTCTTGAGCGGTTAGAGCGCCATCTGGACCGCTTAAACGTAAGCGAGTTGAACAGCGCAGATTTCTTACTTGAGTCGTTTGCCAAACAGGAAGACAAGCGTCGCTTCAGACGTAAGTTTCTACTCAATATCGCTAGAGCCACATGTCCTTTATTCCTGACAATCGCCGTTGGAAGTGTGTTCAGTCAGCCATGGTCCTGGTGGCACTGTGCGTTTGCCGCGGCCACCTTGCTGACGCTGCCTTTATCGCTGTATGCATTCCATGCAGAGGTCGGGGATCATTTCGGACAAAAGGAACTAACCAATTCGGCAACCGAACCGGAGGCCGCTTAATCAGGCCGTTGCAGCCGATGTGCTACTGCGTGATTGGTCGACGTGCGGTGGTGGCATAATGGTTCCAGCCGCACGGGTGTCACTGACGAAAGGGAGGTTGTCCCCTGCGTAGTTGAAATAGAAAATGGCGGTTCCTCAGGTCCGGGCGGTGTAGCTCGGACCACTTTCAACCAAAAAAGGAGAAACCGCCATGAGAAAAGGGTACACGAAGCGGCAGAATTGTGGCAAGGGG
>JAHIKV010000008.1 GCA_018897395.1 Planctomycetota bacterium | reverse complement strand
GCGCACTGCCGAAACTGTCGGTGGATATTGAGATTTTGGTTACCAAGCTCATAACTTGCTCCAGCGTGGCAGACCGCAACCGGAAGGAAAACCAGGCGGCTGGATGTGGTTGGCCGGTCATGGCGCGCAGCGGCGCCAATTCGAGCAGCTTCCATTGCTCGGGGCGATTGGGGTCGGCATTGGCGGTCAACGAGGCCGGCACCATCACGCGGCCATCCTTGACGGGCAGCGCCGCGGCCCACAGCACCAGCGGCCGTGCGCCGGCGGGTGGACTGGTTAGCCAAGCATTGGCCGGCACGCCGTGCGCGACCAAGAGGTCGTTGCCGCGCAGCAGCACGCCCGCATTGCCCGGCGCCGGTTCGCTGCGGAGCAGCGCGGGCAGATGCACTGTGATCTCCTGAGCGCCGTTCCAGACGCCGTGGATCAGCCAGGCCTCCCTGGTATCGCCCAGCGAGAGCGCCGCCGGTTTTTCGATTCGGGCGCCCTCTTGCGCCCAGGCTGGGCGATGGATGCGCACTGTGGCCTCGGTTGCGGTCGGGCTTTGCAGGGCGGCGCTGAAGCCGTCCGCGGTTTCCCGCACGGCGATCTTCCACTTTCCGCCGGGGCCGGCAACGGCGCCCTCGCAGTCGATCGCGAGGTTGATGCACGGCCCCTGCTCGCCGCTGGTGACGGCGAAACGGGCGACGTCGACCGTCGCCCTCGCCCAGTGCTCGCTACAACACCACCAGGCCTCATCGCCCAGGTCCTTGAACGCCACCGGCTGGCCTTCGATCTGGTGAAAGAGGCGGTGGCCGGCGCCGCCGTTGGGGAACTGCTGGAAGATAAAGTGACCCTTCAGGCAGCGCTCGGCCTCGTCCAGATAGCGGCCCTCGCCGGTCAGCCGCCACAGCGAGAGGTTCAGACGCAGCCAGTCGCACACGGCGCAGCCCTCGTCGCGATCGCACTTTGCGCTGAGTATTTCCTTGACGCCGCCGGTGGGCAGGCGGTACCGCTCCATGAAGGTCTTCCAGTTGCGCTCCGCCGCCTGACGCCAGCGCGTTTCGCCGGTGGCGGCATAGAGGTCGGCGAACCCGCGCACGGCGATCAGCCGGGCGGTACCGTGAATGCCGTTGCTTGTACTGCAGAGTTGCTCGCTGTCGACCGTAAGCGCCAATTCCGCGATGCGCTTGCCCTGGTCCAGGTATCGTTTGTCGTTGGTTACGCGGCCTAGGGCGACCAGGCCCTCGATACACGAAAAGTAGCAGATTCCGAAGCAATCGGCGCACGCGCCCCCGCCGACGATTCGGAGGTTTTCGGCCTTGTTGTAAACCGGGTCGGTGGCTATGAAGTAGTCGCCGAGCCGTTTCGCCGTCTCCAACGCCTTCTGATCGCCGGTGCGCTCGTAGAACTCCACAAGGCCGAGGAGCAGGCGGCCGTTGCCCCAGAGGATGGGAATACCGGGGGTGCGGGCGACCTTCGGCAGTTGCTGGTCGGCGCCGAAGTGGCCGTCGCGCTGTTGGTAGGTTGGGATTTCGGCCATGATCGCGGGGAGGGCGGCAAAGGGCTTTGGGTAGAGCGGCGCCAAGAAGGCGGCGACGCCGATCCAGCGTCCCGAGAGGTCGCCGCTGTACCTCGTGAACCTGCGGTGCTGCTTGAGCGACACGTCGTCAAGGATGAACGCCGGTTTGTCCAGGGGCGCAGCCGCCATGCGGTCAGCGCTTCGGGCCTGCGCCGCAGCCCACGTCCCGGCAAGGCGCATGTCGTCGGGCGACGCCGGCTCGGGTGCCTTCCACGAATCAGCGGCTGCGGCGGAAAACAGGGCGCCCACAACGAGGACGGGCGGCAAGAGACGTGCGGTTATCATGTTTTCTCCTTCTTCTTTCTTCCCTTGGTTGTGTGACTAATGTCGGCCCTAGCGGAGCCGGATTCCAGGTGATCGTAGCGCGTTTCACGCACGCTACAGTCGGTAAGTTGTGCAGTTTATTTTGACGCGCGCCCTTAGCGTAAAGCGTGGCTACTGCTCTTTCTTGATCGTATAGGCCTGGGTGCCCTTGAATTGTGCCCAACTCGGATACCAGGGCAACGGCGTGAAGCGTCGTCCGAAGATGTGGCGCAGCGGGCCCAAGCCCCAGAGGCCCCGCTTAATCTGTTCCTGAACGGCCCAGAACCGCTCGACCGCCGCGAGCCGCTCGGGCGTCCATTTGTCTCCTTCACCAATTTCGTGGTGGATGGCGAGCAACTGCTGCTTCAGTTCCCACTGACGCAAACGCCAGCCGCCCTTGGGCGTCTTCTTCAGCAGTGCCTCCAAGGCCACGGCCGACTGACGAGTGTCCACGTCGAAGGGCTTTCCCCACGCCTTGAGCCACGCTGCCCAGAGCTTGGCGGTGTCCGCATCGACGCCGAAGTATCGCCGGGTATACGCCTCCAGGACTTCATCAGCGGTCCGGTACTGGCCCGACGCCAGCCCGGCAAAAATCGCCTGGTTGACGTCCGCAAAAACGCCGTCCGAGTAGGCTAGAGTTCCCGTGACGCCCTGGGCCTTCAAGTTGATCACCGTTTGCTGGAGCCGTTCGGCGGCGATGACCGGCCCGAGATGCCCATACCTGTCGCGTGGCTTTGCCGCGTCTCCAGCCTCTTCTCCATAGCCGACGTGGACGAACGCGCCTCGTTGGCACCCCTTGGGCAACTGAACATCCGCCTTGGTTTTTGTCGTGCCGTAGGGGAGATGGAGGTACATGTGGTCGATCCAACCCGGTGCTTCGCGATCGACCCATTCGGCGAACAACCGATGTTCCTCGGTCCACCACCACCATCCGATCGCGTCCATCTTGATGTGCGGGTAATGCTTCTGGGCAATCGCGTAAACCTCGTGCATCAACTTGGCGAACGTGAGAATCCAGGGTTTACACTGCTTGCAGCGACATCCGCCCCAGTCGTACGCCATTGCATTGATGCGGGTAAGTCGCACGCCCGATCGGGCCAGATCGGCGAAGATGTTCTCGTAGTTCTTGAGGATGATCGCGCGGGCTTTCGGATTCGACGGACAGATCGCTTGCCCTTGAACGCGGTCGCCCTCGGTGGCGAGAAGCCCCGGGAGGCACTGATTGACATAGACGTGATTCGAGTAGACCACAAGGTCGTTGAGGAGCCCCAGCGACTGCGCCGAACCGTAGTGGGCCTTCTTACGGTCCCACAGGACATCGCCCAACCCATGGGAGTGCTTGGGGCGGAACGGATCCGAGCAGTCGTCCATGTCGAACCAGTCGCCGTAGCCGTTGAACCCCCAAAACACCGCTTCCGCAAGCACGTCCCGCATCTCGTTGTCGCCGAGGACCTCGAAACTGTGGCCTTGGTGTGCTATTGCATACAACTCGCGCACGGCGAAAACAGGCTTCAATTGGCCCGACGCACCCGCTTGTTGATGATCCGGCATTTGCTTTTCGTCAGCGCAGACCGGGAGCGGCACGAGGAGCAGGGCGACGAACAGCAACGCGGCCGACGAGCACTGTCTGAATCTCATCATCTTACCATCCTTTGACTGTATCTTGAGGTTGACTGGTTGTACAGGAGAAAACAGGTCACGGAAGAAAAGAGGTCAGAACCTGTGCCGTTGCGCTTTCTTGGCTCCTTCGGTAATGTGCCCCAGAAATCGCGGGTAAAACGGGCCGATAGCACTGCCGGCATGTGCATGTTGGCAGATCGCACGTTTTTCGCGAGAAAACAAGGCCGAGAACGGTGTCTCGACGAAAGAATCGCAACGGCATAAGGACTTACGGCAATTTGCAAAACTCCAGCAATATGATGCAATTTCAGAAGCAATCAAGGGCACTAGTGGGCCAACCGATCTGAACTGGTAGGTTACGCAACGGTTGGGGTGGCAGTTGTACTGCCACCCCGAGGGGCGATAGTACAACTGTCGCCCCAACAATCGGGTGTCAACTCAGCCCGGTCGGTCCACTAGTGGTCTGTCCATCTCGACTTTACATGTTGGGTGCCACTGCTGGCTTGTCCAGCAGTGCCGGAAACACGGTTGGACAAGCCAACCGTGGCACCCGTAATTTCAACTTGGACAGACCACTAGCCCGCATTTCTACCCAGTCAAACACTAGCCCAAGTTACGGTGCTGTGTAAGATTTGGGGTCGGTTTTCTTGAAAAAGCGACGTAAGTTCAATGGTTTCGGACGGTCGGCGGCGGAAAGTCGATGTAGTGGAAATTCCGAATCGGTTGAGCTTGCCAAACGATG
>JAHIKV010000367.1 GCA_018897395.1 Planctomycetota bacterium | reverse complement strand
CGGTGATGAAACCTATATCCACGTGGCCGACCGATGGAACTTTGCCTGGTTCACGATCGGCACCACCTGCCGCGCCATCCACGCCTATCACCTCTCCGATACCCGCGGCACTCGTGATGCCCTCATCACCTTACAGGAAACTATCCGTACGCTCCCCGACAACTCAACCCTCCAGTTCGTCGCCGACGGCAATCCCGCTTACGACTCCGCCGTTCTTACCCTCAACCAACAGGCCAAAGCCAAGGACCTAACTCCTCCGCTCCTACGTCGCACTGTTATCGGCCTGACCAACGATGATAAAGAAAGCACCGAGTACCGCGCTTTCAAACAAATCATCGAACGCCTCAATCGCACCTATAAATTCCACACCCGCGCCCGCTGTGGTTTCAAAAACTTCAACGGCGCGGTGGCCCTCACCGTCCTCTTTGTCACCTACTACAACTTCCTGCGTCCTCATGGGGCCTTAGATTATAAAACCCCGATACCCATTGACGCCCTGCAAGATGTCCGAACCATCCAAGGCCAATGGACTAAAATCCTGCTCATGGCCACTGAGTTGCCTCTCGCCGCTTAGCCCCTCGGGCTGTATAGGAACCTACATCCCTCTGCGCCACCGCTCTGCCCTGATCCCATCCCCATCACCTTCCAAAGCTCCTAAACCCTCTTCAATAATCCCTGCCTGCACCGCCAGTGGCACCTCTTACCTCGCTCATTCGATCTCCACCCCACAACTCTCATTTTTTCATAGAACTTTTAACACTATCTTGGGTTTCTTCTGGCTTAATTTCTGTGGTAAATACTATACCACACGCGGTAATATGTCAACCACAGATTTTCGCTTACCAGAAAATGGGCATTTAGGGTTGGGCAGCCAACTACCTGCGATGGGTCACCAGCCGCAAACCATGAGGCCGGATTGTGGCGCTGTCCATCGCGCCCCGCTCACCCGTCGGCGTTCACCGTCAGTTGCAGGCGCCGCAGGCGGGCAAGCGACTGAATGACCGCGCGAACCGTGTGATACCCGCATTTCCATTCGTGGCCCAGATAATCCCACTTGATGCGGCCGTCCCGTTCCAGCAACGCATACCATTCACCGACCTCGTGGTTGATCATCTTGTCCCAGACAAATGTAAACACGTTTTCAAACGCATCCCAGTAAGGCTGTTCGTGGAAAAGCTCGACGGCATCCAGAAAGCCGACAAGCACTTCGGCCTGCTGCCAGAATTCCTTCAGCGTTTGCGTGGCCGGACCGTCATGGGGCCCCTCCACATAGACGCCGCCATACTCCCCATCCACGCCGAACGCGATGGCCTGGTCGTTCATCGCCTTGATGACCGGAAGGTAGGGCGCGAGGTCGGCGCCCAAGATTTCCACGGCATGTTTAAGAAGCCAGCAGAGTTCAATGTTGTGCCCATAATTGGTATTATTCAAAGGGCGCGCGCCGGCATCCGTGTCACGGTCCGATCCCCAGACGTTGCGAAACAAAATAGCCGGCAAAGGATGGAATTCGGCGTCAAATTGCGCCAAACCGGTGTGCAAGCGCGGGTGGAGCATACGGGTGGTCAATACCTGAATGATTTCCTGGAGCTTGCGACAATGCGTGGGCGAACCGGTCAGTTCATAGAGCGCGGTAAATGCTTCCATCAAATGCATGTGCACGTCCAACGTCTTGCGATTGCCGCCATCCAGTTCGCCGGGTTTCAACGACCAATCGCGCCGAAACATCTCCCAATAGCCGCCATAGGCCGAATCGGCGGCGCTGCACTGAATGACATTGAATGTGGCTTCCGCGTATTCCTTTCCCTGCGGATCGCCGGAAGCCAGGGCATATTCAGCCAGGGCATATACCCCGAAACACTGGCCATACATGATCTTGCTGTCATCCTGCACATGACCCTCTCGATCGGTGATCCAATACCAGCCGCCGTATTCACGGTCCCAGAAATGACGAATGACAAATAAAACTCCCTGGCGGGCCGCATCCAGAGCGCGACCATCATCCAATCCGGCGCGATGGACACTGGACAGGGTAAAGATATTGCGCAGTTGGCCGACCAGCGTTTTGAGGGTTTTGCCCGTGGGTTGGCCAGCGCGGTCGAAATAGGTCAAAAAACCGCCCGGCCCGCGATCCACCACGCGGTCGAGCCAGAAGGGCAACAAGCGCTGCCGGAGGTAAGGATCGAGTTTAGCTATGATCGCATGGACTTTACGCTGGCTGAGTTGCAGGGGTGTGTTGTGGCCGGAACATTGCATGGGAATACCATTTCTACGAACGGGTGGCTCGTATGATTACGGGACTACCGCCGGGAAGCCGAACACCTTCAGCACCTGGCTCATTTGGGAGTAATCCGGGATGATTAGATCGGCGCCGGCGCAAATTAAGCGCGCGCGTTTTTCGCGATTCAGGCCGAAGCGGCGCACTTCATCACTGGCAATGCCAACCGTATATCCGCCGCGCTTTTGGGTCTCGCGGATTTCAACCGGGCCGTCCCCAAAGGTCACCAGATGACCGGCATGTTCCGCCCCGATATCATTCAGAATGCGGTCCAACACGAATTTTTTGGCTTCACGGGTGGCATCGCCGATAGCGCCGTAGATACGGCCCTCAAAGAGGTCGGCATAACCCAGCGTGGCGGCTTCGTCCATCACATCCTGAACATCCGTGCCGCTGGCCAGAAACAGCTGCAGACCGGCCCGATGCAAAACGCGCAGGAACTCAACGGCGTGTTTCAAGGTGTAATCTTCCACTGCCAGTTCACCCCGCCGGAGCTTGGCGATGCGTTCGCGCACCAGCGCCATCAGATGATCGTTATAGATGGCTTTGTAACCGGCGGCATCGCGAACCTGATCGCCCGGTACGCAAGCGAATTCACGCACCATCGCCACCAGGCCTTCCATTTGCGCAATTGTCTGAATCCCGGTGGTCTTGTCAATATACTCGCGAACCCGTTGAACCACTTTATGGTAGAGTGTTTCGTCGGCATGCTGGAAGCGATCGCCCAGCACGGCGCTCATCATCATCGGTTCCATGATCTGTTCCCATCCCTGGCGCAGGGTGGAAATCGTTCCGTCGTGATCGAAGATGGCATGCGTAAATCCTCCGGGTTGGGGCAATGCCGTGATAATTTCAATTTCGGTTTGATCCAGGCGTTGCGCTTGACGCGGGTCCTCGGCCAATTCGATCCGGTATAAATAATCCGGATCGGCGCCGATGGCCAGAATTTCCGCCG
>JAHIKV010000316.1 GCA_018897395.1 Planctomycetota bacterium | reverse complement strand
TCACCACGTCTGACAATCGACTTGGCGTCGAAAGCATTGTCAGCAGGCAAAGTCCAGCGGTTGCCGGACGCAAACAACTCGGGTAAACGGATCGCGCGATTCAATTTGGGAAGAATGGGCATTTTTTCAGAAAGTGCAGTACGTTGATACCTCGGTTATTGGAGGTGTATTTGACGAACAGTTTTCAGCTTCGAGCCGGCGATTTTTTGAAGAGGTCAAACAAGGACGTTACGCTGTACTGATATCGGCCGTTACGTATGGCGAGATGGTGACCGCGCCGGATCGCGTGCGGCAAATCTTCGAGAGCCTTCCCGCCGACGCCGTTGAGGAAATTAGTATCGATTCCGAAGTCCGAGAGCTTGCCACCGCCTATGTCGCGGCAAATATTTTGGGGCCGAAGATGGAGAACGACGCTTTGCACGTCGCTGCCGCCACGGCGGCAAGGGCAGACATGATCCTAAGCTGGAATTTCAGGCACATGGTCAACTTCGATCGCATCCTGAAATTCAACGGCGTGAACATGTTGAACGGTTACTCGCAAATCTCTATCCATAGCCCGTTGGAGTTGGCGAATGACGACGAAAACCAAAACATTTGATTGTGTTGAGATGAAGCAATGCATCCAGGAGGAATTGCGGGCTGAATATGAGTCTCGAAAGAAAGACTTCTCATCCTACGCCGATTTCCTTCAATCCAAAGCCGATGAATCTCCGTGGGTGCGGCAGTTGCGGAAGCGGTTTGCGGAACGCAAATAGCCCCAGTCTGGAAAACGGCGGAATGCGTAAAGACTTAATCGACCGACCTGGAAACACAAGGTGGCCGCTCTCTTTGGATGCAACCGCCCGACACGCTTAGGGCGCGTTCGTCGCGCCGGTCGGATTGGGAGTGGCGCTCAATTGCGAGAGCACCTGGAGCAGGCCGTTAAGATGGGCCATTCGCGGACCGAATCGGTCGACGAACTCGTTGAGCATAAACTCGCCGTCCAACAGGCTCTCGTAGTTGGCGTTGATCTCGGCCGTCAGCGATCCGAGGAACTCGGCCTGCACCTTGCCGAGGGCCTCGGCGGCCATGCGGCAGCTATGCGCCAGGTGCGGATTGGCCTGTTTCCACTGCCCCAACTCGGTGGCTCGTTGCTTATGGGCCGCGCCGAGTTGATTGACCAATTCCTCGAGCAATTCGTTCTGCCGGTCCTGTGCCGAAAGAAGTTCGCGCAACAGCCGCGACTGCTCGGTGTCCTGACGTGCGCTCGAGGCCGCGGCATGGGCAGCCTGAGATACGTCTATCTGGCTGAAAAGCGGAGGACGCGTTCGCTGTGATTCGCGGCTCATGGGTACTAATCCTTTCACCTTTCAGTATAAACAGAAAGTGCCCTAATTGTCGAGTAGCCGGCAAAAAAACGGCCCCGATTCGTCGATTGGCGGGGGGGGGATGGATGGGGCGACGATTCGCCCCCTTGCAAACGAGTGCATATCACACGCTTTCAGGCCTCAACACCGCCCCAAGTTCCGATCGAAGAACCTAATCCCTAAAGTCATCCCATGCACTTACCCGATGCCCCTGGAAGCAGCGGAAATGGGAGATTGTTCATTGATCGAAGAAAATCGTCCCGAAAGAGGGGGCTAATGGAGGCCGCAAGTCGTAAAACGAAGCCGACATTTGGATTTCTGACCGTTACCGATCACCCGCAATATGGTCTGTTCGGTGGGTATCTGGTCCTAAACATGGCTGGCCGGCCGTTGGAGTTCCACTGTACGGCGCCGATCAAGCCGAATCGGGCGCAGGAGATTCTCTACGGCCGCACGCTCGAAGCGTTCATCTATGGCGAGCAAATCGGGCAGACGCTAATCAACCAAAGCTCCACCTCCACGCAGTTGGTGTTTACCGATCGCGAGCCGGCGTTGGCCGCTCGACAGCACGTCTCGGCGCCGCTGGTCATGGTTCTGCCTTCCGATCCCCGGATCATGCCGCCAGTGGAAGGCGACTCGGCCGCCGCGGCTGAATCGGCGAAAACGTTCCGGCTCGATACGGCCCACGACGGCGGGCCGCGCTTGGCGCTGTTCCAACACGGCGGAAACCGTCTGGCCCTGCCCGAGCGAGACGACGAAGACCGCCGGTTGATCGTGGAGCGGTTGGCCGAGCTGGACGAGTCGTTCGATCTGAGCGAGCCGTTCGAGCGGATCCGCGAGGCCATCGAGGAGGCCCGGCAGGCAGCACGATGACTTTCCATTGGCACGCACCACCTCCGCCGGAGACCCAAAGCATCGACCTGACGTTTAGCGTCCGTCGGTACGGCGGGCCGGTGACCGTCGTTGGGCCGCCGTGCCGGCGGCCGCTAAACTTCGAGTTTGCTCGGCCGCGCGTGGTGTCGATTCCCATTACCCGGCCGCCGGTGCGGACGCGAAGTTTTCGGTTTGCCGAGCCTGATGTAGCACAGCCGCCCCCGGCGGTGTCCAAGAACTTGCACGGTCGAGCGGCTTCAAACGGCGCGCTCGGCGGCCACACCCGGATCAAGCCGCCGGGCGACATACTTTCCGGCCATACCCGGATCAAGCCGCCGAACGACATAATAAAACTCTCCGACCGGTTGGAATATCTCTTGCAGCCGTCGTTGGAGTCGCTGTTGGACGAGGGCTTGCTGGCGTTTCCCCAGCGGCCGTTTCCGTTCCAGTTCGAGGGGATCGCGTTTCTCTATCCGCGTCAGGCGGCGATTCTGGCCGACGAGATGGGCCTTGGCAAGACGATGCAGGCCATTACCGCCATCCGGCTGTTGCTCCGACGGGACGAAGTGAAAAGCGTGCTGCTGGTCTGCCCGAAACCGCTGGTGACCAACTGGCGGCGGGAGTTCGAGCATTGGGCGCCGGAAGTGCCCGTGATCGCCATCGAAGGAGACCAGGCGAAACGCAACTGGCAATGGCGGTTGCCCGACGTACCCGTGCGCATCGCCAACTACGAATTGCTGCTCCGCGATCTTGGCGGCTCGATGGATGGGTCCGACCTCCACTTCGACCTGGTCGTGCTCGACGAATCGCAGCGGATCAAGAACCGGGCAAGCTCCACCAACCGGATCGTCCGGTCGATTTCACGCCGGCGGAGTTGGGCCTTGACCGGCACGCCGGTCGAAAACAGCGTCGAAGACCTGTTGGGTATTTTCGAGTTCCTCGCGCCGGGATTCCTCTCGCCGGAGATGAAGCCGCGCTCGATCGGCCGTTCGATCGGCGACCACGTGCTGCGACGGACCAAGGAGCAGGTGCTTGCCGACCTGCCCGCCAAACTGGTCCACGACGCACCGCTCGATCTGACGCCCCAGCAACGAGAAAGCTATCGGCTGGCCGAGGAGAAAGGCGTGGTGCGGCTGACTGAGTTGGGCAAGTCGGCCGCAATCCAGCACGTCTTCGAGCTGGTGCTGCGGCTGAAACAGATATGCAACTTCGACTCGGCCACCGGCGCCAGCGCGAAACTCGAACGTCTCGACGCCGATCTGGAGGAAATCGCCGAAAGCGGCCGCAAGGCGATCGTCTTCAGCCAATGGGTCGGCACGCTGCGGATTCTTTCCAGGCGACTCGAACGGTTTGGTCCGATGGAGTATCACGGACAAGTGCCTTTCTCGCGGCGCGACTCGGTGATCAGCCGGTTCCGCGAAGACCCCAGCCGGCACGTGATGTTGATCAGTTATGGGGCGGGCGGCGTGGGCCTGAACCTCCAGTTCGTCAACTACGTCTTCCTCTTCGACCGCTGGTGGAACCCGGCCGTCGAGGACCAGGCGATAAACCGTGCCCATCGGATCGGCGTGGACGGCCCGGTCTGCGTTACCCGGTTCCTGATGGTCGATACGATCGAGGAGCGGATCGACGGCATTTTGCGAGAGAAGCGCGAGCTTTTCGACTCCATTTTCTCGGGCACGGAGGACCGCCGCAAGCTCGGTCTGACGCAGGAAGAGCTGTTCGGGCTGTTTCGGCTAAAATGCCCCTCCGGCCCGATCGACCTGGCGGCGTGAGTATTATAAGCGACCGAGCAGATCGGGTACTTTGTCGATTGCCATTGCCTCTTCACCCTCATGTGTCGAACGAAAACGCCGTCGGAGCCACGTGGAAGTAGGCCGAGAGCTTCCCGATCTGATCGCGGGTCAGCCTTCGTCGGCCGGCAATGACGGCGGAGATCGTGGGGGCGGCGATGCCGGTGTCGCGCTCGACCTGCGCCTGGGTAACGTCCTTGGCTTCGATCAAGTGGGCGAGCATCTCGCCGTCGCCGACCCGTCGGCGCGGAAACTTCGTCTTCTCGTAATTTCCCAGCAGTTCAAGGAGCACCGCCAGGTAGCCCGCCTCCCCGCGAGACAGCTTGCCGCTCTTGGCATTCCTCTCCAGCAGCTTGTTGGCCAGCGCCAGCGCGCGCCGATGGATGTTGGCCGACTCGATCGGCCACAGCGGCAACTGCCGGATCAGTTCGAGGTAGTCAGTCGGCACGACAACCGGAGTCCGTAGGTCCGTGGCGGCGTCCCTAGTCGCATTCACACTCATGTTTCCATTTCCCTTGATCGTATTGTTGGTGAGTCAACACGTGCAGAATGGAGACGACTTGAAACTCGTAGTCGATTCTCGTAATGACGCGAAAGGAGCCGCCCTGCACGTCGAACACCACGCACAGCCCCGCCTTGGAGGCCCTGGCGTAAGTTTGTCTCACGTCCCCCCACTTCTTCCAAGTAGCCGCTTCAACGGCCTGCAACCAACGGTCGAAATGGCGATGCGCCGCCCGACGTTTGCGGCAAAACGCCCCAATTTGGTCCCTGCCGACAATCCGCATGACGGGAAAACATCCTGACCCGAGAATCCTTGACGCCAAAGCCCGACGCCTCTATCATAACATATTGTTAAGACCGTGCAAAGCTCTTTCTGGAACGCAACCTATTCTCCCTCTACCTGGGGCTTTACCTCGGTCCAAACATCAATGGAAATAGCGACATGAGCGAGTCAGTCTCCGATTTCGACGTTCTGGTGATCGGTGGTGGACACGCCGGCGCCGAGGCCGCGCTGGCCGCGGCACGCTTGGGCGCTAACACCGCGCTGCTGACCGGCAGTCTCGAAACCATCGGCCGGATGAGTTGCAATCCGGCCATCGGCGGAGTGGGCAAGGGGCAGATCGTCCGCGAAATCGACGCGCTCGGCGGCGCCATGGGACGGGCCATCGACGCGACCGGAATACAGTTCCGAATGCTCAACCGCCGCAAGGGACCGGCAATGCATGGTCCCCGCGCCCAGGCCGACAAACTCGCTTACCAGCATGAAATCCGCCGAATACTCGAAGCACAGCCGGGGCTCAGGCTGCTGGAAGAAACGGTCGAAGACCTGCTCGTCGAAAAGGGGAGAGGGGAGAGGGGAGAGGGGAGAGAATCGCCGCTTGCGGTTTCGCACCCCGTATGGAGAATCGTCGGCGTCCGCACCGCCGGGGGCGCGACATATCGCGCCCGCGCGGTGATCCTTTGCGCCGGCACGTTCTTGCGGGGTCTGCTCCATTTCGGCGACGCCGCCATGCCCGGCGGTCGAATGGGCGAACCGACCTCCGCGGGAATCAGCGGGGCGCTTGCCCGCTTGGGGTTCGAGTTACAGCGGTTCAAGACCGGCACGCCACCGCGAATCGACGGCCGGACAATTGACTACGGCAAGACCGAACTCCAGCCGGGCGACGAGCGGCCCGAACCGTTTTCCTTCCTCACCGATCGGATCGACGTGGAGCAGATTCCATGTTGGATCGCACGGACCACGCCGGAAGTTCACGAGCTGATCCGCGCCAACTTGCACCGCGCGCCGATGTACAGCGGGCAGATCCTATCGACCGGACCGCGCTATTGCCCCTCGATCGAAACCAAGGTCGTCCGCTTTGCCGAAAAGCCAGGGCACCAATTGTTTCTTGAACCGGAGGGGCGAACGACGCCGGAGGTCTACGTCAACGGCCTGGCGACCAGCCTGCCGCGCGACGTGCAAGACGCCATGCTGCGGCTGATACCCGGCCTGGAAGGGGCGAAGATTCTCCGCTACGGATACGCCATCGAATACGACTATCTGCCGCCCATGCAGTTGACCGCGTCGCTGGAGACGAAGCGAGTGGCCGGCCTGTACTGCGCCGGTCAGATCAACGGCACCACCGGCTACGAAGAGGCCGCCGCCGCGGGACTGCTGGCCGGGGCGAACGCCGCGCTGGCGCTGCGGGGCGAGGAGCCGCTGATACTCGGCCGCGATCAGGCGTATATCGGCGTGATGATCGACGATCTGGTCACGCGCGGCGTGGACGAGCCGTACCGGATGTTCACCAGCCGGGCGGAATTTCGGCTGCTGTTGCGGCCGGACAACGCCGACCGGCGGCTAACCCCGCTGGCCCATCGGCTCGGATTGGCCGACGAGCAACGTCATCGGCGGCTGCAAGCGAAGGAAGCGGAGATCGCCCGAGTCGCGAGGCTGTTGGAAACCACCCGTTTTGAATCGGTTTCAGCTATAAAAATGCTCCGCCGGCCGGAAGTGACTTGGACGGATTTGGTCTCGCATCTGCCGCAACTGGAATCGGTCTCGTCGGCAGCGGCGGACCAGGTCGCTTACGACGCGAAATACTCGGGCTACATTGCCCGGCAGCAGGTTGACATAGCCCGACGGCAACGATTGGCCGCCCGCCGCATTCCGGCCGACATCGACTATGAATCGGTGCCGCATCTTCGCGCGGAGGCCCGCGAGAAGCTGGCCCGCGTCTCTCCCGTCGATCTGGGCCAGGCGGCGCGGGTCAGCGGCATCACGCCGGCCGATCTGACGGTGTTGATGATCCATCTGGAGGGGCGAGCGGCGAGGGGCAAGGTGTAGTAGGGTGCGTCCGCGACGCACCGTTATTCTTGGTTGTAGTGCGTCGCGGACGCACCCTACTACTACTGCGGCTATCCCGCGCTAGGAGATATGGATACGAGATAGTCCATCGTCGATTCGTTTCGCAGCCTCAGAGCGGGGCGTAACGTGATGCCGGGCGCGCGGTCGAAATCCGCGTCGCTGCTGGCGAGGTTGGTGACGCCGCAGTTCTGCATCACAGCCAAAATCAGTGCATCGCCGCTCAGCAGCCCGTGGGTACGGCTCAAATCACCGGCGAGAAGCACATCCCCTGCAGAGACCGGCAAGACCTGTACACCGATACCGAGGATTTCGTCCAGGGCCTGGCGGAACCTGTGGAGTTTCTGAATTTCAAGCGGATGACGGCGGAGTCGTTGTGCGATGCCCGAGTAGGGCCAGCCGAAAGTCTGACACGCTTCCAGCGTCATTAGGCGGTGCGCCACGTCGTGCAACACATGGGCCGACACAAAACCCTTCAAATCGCCGTTTTCAATGCGCTGCAACAAGTCCCTGCTCGGTGGACCAAAGGACGGATCGGGGCCGAAGTCGTAAACAAAAACGTAACCGTTCACGGGCCAGCCGGGGACTGGTCCATTTTTCGGCCAAAAAACGCATTTTGTCGACAAAACGTAGGCCGAAAACATGGACCTGTCCCCTTCCCGCGGCGCAACAGGTGATCCCGCCGAGAAAAGCAAGACTCCGTACCTGACCAACCACAACGAGCCGCCGGGAGTCTATCTCGGCGGCTCGTTTTGTTTGCCAACCGCCCCACGTCCACACAAGGCCAGCAGCCGTTCGACTTCTCGACGTCACGCCAATCCACTCTTTTGAAGGATGCCGCAATGGTCGTTCACACCGAGGCGCATGAACGTCTCTGTATAGCCGGGATCCAGAGTATGACGCATGTCCACGCGGATTGAGCGCGCGTCGTTGCCATCGGGCAGAAGGGCTCGCACCTTTTTCAGCCCTTCGCCGTAAACCTTCACCCGTTCCTCCAGACTCATTTGGGGCGTATCAGGAAAGGCCGGGATAACCGTGTCGCCGTAATGACGCTGGTAGCCAAGGAGTTTTTGGAAGAGAGGATTGTTCAGATCGATTTGCTCCACCGGCAAACGGTAGTCGAGCGGGATCCCCGTGGCGTGCAGGGTCGGCTCCGGCTCCAACTCCATGAACGGGCTGAAACGCAGTACAATCCAATCCTCTTCGATAACGGCGAAATAACGGTAGAACACCTCCTCGCCCGCGCGCCACCTCGCCAGGTAATTCCCGGAGGCTTCAGGTTGATACGTGACCGAAGCACGCCCGTTGACAAAGTTCAACTCCAGACGTTTCGAGTCCAGAGCGCCCAGCCAAGCGAGATCGCCACCGGCGACAAACGCTTTTCCCGGATGGGCGCGTTCGAGATACCGCGGGAAGATACTCAGTTCACCGGGCTCCGTTCCGGCTGGAAGAAAAAAGGAGAATTCGATTTTTTCCCCCAGCTTAAGCAACCTGCTGCCCGTCGTCCATTGGGGCCGCTTGGCCAAATGCTGCGTCAGCTCTAAACAGCATGCCTTCCCGCTTTGGGAAGGCACTTCAACTGCCGGCGAGCAGACCAGCAGCATAACAAGGAAGGTTCATCATCCTATCATAATTAGTCTTCCTTGGTGAAGGTACCACCCGCCACGACCGCTACCTTGCCATTGAGATCGACCGCTGCTTTTCGCCAGAACTTCGTGCACTGGGGATCACACCAGCCTTGGCTCCAAAGACCAGGCGCACCGTCGTGAATTCCCGCGGCCTCAACGGGATCTGCACGCCGTCCTTCTTGACTGCCAGCGGGGAGAGGTTGTCCTCTACCCCATCCGTAAGATACGACGCCGCTAGAGGAAAGATGGGCGATCGAAAGCTCGCAACGCCTTCTTGGCCCGTCGTCTCGAGCAGGCGGAGGATATAGCCATCGCCGTCCTCGGCCTTCTTGAAGACGGTGACCTGCGCGTGGGAGACGTCGAGGTCGAAGAAGGACCCTTGCCCCAACGGCAGGCGTTTTTGGGCAGCCTTCCGCCGGCAGTTTTGGTAATAGTTATGGCTCGTCAACAGAATTTGCGGGTAGATTTTGGGCCGAAAAGCACCTTGAGGTGCGTTTTTCAGGTATTTGCAGGGCAAATGAATGGCGTGGAATCCGGTATTCCTATTCTGCGACGAATCGCCGGCGGCTTTCCGGCATTCATTTGCCCTGTTATGCCTC
>JAHIKV010000315.1 GCA_018897395.1 Planctomycetota bacterium | reverse complement strand
GAGCAATCCTGCCAGTTCTACTGGATTCATGTCCGGCCCGGGATGGAATGCCGGTTCCGTGGTTGCCGGCGTGCGGCGGTTCCAGGGACACGCCTCCTGGCAGGCGTCGCAACCGAACAGCCGGTCGCCGACCGCAGCGCGAAGTTCCTCCGGCGCAGGTTCGCGCGACTCGATCGTCAGATAGCTGACGCACTTTCGCGCGTCGAGTTGGTAGGAGCCGGTCAACGCGCCGGTGGGACATGCGTCGAGACAATCGCGGCACGAGCCGCAATGGTCCGCGCGGGTCGGCTCGTCGTACTCCAACTCCTCGGTGGTCAGCAGCGCGGCCAGGAAGAACCAACTGCCCAGGCGTTGGTTGATGAGCATCGTGTTTTTGCCGATCCACCCTAGCCCGGCCAGACGGCCGAAGTGCCGCTCCAACAGCGGTGCGGTGTCCACGACGCCTCGGACCCGTGCGGCGGGCGCGAGGCGGCGATGAAACTCGGCCAATTTGCCGAGCCGGCGGCGGATCACATCGTGGTAATCTTCGCCCCAGGCGTAACGCGAGACCCTTGCCTGCCCCGCGGTCGCACGGGCCGGCTCGACCGTGCGATAGTTCATACCCAGCATAAGGATGCTTTTTGCGTTATCGAGCACTTTGGCTGGATCGCGGTATGCGTCGATCCGCTCGGCGAGATAGCACATTTCGCCCGCCCGGCCCTCGGCGATCCATCGTTCGAGCCGCGTTACATCTTCGGACGGCGCGGCGGCCGGCGTGGCCCCGGCCAGATCGAACCCCAGCCGCTTCGACTCTTCTTTCAATGCGGCGGTTAGCTCGACGGCGTTCATCGTTGGGGCTTTGCGATTTACCTGACAGAGAATACAATCAATTATTGTTGTTGCTCCGATAAATTGGGAGACCTAATCGTGAGATGCCGTATCGTTGGGGGTTTTTGTGGATTCCTGGTCCTTTCGATATGCCTTGCGGGCTGTGGGCCGGAGTTGTCCGAACGCGACCTTGGAACCGTGGTCGATGAGATGCCGAAGGAGGCCGGCGTGGAAAAGCCCTACCCGATGCCGCAACTCGGCCCTTCGACGGAGGACGAGGAGACGGAACACCGATAGCCCGTTCGGGCCATAATCGACCCACTCCGCGGCCGTGTCGCTCGCCAATCAAAATCGGCTGAAATTTGGCCGGTTTGCGGAAATCGACCTGGACACGGGTGCGAAAAACGCTAACCTATCGGCCCCATGAATCGCTATTCCGCGCCGATACTGTTGGTATTGCTGTTTGCCGGCTGTCGGAACCATGCGCCTACGGTCGATCCGTTTTTCGGCCGCGCAATAATTCCGCCGCCGGGAACCGGCTCGGCCACGGGCCAGTACACGGACCCGTATTATCAAACGCCGCCGATGGTGCAGATGCCACCGCCCACGGTGTCTCAGCCCGCCGGTACGACCTCCCGGCCCGGTGCGTCGGCGGGTGTAGCGCCGCCATATTCAGTGCCGCGGCCGTTATCGACCGGTCCCTCGACCTTCGCCCCTTCGACCGTCGCCCCACCGGCCGGAACAAACAGCCCTTACGTGCCGCCGGGCGGCAATCCAACCACTCCCACGGCACCGGGCTGGGCGCCGCCGAGATCGACGTCTTCGAGCACAAACGCCGCCGGACCTGGAACGACCGTCTCGTTGCCGGCCTCCGCCGGGGTGACATCCGGTCGAGCCGGCGGGTCGCTCGACGATCGGACCCCCCGGCCGGTCGACGCCACCGGCGCCGGCGGGAACCCGTCCGCTCGGGCGCCGATCATCCGCACCTTGCAGCCGCGGACGACCACCGACGGCGGCGATCGAGTCATCGACATCATGGACCTGCCGCCGGCTTCATAGCTCCCGCGCGGGTTGCGTGAAACGTCTCCGAACCGTAGGTTGTAGGTTATGCTTTAGCATAACGAAACGCATTGCGGGCCAATGCGTTATGCTGAAGCATAACCTACACGTGTTTTTAACCTCGCGCGATGCGCGTCCCGTTGCACCGTGAGCGAAAACCCCAGCGGCCTCCAATCTCGATTGACGAACTTCGCCGGCGGCGTGAACCGGTTGCGGCTGACGCGCTGGGCCGCGCTTCTGCCCAAGATCGCCGCATTGGAGCCGGACCTGCAATCGCTGGAAGAAGAGCAACTCCGCAAGCGGAGCCTTTCGCTCCGATACCGCGCCAAAAGCGGCGAGCCGTTGGCCGGCCTGTTGGTCGAGGGCTACTCGCTGGTCCGCGAGGCCGCTCGGCGGACGATCGACATGCGGCATTTCGACGTGCAGATGCTCGGCGGCATCGCCATGTTCCATCGCTCGATCGTCGAGATGCAGACCGGCGAGGGCAAGACGCTCACCGCCACGCTGCCGTTGTACCTGCATGGCCTGTTGGGGAAGGGGTGCCACCTGGCCACGGTCAACGACTATCTCGCCCGGCGCGACGCCCAATGGATGGGTCCCGTCTATAAATTGCTCGGCATGAGCGTCGGGGTGATCGAGACGCAGATGCCGCAGCCCCAGCGGCGGAAGGCCTACGCCTGCGACGTTACCTACGGCACGGCGAAGGAGTTCGGCTTCGACTTCCTCCGCGACCGGCTGCTGCTGCGGCGCATCGGCGAGGGGCAAACCGACCTGCTCGGCGGCATGTTGGGGAAAGGCCCGGCGGCAGCCGACGAGAAACCCGTCCAGGGCGAGCCGCACTTCGCCCTGGTCGACGAGGCCGACAGCATCCTGATCGACGAGGCACGCACGCCGTTGATCATCAGCGCCCTGCCGACCGAAGAGGAGCGGCTGGCCGTGGAATGTTACAAATGGAGCGCCTCGATCATCAAGCAATTCGTCGAGGACGAAGATTACGAGTACGACCACGAGAAGAAGACGGTCGAATTGACCCGCGAGGGGCGGCAGAACGTGCGCTTGCTGTCCAAGCCGCAGGCGCTGGACACGGTCGGCATGGTCAACATCTACCAGTACGTAGAGCGGGCGATCCTCGTCGACCGCGAGTACCACCTCGACCGCCAATACGTCGTCCGCGACGGCGAGATCGTGATCGTCGACGAGTTCACCGGCCGGCTGGCCGAGGGACGCAAGTGGCGCGGCGGAATCCATCAGGCCGTCGAGGCCAAGCAGGAGGTCGAGGTCACGGTGGCCACCGGCCAGGCGGCGCGGATCACCATCCAGGATTTCTTTCTCCGCTACGAAAACCTCGCCGGCATGACGGGCACGGCGATGGGGTCCGCCCGCGAGTTGCGGCGGATCTATCGCTGCCACGTGCTGCCGATCCCCACCAACCGGCCGGCGATCCGGCGACGGCTGCCCGACTGCGTCTTCGGCGAAGCGGACGCGAAATGGGCGGCGGTGGTCGAAGAGGTCCGCCAATTGCACGCCGCCGGACGCCCCGTGCTGATCGGCTCCCGCTCGATCGACAAGTCGGAACATCTATCGAAACTCCTCGACGCCGTGGGAATCGAACACCAGGTGCTCAACGCCAACCACGTCGAGGCCGAGGCGGACATCGTCGCCCGCGCCGGACAAGGGGGAAAAGTGACCGTCTCGACGAACATGGCCGGCCGGGGCACCGACATCAAGCTCGGCGAGGGCATCGCACAGCTCGGCGGCCTGCAAGTGATCTGCACCGAGATGCACGACGCCAGCCGCATCGACCGGCAGTTGATCGGCCGCTGCGGCCGGCAGGGCGACCCCGGCACCTTCCGCCAGTATCTTGCCCTGGACGACGATCTGCTGCTGGCCGGACTGGGGCCGGACAAGTCGCGCAAGTACAAGCAACTGGGCGAGCAATCGGACGGTCAATTCGACCGGCTCGGTCCGTTGTTCCGCAAGGCGCAGCGCAAGGTCGAACACCGCCACTTCCGCCAACGCAAGACGCTGATGTACTTCGAGAAGGAGCGGAAGAAGATGCAGCGCCAGATGGGCCAAGACCCCTATCTCGACACGCCGGGATAAGGTGCGGTATAATTACAGTGTCGGTGTGTTTTTGGGGAGATTGGGTAATGAAAATGGAAACCCTGGGTACGGTCGTTGCGGGCGCCCTGAGGCTCGACAAGCAGCTTGAATTACCGGATCAGAGCCGCGTGCGCGTGGCCGTCGAGCCGTTGGACAGCTGTCAGAGCCGGTTCCGCGCGGGCCTGGAATCGTGGAAGGCGTTTTGCGAAGAGCACCCCGTCCACGCCGGGGGGAAACGATACTCGCGGGACGAACTGCATGAACGCCGTTGACACGAACGTGCTGGTTTACTTCGTCGATAAGGATGAACCGGCGAAGCGTGCCAAAGCAGTTGAACTACTCGATGATCTCGCCAAAAAAGACATCGAAACCGTTTTATTGTGGCAGGTTGCCGCGGAATTTCTGAACTGTCTCCGGCGCTGGGAAAACGAGGGTAGAATCAGCCGCCGGGAAACGCTGGAGCATTTCCAACGGCTGGAGTCGACGTTTCGTTGCGTCCTTCCCGCGCAAAGCGTCTTGTGGAAATCGCTCGATATATGTTCGCGCTACAGTCTTTCTCACTGGGACGGCATGTTGGTGGCAGCCTGCATCGAGGCAGGCGTTCGCACTCTCTATAGCGAGGATCTCTCTTCCGGCGTCGATTACGATTCCGTCACCGTCGTTAATCCGTTCGAGTAGAAAAGTCAAGTAAGATGCGTCCGCGACGCACCATAGATATTGAATGTCGGTGCGTCGTGGACGCACCCTACAAAGACATGCTTGACCAACCGACCCACAACCCACAAGGCGCTTTGCTCCAGCCGGACGGGAGCGTAGTCTGGCGGGTTTGGGCGCCGCGGTCGGAAAACGTCTCGCTGGTCGCCTGGCCGGACGATAGTCGGACCGAAACCGCGATGACTCCGGAGGGATTCGGCTACTTCACGTGCCGCCAATCCGATGTGCGCGCGGGATTGCGATACGCCTTCCGATTGGACGACGGCCGGGAATATCCCGACCCCGCGTCGCGTTGGCAGCCCGACGGCGTGCATCAACCGTCGGCGCTCTGGTTTCCGACGGAGTACAAATGGGGCGACGGCTCATGGCGGGGCGTGCCGCGTGAAGAATTGGCCGTCTACGAATTGCACGTCGGCGCGTTCACGCCCGAGGGGACCTTTGCGGCGATCATCCCGCGGCTCGGGCAACTGGCCGAGTTGGGCGTTACGGCGATCGAGCTGATGCCGGTGGCCCAATTCCCGGGCGAGCGGAACTGGGGCTACGACGGCGTGCATCCATTCGCGGCGCAGAACACATACGGCGGTCCCCCCGCCTTGCAGGAGTTGATCGACGCCGCTCACCAGGCCGGCCTGGCCGTGCTGCTGGACGTGGTCTACAACCATTTCGGATCGGAAGGGAACTATCTCGGTCTGTTCGGCCCTTACGAGACAGACCGCTACCGCACGCCGTGGGGAAAGGCCGTGAACTTCGACGGCCCGGAGTCCGACCCCGTGCGGCGGTTCGTCATCGACAACGCGCTGTTCTGGGTCCGCGATTTTCATGCCGACGGCCTGCGATTGGACGCGGTCCATGCGATCCACGATTTCTCGGCCCGGCACATCCTCGCCGAGCTACAATCCGAGGTGCAAGCGGAAGCCGCCCGAGCGGGCCGCGTCGTCCACGTGATTGCCGAAAGCGACTTGAACGACGTGCGGCTGGTCGTTCCGCCGGAGCGTGGCGGTCATGGGCTGGACGCCGCGTGGAGCGACGACTTTCATCACTGCGTCCACGCCCTGTTGACCGGCGAGCGCGACGGATACTACCGGGACTTCGGTCGGCCGGAACAGCTTGCCAAGGCGTACAACGACGTGTACGTCTACGACGGTTGCTATAGCCCTTTCCGACAGCGACGGCACGGCAACCGGGTGGGCGAAGCGGACCGGACGCGGTTCGTCGTCTCCGTTGGGAACCACGACCAGGTGGGCAACCGTGCCTTGGGCGAACGGCTGACCGCGCTGCTGCCCCCCGAGGCGCGGCGGTTGGCCTGCGGATTGCTGCTCGTCTCGCCCTGCGTGCCGCTGCTCTGGATGGGCGAGGAATACGGCGAGACGCGGCCGTTCCCCTTCTTCTCCTCGTTCGGCGATCCGCAACTGGTCGAGGCGGTCCGTCGCGGCCGGCGCGAGGAGTTCGCCGCGCTCGAGTTCCGCTGGGGCACGGAGATTCCCGATCCGCAATCGCCCGAGACGTTTCTCGCCGCGAAGCTGCAATGGGACTGGTCGTCACCCGAGCCGTCGGCGCGGCGGCGGTTGCATGCCGATCTGTTGGCCGCCCGGCGTTGCTGGCCCGCGCTCCGCGATCGACGGCATACGGTTGCCCGTTGTAGCAGGCACACTCCGTGTGCCGTGGCGGACGGCACACGGAGTGTGCCTGCTAGTGCGCTTGTAAGTGTATCGAATCAGCAGGGTGGAAGTCCCTGTCGAAGTTGGGTCTGAACTTTGTAACCAATAGTAACTGCGTCCTCGTGAGAGGGGGTGGAGAGCAACTGGAGGTGAATGACTGGTCCGCAGGAT
>JAHIKV010000365.1 GCA_018897395.1 Planctomycetota bacterium | reverse complement strand
TTCCATCTGTTGCAAATGTGCGTTCTTCAATTTTCTGATTTAATGTCGCAAAAAAAAGATTTTGCAGTATTGCCCGATAGTATACTGTTGAGCCCTTTGTTTTAAATCCTTTGATCAGCTTTGATATTTCTTTTCCATCAAAGATTTTATCGGGAATCAGGTTTTTCTCTTTAATAAACCAGATGAAAATAAGTCTCGTGAGTAGTCTGATAATACTTTCGGAATTGAAAACAGTATCGTCTTTATCATTATCAACATCATTGGGAAATGAAACACAGTTTATTGCCCAGAAATACCAGTTAGACAATTCACGGTAAAAACGCTTATTCAGCTCTTTGGTATCCAGCGTCTTCTGCCAGGCATTATGCAGTTCTACAAAATTGGTAAACTTATGGATCCGTTTGAGCTCATCAAAAGAAAGGTCAAAAAGAATCTCAACATGCGCCCGGTGCGGGTTTTGTGTGGAAATATCTTTAATGAGTGTAACTTTTTCCAGCACATCCTTCTGCTCATCTTTTTTACTCAGTCTTCGGTTGATGACCGATAAAGTTAAATGCTCGCCGTACTTGAATAGGAGCATCAACGGCATGGGGAATATTTTGTTTATCTCGCGGGTTATCTGCGCCAGTGCGGTGCGTGTGTATTCAGCCTTGATCAGATCCAGAGCAAAGAAGAGATAGGTTTCTATAACTGTTTCCTTATCCTCTCCTTCCCATTTCACTTTACCGGTGCTGAAAAGGCCTTTCTGGTCAGACACTTCATCTTTGGTTAATTGAAATAGCAGGTCAACAGATTTCCATTCCTTAACCATAGCTTTTTCCTCGTTAAATTTCTTTTCTTCAAAACATTCGCCATAGTTATCTTTGAATTCTTTATAGTTTTTGCTAATAAAGGGATTTTGCCGTTCCGTGTTATAACCAAGCGTCTTAAATAGATGAATCGCTTGGTCGGTCAAATTTTCTTTTGAAAAATCTTTGATGGCAGATTGTATCGCCAGTTTTACTTCTTTATCAGTCATATAATTACCTCACTATCAGCCAGGTTATTAATTCAAAGTCTTCCATTTCGTTTATTTGCTTAGTTATGGGTATCAACATTGCTCCTCGATCAGTAGTCAGCTTGATGTTGCCCTTTTTCTTGAAAACCTGAACAATTTCACTAACTGCCTTTTTTAAAAGACCTGAATACTTGTCCATATTTTCACCATTAGATGTCTCATTATTAAACAGCGTGCAAAGTTCATTATAAGGCGCTTCTTGCCCTTGACAAAGCAAACGATATATTTCAAGAATCTGCTTAGCGTTGGTATAATTATAGCGAACAGTTCCGTCATCCCGAATATAAACAAGAAAATAGGGATTCAATGGATTTACTTCATCATTACCAACGCTTTCCCCTTTCTGCGCTAAACAATAAATCACTCCAGGTTTGATAATATCTTTTTTTGATGATGAAATATCTCTACCGGTTATAAGTCCGGCGTAAGTACCGCCCGGTGCGGGGACAACAGCATAAAGTCCCATTGGTGAGTCTTTTAATCTGCGGCGATTGTTTTCTATAAAGTTCAATAGTTCTATCCTGAAATCATCGAGTGTAAAGTCAGTTAGGGAAATTGTTTCATCCATATCTTCCAGATCAAGTACCTCGTTTTGAAGTTTTTTTAGTTGCTGATTACGATATTTCAAATCGTCGGTTATAAGTTCTTCCAGCTGCTCTGTATTCAGTATATTATCCTCTCCAGTTGCGGTGACATCCACCAAGGCCATTCGTGCCTCAACCCGTTCTTTCAGGTTGATATAGTTATCCAGGTCTTTGGTCGGCCAAAAATTCACCAGCTGAATGGTAGTATTGATACTTCCCAAGCGGTCAATACGACCAAAGCGCTGAATGATACGTACCGGGTTCCAATGAATATCGTAATTAACGAGATAATCACAATCCTGAAGGTTTTGCCCTTCACTAATACAATCAGAAGCAATGAGAAGGTCAATTTCTTCCGACTGAGAAAGAGAAGCCATCCTGAAGCGGTTTTTTGATAAAGGAGAAAAGTTGACCAAAATACTGTCATAGTCATTTTTACCTAAAGTTGTCTGGGTGTAGTTTCCACAAACCAGGGCGCAATGGAGCTTTAATTCATTTACATACCAATCCCTTATGTTATCATAGAGGTATTGTGCGGTATCGGTAAAGGCGGTAAAAACGATGACTTTTTTATTTTCTCTATTTATCGGAGAAGCGATTTTCTTTATGATTAAATTTTTTAGCTCTTTTAATTTTGCATCTCTCTCCGGGGTTACAGCTCTGGCATTATTTAACAAGTCAACCAAGGCA
>JAHIKV010000314.1 GCA_018897395.1 Planctomycetota bacterium | reverse complement strand
TGCACCGAAGTAGTTGTGAGAAGCCCCCGAGCAGCACAATCCGTTATCGTATGATGCACGGCCGAGGACCGTCAAGTGGGTATTGCAATACGCCGCGATATTGTGATACTAAACGGCTTAAGCGATGTCTGAGCATTGTTCTCATTTAACCTGCCGTAAATACACGACGGGTCGGGACGACCGCAATAAAACCGCTTACCCCGGGTGTATTCACCCGGGGCTAAATACAGTCAATTATAGCTCAGGATGCGTTCATTAGATTGAGCCGTTTTCACCCCGTTCAGCAAAGGACCATGCCTTGAACCCCACAGCCCTCGATTTCTTCCGCACGCTACTGGAAACCCCCAGCCCGTCGGGCTACGAAAGCGCCGTTCAGCAGCTCGTCCGCGATTACGTCAAGGATTTTGCCGACGAAGTCCGCACCGACCTGCACGGCAACGTCATCGTGGTGAAGAACCCCGACGCCCCGTTTCGGGTCATGCTGGCCGGCCACTGCGACCAGATCGGCCTGATCGTCCAGCACGTCGACGACGAGGGCTTTTTGTACGTCCGGCCCATCGGCGGCTGGGACCCGATTATCCTCATTGGACAGCGGATGACCGTTTGGACCGAGGGGGGACCGGTCTTCGGCGTGATCGCCCGAAAACCGATCCACCTGTTGAACGAGGAAGAGAAGAAGCAAGTGCCGAAGATGAAGGACCTTTGGCTGGACATCGGCGCGGCCAACAAGGAAGAGGCCATGAAGATGGTCCGCATCGGCGACGCGATGACCGTCGAGCTTGGCTTCCGCGAGATGCCCAACGGTTTCGCCGTCTCGCCGGCCATGGACGACAAGACCGGCTGCTGGGTGGTGATCGAGGCGTTGCGCCGGGCATCGGAAGCGGGCAAACTCAACTGTGGACTGTACGCCGTCTCGACGGTCCAGGAGGAACTCGGTCTGCGCGGCGCGAGGACCAGCGCCTTCGGCGTCGATCCGCACGTCGGCGTGGCCGTCGACGTGACCTTCGCCACCGATTGCCCGACGATCGAGAAGAAGGAGGAGGGAGACGTTCGGCTGGGCAAGGGACCGGTGATCCACCGCGGTCCGAACATGAACCACAAGGTCGTTGGGCGGCTGATCAAAGCCGCCGACGACAACCAGATCGCCTACCAATTGGTAGCCTCGCCCAAGGCGACCGGCACCGACGCCAACGCCATTCAGATCAACCGCGCGGGCGTGGCCACCGGCCTGGTCAGCATCCCCAACCGCTACATGCACAGTCCGGTGGAGATGATCTCGTTGGAAGACCTCGACCACGCCGCCGACCTGCTGGCCCGATTCGTCGAAGGGATCGACGCCGACGCCGAGTTCACGCCGTAGGGATGATTGTAGGAGGCGACTCCTATCGCCGATTCGCAGTATGGTCGTTTAACCCGGAGCCAACGGCGACGGGGTTGGCGATGGCGAGTGGGAGACATTCCCCGTCGCCGTTGGCTCCGGGTTAAACGACGACGCCAAACCATCGGCGACAGGAGTCGCCTCCTACAGATAATCGCCGAACAGTTCGCGGCTGGGGCGGGGAATGACGATCTCGGAGACCAACAGGCCGCGGCGGCGGGCCTCTTCGGCGGCCACTTGGATGCCCGCCCGAACGTCGGAGACCGTGCCGGTCATCAGACACAAGCCCTTTCCGCCCAGGGCCATCGCCACGTGGACGCGGAACAGCGTGACGCTGGCGGCCTTGGCGGCGGCATCGGCCGCGGCGATCACGCTCACCCCGCTGAAGGTCTCGACCACGCCCAACGCCCCCGTTTCGTCCTCTTCCAGCGCGACCGACTGACCCAACGCCGGAAACACCGACGGATGGACGTTGGGGATCACCAGGTGGTCGATGATGGCCTCTCCGGCGGCGGCCAGGCCCGCCTGAACGGCCACCTCCACGTCGCTCACCCCGCCGCCGACGACGATCAGGTACTTGCCCGAGCAGATTGTCCGCGCGATCAGCAGTTCGACCGAAGCGGCCTTGAGCATCTCGTCTTCGATCTGGTATCCGATGCCGATGCTGGAAAGCTCGATGGCGCCGATTGCTTTGGGAGAGGACATGGTAGTGGATAGTGGATAGTGGATAGTGATTGAACACGGGTCGTTTAGCCCCGGCGTCCACGCCGGGAAAATCGACCATTCATAATTCATCACTAGTGTCCGAACGTTTCAGTAAAATCCGTGTGTAACCATTTGCTAATTAACGAGTTGCAAAAGAAAATGACCTGCTTCGATTTGAAATCGGAAATGCGATTTCCACCTCTAACGGGGATCGGTGCAGGCTATGCAC
>JAHIKV010000313.1 GCA_018897395.1 Planctomycetota bacterium | reverse complement strand
CTGGTTCCCACGCGGAGCGTGGGAACGAGGGGATAATTCCTGGTTCCCACGCGGAGCGTGGGAACGAGGGGATAATTCCTGGTTCCCACGCGGAGCGTGGGAACGAGGGGATAATTCCTGGTTCCCACGCGGAGCGTGGGAACGAGGGGATAATTCCTGGTTCCCACGCTCCGCGTGGGAACCAGAGGAAATATGACAATTACGTTTTGCATTTTGCATTTTGCATTTTGCATTTTGCATTTTATTATCCCTTCAATTTGCGTCGATTTCCTCGACCGCTCGCCTCAGTGCCAGCAGACGCCGCAACATGCCGGCGAATTGGTCCAACGGGACCATGTTCGCCCCGTCGCTGGGCGCGGCGTCGGGGTTTGGATGGGTCTCGAAAAAGAGTCCGTCGGCGCCCAGGGCGGTGGCCGCGCGAGCCAACGGCTCGACCATTGCCCGATTGCCTCCGGTGGCGGCGTCCAGTCCGCCGGGTTCCTGAACGCTGTGCGTGGCGTCGAAGATCACCGGCGCGCCGAGCGATTGCATCTGGACGATTGCCCGCATGTCGTTTACCAGCCGTCCGTATCCGAAGAAGGTTCCCCGCTCGCCGAGCAGTACGTGTCGGCAACCGCCCGACTCGAGTTTGCCGACGACGTGTTTCATGTCCCAAGGGGCCAGGAACTGGCCTTTTTTTACGTGTACCGGCCGGCCGGTAGCCGCCGCGGCCAGGAGCAAGTCGGTCTGTCGGGCGAGGAAAGCGGGAATCTGCACCAGGTCGCAGGTCCGCCCGACCGGCTCGGCCTGGCTCGGCTCGTGGATGTCGGTCGTCACCGGCAAACCGGTCGATTCCTTGACCCGTTGCAGAATCGCCAGTCCTTTTTCCAACCCTGGGCCGCGATATGCCGCGACGCTGGTGCGGTTGGCCTTGTCGAACGACGCCTTGAAGACCAATTGAACGTCCAGTTCGGAGGCGATTTGCTTCAGCCGCTCGGCGATCGACAGGGTCAGCTCCTCGTTTTCGATCACGCACGGCCCGGCGATGACCAGCAACGGCCGTCCGCGTCCGCAGCGAAGATTGCCGATGGAAACGGGATTTTCCGGCATGGGTAATTTCTCGTTTAGCATCAAACCCGGCGTGGACGCCGGGGTTAAACCGAGGCAGAACAATGTTTAGCCGCCGCGTCCACGCGGCGAAGTTGCGTTATGTGAATTTGTAACCGCCTCGTCCGGCACGACCAGCGTCAGCCTGCCGGGCAACACCCGGATGTCCAGCGGCAACACTCCGCCCGGGTCTCCGTCGAGCTGATAGGGCGCCTCGCCGTCGGAGGATATCCGCAACCGCCGCGCGCGGCAGGCGGAATAATCGCCCAAACGATGATGTTGTCCGGCCAACACGGCCGCCGCATACCACAGACCGGGCCAAAATCGACCGCGGCGAAGACAACACACGTCCAACATACCGTCCGAACCGTCCGCTTGCGGGGCGATCCGCAAGCCGCCTCCGTAACACGGCAGGTTGAAAGCGAACAGCCAACGCGCCGCGACCGGACCGGATTCACTCGGGTCGTCCCATTGTATCCGAATCTCGGGAAATTCGTAACTCCCGATTGATTTCAGGATCGGCTTGCAGTAGGCGCCGAAATTGATGTGTCCGGTGCGATTTTCATGCACGCGGCGGACGACTTCCGCGTCGAATCCGCAACCGGCCATCAGCAAGAAGAGCCGTCCGTTGGCCTCACCGGCGTCTACCCGCGCGGCCACGCCATCGGCGATCGTGCGGCAGAGCGACTCGGGGTCTTTGCTCAGCTTGAAATAGACGGCCAGCAGGTTCGAGTTGCCTGCCGGCAGGAAACTCAACGGCACGCCGTCGTCGGTGCGGTTGATCAACTCCGCGGCGGTCCCGTCGCCGCCCACTCCGACCAGCGCCCGCAGCACTCCCTCGGCGTGCCACCGGTTGGCCTGGGATGCGGCTTCCGCGAGATCGGTGAACGGCGCGGTCTTGAAGTTTTGCTTTTCAAGCAGATCGGCCAGGCGTTCGACCCGCTGGTGCGAGTCCCTTGGCCCGGCCTTCGGGTTGAACAGAATCGCCACGCGATCGGCGTCGCGGGGAAGCGCGGCGGTGGAAACGACGGCGGGCAAGACTCGCCTCGATAATTTCATGTAACCCGGTTTAGCCGGCGAGCTTGCTCGCCGTGTGGACATCCGACCCATATACGCGGCTTGTTGGAGTGGTAGTTGTACTGCCACCCCGTTTGCCGGGTGCGGCAGTACAACTGCCGCACCAACTTGAAGTTCGCCGGCTAAACGGCAACCTCATAATGGAACATGTAATATACCAAGGTCGCCCCTCAGGAAAAAGACAGACAGAATCGGTGGATGATCTCCGTGGCTTGACGGAGTTGATCGAGCGAAATCCATTCGTCGGCCGTGTGGGCTTGTTCGATGGAACCGGGGCCGAAAACCACCGATGGGACGCCCGCGGCCACGGGGCGGGAACTATGCCCGGCACGCCCTCGGGCATGGCGCCGCCAGCGGATCACGCCCTTGTGGGCAACGATCGCGTCCAGACCGGTCGGCTCGGCTAAGATCGCGGCGTCGAGAAGCGTGCCACGCCGATCACGCGGCGCCGCACGCCGCCGGCGTCGCCGGCCCGACGGATCATCCGCGCCAGGCTCGGGCCGATCTTGCCCCCGACGCCCAGGATAATAACGTCCCCCTCCAGCCGCTCCATCGTCGCCACGACGCCCGGCGTCGGTCGGCTGAGCAGCTCCTCGATTTGTTCGACGTCCGCGATCCGCTCGGGCAAAGGCGACTGTTTACTACAAGAGTTGGTCATCGGTCGGTAATGACTGGGTAAGAACGTTTCTGTAAATAGAAACAGAAACAATCGTATTTAGCCCCGGGTGAATACACCCGGGGGAAGTGGTTTTCCACCTTCTTCACTATCCACTATCCACTATCCACTATCCACTATTTTCCCCCTCTTCTGTGCCAAATTTCTGCCGCTTTCCCCCCTCAACAGAGCCGATTTTCGTTATTTTCCGGGGAAACAGTTGACAAGTAGTTGCCGCCACCCACAAAATGGCATCACTTCGACGGGGTTGTATCTGTAATGATTAAGATGATTAAAACGTTCCAACACCAACTTTTGCGGGGACTGGCTCCAAGCGGAGTTCCGTTCGGTTGGCTGGAGAAAAAAATCGTAGCGAGGTGCCTGTCCCCGTTTTGTCCCGTCTCTGTTCCGTTCTCGTCCATAACCCATTCCGACTGGGAGGAGTCTCCTCATGTTCAAGTCCGCTGTGGAATCACGTAGCCGCCGCAACCATCGCGGCCTGTCGAACTCGCGCAACCATCTCGCTCGGCGCAACGTCTACCACCGCCGACTGCGTATGGAACCACTGGAAGACCGCTGCTTACTCTCGGTCGCACCGCTAAGCGTTGCCCTCATAAGCGACGCGGTTGCGGAAGCACAGCAGGTCCGCGCTGCCGCCGCGATGGACACGATCGCTATCGTCTATAACGCCGACACCATGACTACGACCGGGTTGGTCGATCTTCTTGCCTCGGTGTCCGCGGCACACAACGGCGCTCCGATTGGGCACCTGGGGATCGTGACTCACGGCGGATCGGGAGAACTCGATCTTGGCAAGGCCGACGACCTCAGCTTGGCTACGCTGCCGAGCCAAGCGGCTGCGTTGGAACGATTACGGTCCCTGCTCACCAGCGACGCCCGCATGGACTTATATTCGTGTTCTGTGGCTGCTGGAGCGGACGGTAAGACCTTTGTTGACGAGCTTTCCGTCGTAACGGGCGCGGCTGTATTCGCCAGCGATAACCCAGTTGGCACCGTACCCGGGTCAGATTTCATTTGGGAGTACCACACGGGCCAAGCGGCCGCGAGCAACGAGTTGTTCTCGGTCCAAGAGATTGAGGCGATTCCAACGTTATGCCTTTACGATGTCGCCGCCGCCGTGAAACAAGTGAACCCCTTACTATATTATCCCCGCGACATTACGGACGACGGTGTAGACGAGACGTTTTGCAACTGGTTTGTGGGGGATGTCTTGACTAACCAGGGAATCCCGGTTCCCCGCGACTCGACTGCCGGATCATACTACCCATCATACGTGAACGCAGGACATGCCCCCTGGACAGCGGGATCATTTCCAACGTACTACGTGGACACAAACCCCTCACAACTGACACCTTCGTGGGATCCCGGAGGGGCACGGCATCCGGGTACACCGAAAGCGGTGGTGCAAGCAAAACCATACGGTGCAAATCGCATGGCCACCTACTTCAATAATCCGAGCAACGGGTGGGTTGTTGTCGGAGCCGCAAGCGCAAAGAGCTACGCTGACAGCGGACAGGTGGTAGTCGCAACCCAACCAGGCCACGTAGCCATCTTGGTGCCTTCCCCGGAGACTAGCGACATTCAGGTAGCCCAGGCAGGACTCACATGCACGGTCAAGCGAGCCATCAATTTATGCTTTAACAACACCATCGTTTATTACGCCTACGGCTCCGTAGTGGCACCAACTTTGAGCGTCAATAGTCCCAACGGGGGCGAGACTTGGCAGACCGGCAGTAGCTACACGGTGAGTTGGTCGATTAGCGGGGATACCAACGATATCAACTATCAACGTGTTGCCCTGTCCATCGACGGTGGCGCGACCTTCCCCTCAAGCTGGCAGACCGTGCTGAGCGCTGCGGATCGGTCCCTCACCTTCACCCCCACCAGCAGCCAGGTCAGCACTTCGGCGATGATCCGGGTGCGAGCGATGGATTCCGACGGCTACAAGCAAGCCGAGGACGCCAGTAACAACACATTCACGATCAGGAACCCAGTTCAAGACACGACGAAGCCGACGGTGACGATCGGCAGTCCGTACAACGGGCAGACGTTCACGACCTCCACGATCACGGTTAGCGGCAACGCCACAGACTCGGGTGGGTCACATCTATACGCTGTGATCGTTAGTAATGGGGCAAACGGTAGCAACGGGTACCAACTCTTGTCTGGGGACTCGGCCTCGTTCTCTATATCCGGGATTTCGCTCGCCCCCGGGCAAAACGTGATCGGTGCACAGGCCGCGGACAACGAGGGCAACTGGAGCACTACGTACTATGTGACCGTGACCTACAACGTGCCGGACACGACTTTGCCGACGGTGGCGATCAGCAGTCCGAGTAACGGGCAGACGTTCACCAGTCCCTCCATTACGGTCAGCGGGACGGCCTCCGATCCCGGCAGTCCGAGTACCGGCGTGGCGTTGGTCGAGGTGCGTGTCAACGGCGGGTCGTGGCAGAGCGCCAGTGGGACGACGAGTTGGAACAGGAGCGTGAGCCTCTCCTCGG
>JAHIKV010000312.1 GCA_018897395.1 Planctomycetota bacterium | reverse complement strand
TCACCACGTCTGACAATCGACTTGGCGTCGAAAGCATTGTCAGCAGGCAAAGTCCAGCGGTTGCCGGACGCAAACAACTCGGGTAAACGGATCGCGCGATTCAATTTGGGAAGAATGGGCATTTTTTCAGAAAGTGCAGAACTATAACCACGCCCATTTTATTCTAATCGCTTTCCGCCGCTCGTCCAGTATTTTTTCGCCGGAAAACCCAAAGCCGATCCCGATAGCAATAAGAGAACCCAAATAATGTCAAGGTAGGCAAGGTGCGTAATCTAGGGGGCCGCCCAGCGTCTCGCATGATTCGGCATTCGTGTGAAAAAATAAGTGTCCAACTCGCATGATACCGCCCCGGACGGTAGACTGCCGACAAGTAGCCATCTCGAACGTCTTACCGGAGTGAAGTCGTGAGTTCCAAGTATTTACTGCCCTGTCGCTGCGGCCAACAGATTGCCATCGAGCCGCGTCAGGCGGGCGAAACGGTCGTATGCCGGTGTGGCGCGTCGTTGCATGCACCAAGGATGCTCGAAATCATGGCCTTGGAACCGGCGCCAGCCGAGTCCGGCCCACCGCCATCCGGGGTGGGTTGGGGGTGGCGGCAGCGGACAAAACTGCTTGGCGTAATACTGTTGTCGGCAACGATCATCGCCGGGGTGATATTGCTTCTGAGTCGTCCGGTCTCCCGTTTTGAGGTTTTATCGCCCGAAGAAGTCCAACGTAACGCACATAAGCTGACTCCGTCGGAAACGTGGGATCATTGGCAGTGGGCGAAACGAGGTTTGGATCGTAGAACCGACCAGCAACATGCGGCGGCCGTCGTGAGGTTTCGCATCTGGCTGGCGGCAACCGTCGTCTTGGCGTTGGCCGGCGTCGGATTGATCGCCGTGGGCATGACGCCGATGCGGGGGGGCGGAGGACACAGGGTAAAGGACGGCGGGCAGGATGTCGGTTAGCAGCCCGTTGAAAAAGTCGGATTCCGGGAGTTTGGGTGCCACTGCTGGCTTGTCCAGCAGTGTTTTACCGGGAGTTTCTCCCTGCACTGCTGGGCAAGCCAGCAGTGGCACCCTTTTTCAACGGTCGGTTAGTCCCTATGCCGTTTAACGAAGCGGCTCGACGGACGAGGAGCTTCCCCTTCGCACCTACTGGAACGCTCGGAACGTGTTTTGAAATCGTTCATTTAGCCCGCCGTGAATACACGGCGGGCCGGGTTGACCGAGAAAAACCGCTTGCCCCGGGTGTATTCACCCGGGGCTAAATACGGATATTTCAACATCAAAACACGTTCTCAAACAACGCCCCATGTCCGCCGAACAACGCCAACTCTTCGACAGCAGCCCGGAGCCGTGGGAGGCGGACGATCAGTCGCGGCATCTGGTGGCTTCGGTTGTCCTCTCGGCCGGAGGGGCCAAGGAGTTTGACTATCTCATCCCCGACGCGCTGCGAGAGAGCGTGGACATCGGGCGACGAGTGAAAATCCCCCTTGGGCCAAGCAATCGCCTGGTGACGGGCTATTGCGTGCGGATCGAGGACCGCCCGGTCGGCCGGCGGCGGCTCAAGCCGCTCCATTCGGTGCTCGACCAGCGCGGCCTTCTCTCTCCGGCCATGCTCCGGCTGACCCGCTGGATCGCCGACCATTACCTCTGCGATTGGGCCACCGTGTTGGACGCCGTGGTTCCGGCGGGCGTGCGGGTCGGCGCCGGCACACGGATGACCACGCTGCTGTCGATCGACCGTGAAGCCGTCGAGCGGCTGGGGGAATTGAAACTGACCGCTAAACAACGGGAAGTATTGAATACGCTGGCCGCGTCCGAGGAACCGATGACCCCGGGCGAGTTGGCTCGCGCCGCTCGTTGCACCCAAGGCCCCGTCACGGCCCTGCGGCGGAAAGGTTTGATTCGCGCCCGCACCGGACGAATCGCCACCCTGCGGCCCGAGGAATCGTCGCCCGCACAGGAAAAACACCTCGTGCTCAATCCCGACCAGGAGCACGCTCTGCGGACGATCCTCGACGCGATGAACTCCCGCCGTCAGCGGACGATTCTGATTCACGGCGTGACCGGCAGCGGCAAGACCGAGGTCTACATCCAGGCCATTCAAGAGGTGATCCATTTCGGCCGCCAGGCGATCGTTCTGGTGCCGGAGATCAGCCTGACGCCGCAGACGGTCGAGCGGTTTCGCCGGCGGTTTTCGGCCGTGGCCGTGCTGCACAGCCATCTGAGCGACGCCGAGCGGCACTGGCACTGGCAGCGGATCGCCGAGGGATCGGTGTCGGTGGTGGTCGGCGCCCGCAGCGCGGTTTTCGCCCCTACGCCGAACCTTGGGCTGATCGTGCTGGACGAGGAACACGAGACGTCGTTCAAGCAAGAGAGCGCCCCGCGCTATCATGCGCGGGACGTGGCCCTGGCCCGGGCCGAGGCCGAAGGGATTCCGTTGGTGCTCGGCTCGGCCACTCCGTCGTTGGAAAGTTGGCGCCGGGCCAAGGCGGGAGAGTTCGCGCTGGTCGAGATGCCGCGGCGGGTGTTGGACCGCCCCTTGCCGACCGTCGGCACGATCGACCTGCGTGCCGAAAAGGGCCGTGCCTGCTCCCGCGGGTCAATCAGCCGGCAATTGCACACCGCCATCGCCGCCGCGCTTGACGAAGGAGGGCAGGTGATCCTGTTGCTGAACCGCCGGGGCTTCTCCACTCACATCCAATGTCCGGCCTGCGGCCACGTGGTGCGGTGTCCCGAGTGCGACATTGCCCTGACCCACCACCGCAAGGAAGAGATCGCCTTGTGCCACTACTGCGACTACGAGGTGCCCGCTCCGGCGACCTGCCCGGAGTGCGGATTCGCGGGCATCCGCTACTCGGGCCTGGGTACGCAGCGGTTGGAGGCCGAGGTCCGTGCACGGTTCCCAAACGTGCTGAGTTTACGAATGGACACCGACGCCATGCAGGCCCACGGCAGCCATCAGCGGGCGCTCTCCGCGTTTCGCGCGGGCAAGGTCCGCATCCTGTTGGGAACGCAGATGATCGCCAAGGGATTGGACTTTCCCAACGTCACGCTGGTCGGAGTGATCAACGCCGACACGGCCATGCACTTGCCCGACTTCCGCGCCGCCGAGCGCACTTTCCAACTGGTCACGCAGGTGGCGGGCCGGACCGGCCGCGGACCGAAAGGCGGGCGCGTGCTGGTGCAGACCTTCAGCCCCGACCATCCCGCCATTCGGGCGGCGGTCCGGCACGACTACGAAACCTTCGCCGCCGGCGAGTTGCCGATCCGTGAAATGCTCCGCTACCCCCCGTTTACAAGCATGATCCGGCTGGTCGTTCGCGGCCCGGTCGAGCCGGTCGCGGCCGGTTTCGCAACTTATGTCGCCGAGCGGTTGCGGGCGGCGCTTCGGCGGGGGGAGGTCGATGCGCGGGTGCTTGGCCCGGCCCCGTGTCCTTTCGCCCGGCTGAGGGGCAAACACCGGTTTCAAATACAGGTTCAAGGCTCCGACGGCGACCGACTTCGAGCCGCCGTCGCCGATGCCGCCGCCGACCTGGAGCCGCCGGACGACGTGCTGTGGATCGTGGACGTGGATCCGGTCGATATGCTATAACCCGAGTTCGGGATAAGAAAACGAGCAACAAATAGCCGGCGGCGGCGTGGCGGGTGTTGTTGGTCGGCAACTGCTTGATTTTCCAGTTTTCACTCCGCCAACCCCCTCTCCTGCCAGCGGGTGGCCCCGATAGCTCGTCTATCGGGGCGGCGAAGCCGCAAGAGGTTTTTCACGCTACTCGGAATTCCTCTTGTGCCTACGGCACCCCGATAGCCAAGCTATCGGGGCCACCCGCCTACGGGCCATATTGTCAAGGAGTGAAACACTCGCCGAGATTTCCCGGCGCCGGCGATCCTAACGACCGGCGTCGGCCCCTTTCAAGCCCAAGAAATATGCCACCGTCAGCCCCGTTTCCACCGATCAGAACTTCTTCCCGTCGATCACCATGCCGTCCTTGCGGTTGCCCAGCCAGCGGTGGATCTCCAGGTCGATCGAGTAGTTCATCTTATGCACCGAGCCGTCGCACAGGGCCATGTTGAAGCCACTCGGATGGGCGCTGCCGAAGATGTGGGGCGCGTAAAGGCCGGGCGTATCCATCAGGGGCGGGTACGTCCAGCGGTTCAAGTCAAAGTCGTCGCCGCTCAACGCCGCATTGTTGTCGCCGCCATCCGAACCGTCGAAGTAGAAGTCGCAGTTGAGGTATTTTTCGCCCACCAAGTAGGTGTAACTCGTGCCGTCAGTGACCTCGGCCATTTCCACCTTGCTCCGCTGGGCGCTAATGCCGTTGGTGCCGCTCATGTTGTAGAACCCGTGCGCCCCGCTCGGGTCTCCGGGCTTCCAGGCTGCGGCGTCCGCCCACGAGCGCGGCCCGTACCCCCAATAGTCTGCCACCGATCCGGCGTTCGCCGCGTAGTCCTGTCGGAACCAACACGCACTCCGTACGTTCGGGGCCGGGGCGCAATTCACCGGCCAAGTGAAGTAAAGGCCCATGGCCAGAGGCTGAACCAGCGGTGAGCGGCGCGTCGGACAGCTCAACATCGACAACGGGGTCTGGACCATTTGCAAGGCTTTTTGCTTCTGCTCGGGGCTATCGCGGGTGGTGCCCAGTTGCAGGTCGTGAAGGGCCTGTTGTTCCATGTAGGGGAGACAATTGAAGAAGAGGCCGCCGGGCTGGTCTGTGCCGAATCCGCAACTTGGGTCGCCTATCCAACCGTAGCCCCAACCGCCAGTAGGCAGCCAGCCGTGGATGTGCTCGTGGTCCAGCGCCGCCAGACTGACCTGCTTGAGGTTGTTTTGGCATTGAAGCATCCTCGCCGCTTCCCGCGCCGCCTGCACCGCCGGCAATAGGAGCGCGATCAAGATTCCGATGATCGTGATGACCACCAAAAGCTCCACCAAAGTGAAGGCGGATTTCTGATTTCTGATTTCTGATTTCTGATTTTTTCGGCACATCGTTCACCTCGTCGTTGAATGGAAAATGCGTGGAAAAAGCGCGTCGACTATTGGCTCGGCTCATTGTTGGCGATGATCGCCCGATCCCCAATCCGGTTCGTAATCGTTACCCCCTTAACGCCGTTGTTGCCGGTCACGATGGCGTGCTTGAGCCCTTTGCCGAGCAGGATGGACGGTCCGGGCACGGCGAAAGTGCAACCCTCGATCTGAATCTTCCCGTTATCCGCCTCGATCAGCGGGGGATGATCCGGCCGATCGGCCTTGAACCAGCGGCTCTCCGGCGTTGTGCTGGCGCCCAGCGCGATCGGGCATGGCCCGAGTTGATCGGCCCTGAACCAGCAATTCGACAGCGACACGAAGCCCGGGCCGTGCGCGACGATATTCTGCACCGCCGGGCCGAAGAAAGCGCAGTTCTGGAACCGCACTTGGCCGGTGCAGGTGGGATTGATGACGACCGAAAT
>JAHIKV010000311.1 GCA_018897395.1 Planctomycetota bacterium | reverse complement strand
CTGTTGGCCGGCCGCAACGTCCTCTGGCCTACACGCGACAAATTGTATATCTTCGACCAACGGACCGCGCAACCGCTGAAAGCGATCGATCTGGCCATGCGCGGCGCGACCGGCGGCAATCTGCTGACGGCCGACGGAAAATTGCTGATCGCCACGGATACGGAATTGATTGCGATTGGGCTGTAGGGTGCGTCCGCGACGCACCAAAAACGAGAACATCGGTGCGTCGCGGACGCACCCTACTCCCTCCCACGCAGAGCATGGGAACGAGAAATTGGTGTTGCCATGCCTGAACAAGACGACATTCAAGCCGTAAACGAACTCGGCGAGGCGTATCGGGCGATCACCGAACAGCTTGGACAGGTGATCGTCGGCCAACAGCAGGTGATCGAGGAGCTGTTGGTGGCGATGTTCGCCCGCGGACACTGCCTGCTGGTGGGTGTGCCGGGACTGGCAAAAACGCTCCTGATCCGCACACTGGCCGAAACCCTCTCGTTGGAGTTTCGCCGCATCCAGTTCACGCCCGACCTGATGCCTTCGGACATCACCGGCACCGAAGTGATCCAGGAAGACCGTCGCTCGGGCACGCGCGAGTTCCGCTTCCTGAAGGGGCCGATCTTCGGCAACGTGATCCTGGCCGACGAGATCAACCGCACTCCTCCGAAGACCCAGGCGGCGCTGTTGGAGGCGATGCAGGAAGGTCAAATCACCGCCGGCGGCCGGCGGCACGAGCTTGCCCAGCCGTTCTTCGTCCTGGCCACGCAGAACCCGATCGAGCACGAGGGGACGTATCCTTTGCCCGAGGCGCAGCTCGACCGTTTCATGTTCAACACCTACGTCGATTACCCGGACGAGGACGAAGAGTGCGACATCGTGCGGCGCACCACGGCCGACGTGACGGTCTCGGTCGCACCGACGCTGTCGGGCGAAAAGATACTGGCTTTGCAACGGACCGTCCGCCGCGTTCCGGCCGCCGAGCACGTCGTGCGTTTCGCCGCGCGGCTGACGCGGCTGACGCGGCCTGGGAAGGGGTCAGAGGTCAGAGGTCAGGGGTCAGAGAGGGGAGAGGAGAGAGGGGAGAGGGGAGAGGGAACGAAAAAGGACGTGCCGGCGTTCATCCGCGACTACGTCAGTTGGGGCGCCGGCCCGCGAGCGAGCCAATACCTGACCCTGGGCGCGAAGGCCCGCGCGGTGCTGCACGGCCGGTTCCACGCCACCGAGGACGACGTCCGCGAGGTGGCCTTGCCGGTGCTTCGCCACCGCATAGTGACCAACTTCAACGCCGAGGCCGAGGGCGTCAAGCCGGACGACATTATCCGCCGGCTGATGGAAGAACACACTGTTTAGCCGCCGCGCCCACGCGGCGTCAAGCGATAATTCAACCGTTTAGCCGCCGCGCCCACGCGGCGTCGAACCCGGCGTGGACGCCGGGGCTAAACATAGTTTCCTTGCGACAAACACCGCGAACCAACCCGTGGAAAACGCCCGGCAACTACTCGACCCGGCGATGCTTGCCCGATTGCAGGGGCTGCCGCTAAGGGCGCGTCGGATCGTCGAGGGCTACGTTTCGGGCGTACATCGCAGCCCCTTGCGCGGATTCTCGGTCGAGTTCGCCGAACACCGCGACTACTCGCCCGGCGACGACTTGCGCTACCTCGACTGGAAAGCCTTCGGCCGGACCGACAAGTATTATCTGAAACGGTTCGAGGAAGAGACCAATCTGGTCTGCCACCTGCTGCTGGACGTGAGCGAGAGCATGCGCTACCAAAGCGACGCGGCGCCCCTCTCGAAGCTCGATTACGCACGGCGCGCGGCCGCGGCGCTGGCCTACCTGGTTCTCCACCGGCAGGACAGCGTGGGACTGGTCGCCTTCGACGGCGAGGTCCGCGCCCTGGTCCGCGCCGCCGGCAACCCCTCGCACTTGAACGATATTCTCGGCGCGATGGAGGACGCGGCCGCCGAGCGGAAATCCGCGATCGGACCGATCTTCCACGACCTGGCCGAGCGGCTGAAGAGGCGGGGGATCGTCGTCGTGCTGAGCGATCTGTTCGACGAGGTCGAATCGATCGCCGTCGGGTTGAAACACCTTCGCCACCGCCGCCACGAAGTCGTACTGATGCACGTACTCGATCCGGCGGAGGTCGATTTCCCGTTCGACGAAATGACGCTGTTTCGCGGTCTGGAAGATTCCGCGGACGTGCTGGCCGATCCGCCTGCGATTCGCGGCGCGTATCGGGCCGAGTTCGGCCGCTATCTCCGCCGGCTCCAGTCGGTATGTCGCGCCGCGGCCGTCGACTACGTGCCGATGCGGACCGATCGGTCGTTGGAGGTGACGTTGTCGAATTATTTGGCGTCGAGGGATTAGGGATTGGGGATTAGGGATTAGGGAGGCAAGGCAACATGAAAGTGGTTCACACAATTCCAGGTTCAGATGGGAAAAGAAAGGTGAAATTCTTCCGGCGTGATGATGGAACATTTGGATTCGCCGGTTTGAATCTGGGTGAAGAAGACTGTTGGTATCCATGCGGGCGTTATTCGGAATGTCATGCGTCTACGCTCGATCCGGCTATACGCGAGGCCGAAGGACGAGTTGAATGGCTGAGCGACCAAAGCACCAATCCCCAATCCCTAATCCCTAATCCCTAATCCCTAATCCCTAATCCCTAATCCCTAATCCCTAATCCCTCATGCTTTCTCCCACGCCACTGTTCGCCTTCGGATGGGTAAACCTGCCGATGCTCGGCTGGTTGGCGGCGGCGGCTGCGCCGATTCTGATCCAACTCCTAAGTCGGCGGAAATACCGTGAAACCCCTTGGGCGGCAATGGAATTCCTTCGGGCGGCCGTCCGACGTCGGTCGCGGCGCATCCGGTTCGAGCAGTGGCTCTTGTTGGCCGTTCGTACGCTATTGATCGTGTTGGTGGTGTCGGCCGTGGCCGAGCCGTACGTCGATTCGTCGGGCATGGCCCTCTCGCCCGGCCAAGGCGTCCACCGCGTCATGGTCTTCGACGGCTCGTACTCGATGGCTTACAAGCCGGCCGACAAGACGCGATTCGACCGAGCGAAAGAGCTGGCCCGGCGGATCGTCAAGGAGAGTCCTCAGAGCGACGCTTTTTCGCTGATGTTGATGTCCCGTCGTCCGCGGGTAATAGTAAATGCCGCTTTGGACCGCGCCGCGATTCTCCGCGAGATCGACGATCTGCGGCTCCCGCACGAGACCGCCGAACTGCCGCCGGTCGTTGCCGAGGTTCGACGTATGATCGACGAAACGCGCGAACATAATCCCCGGCTCGACCGCCACGAAGTCTACTTCCTCACCGATCTGCAACGGATGACCTGGGCGCCGAAGCTATCCGAAACGGCCAGGGCGGAGTTCCTGCGGCAAACGAGTGAGCTGGCGAAATCGGCGGCATTGATAGTACACGACGTGGGCCGGCCGCACGCCGACAACCTGGCGATCGTCGATCTTCGGCCGGCCGATCCACCGGTGATGGCCGGCCGCGCCGCGTCGTTGCGGGTCTCGCTGAAGGATTTCGGCCGACGTGCCCGACCGCGACAGAACGTCGATCTGCTGGTCGACGGCCGGCGGATCGCACGGAAGGAAGTCGATGTTTCGCCGGGCGGATCGGCTGAGGTCGAGTTCTCGTATTTGTTCGACGCGCCGGGCGATCATTCGATCGAAGTCGCCGCGCCGGGCGACGCCTTGGATATCGACAACCATCGTTTTCTGGCCGTGCCGGTGCGGCGCGAGATTCGGGTGCTTTGCATCGACGGCCGTCCGTCCGGCGAGCGGTTCCAGGGGGCGGCGGATTATCTCGCGGCGGCTCTTGCACCGCGAGAACAACTTTCGGGCAATGCCAGGCTCCGTGTGGAAGTGTCCGCCGAGAGCGCGCTTCTGGAACGCAACTTGGCCGATTACGATTGCCTGTTCCTCTGCAACGTCGCCCGGTTTTCCGTCGGCGAGGCCCACGCGCTGAACGCCTATCTGCAAGGCGGCGGAGGCGTGATCTTCTTCCTCGGCGATCGGGTGCGGGCCGAAAGCTACAACCGCGAGCTTGGCGTGGCGGGGCAGGGCAGGGGAGGGGGGGCGGAGATTCTGCCCGCCCGATTGGGCGAGGTGGTCTATCGGCCCCAGTTCCGGCTCGATCCGCTCGGCTACCGGCACCCGATCCTGCAAGCTTTTCGCGGCCGCGGCCAAAGCGGCCTGCTCACCACGCCGGTCTTCAATTATTTCAAACTCTCGCCGCCGAACGATTCATCGACTACGACGGTGCTGGCGACGGCCGACTGTGTTCCGCTGATCGTCGAACGGCGAGTGGGGCAGGGCAGGGTGGTGCTGGTGGCCACGTCCGCCGAGCCGGGGTGGTCGGCGTTGCCGTTGTGGCCGAGCTTCGTGCCGCTGGTTCAAGAGATTGCGGCCTTCTGTGCGGCCGGTCGGCTTCAACGGTGCAACGTCATGGTGGGCGAGCCGTTGAACGCTTCGTTTCCGACGTCGGTTGCCGAAACAGCGCCGCGCATTCAAGCGCCCGACGGCCGCGAGCACCCCGCGCGGCTTCGACTGGTCGGCGATCGCGCCGCGCTGAGTTTCGCCGACACCGCGCTAAGCGGCATCTATGTCGTACAGTTCGATTCGCCGCTGGACGGCAACCGAACGTTCGCCGTCAACGTCGATCCGCTCGAAAGCGACCTGGCGAGGATCGAGCCGGAGGAGTTGCGTGCCGAAGTGTGGCCGGAGGTTCCATTCCAACATCAAACGGTTTGGCAAGACCTCGATGCCGCGACGGTCGGCGGTACTGACCGCTCGGAAAGCGGCTTGCACGTTGTTTTGCTGTATTGCGTGTTGGGATTGCTGTTGGCGGATACTTTTTTTAGTTGGAAGTTCGGACATTAGAAGATTATATTGCGTTTGGATTTTTTCGCGTTGGATTCCACCATCAATAACCGACCTCTGACCTCTGACCTCTGACCTCTGACCTCTGACCTCTGACCTCTGACCCCTTCCATGACCCACAACCTCCCCGACTGGATCGAACGCCTGCTGGGCATCCCGGCCGCCGCCGGCGAGGGCACGGTCTGGGGCATCGAAAGCGCCTGGCCCTGGCCCCCCTGGGCGACTTTGCTGTTCGCCGCGGCGGCAGTGGTTTTCGTCGTCGTGCTATATCTGCGCCAGGGCCGACGCGTTTCCCGAACGTACCGGCTGACGCCGGCGGCCATCCGTTTGGGGCTTATCGCTTTGGCGATGTCGATGATCGCCCAGGTTACACTGACGCTGAAGCGGACCGAACTGCCCGGCGCGGTCGTGTTGATCGACGATTCGCTGAGCATGACCGTCGTCGATCGAATGAAGCGCGCGGGCGCGGACGACGCCGAATCGAGCCGCTGGAACCTGCTGCGGACGCTATTGACCGAACGCGACGGCGAGTTGTTGAGAAAAGTGGCCGAAAACCACAATCTGCGGGTCTATTTCCTAACCGACGATCGTCCCAGCCGGCAACGCGACGTACCGGGCATCGTCGAGGAAATCCGCTCTTCCGCGCCCGCCGGAGAAAACACGCGGCTGGGCGAGGCGATTATCGCCGCACTCGACGACCCGCGAGGAACCTCGCCGGCGGCGATCATCGCGTTGACCGACGGCATCAACACCGATGGTCCCTCGCCGGCCGAAGCGGCCGGAAAAGCCCGACGCCGCGGAGTGCCGCTCTGGTTCGTGGGCATCGGCGGCGACCGGCCGCTCCGCGACCTGAAACTCACGGACCTGATGGTCGACGACGTGGTGTTCCTCGACGACGCAGTCAACTTCGAGTGCAAACTGACGGCCGTCGGCTTCGAGGACCGAAAGGCGTCGATCGTCTTGCGTGAAAAGGACAAGCCGGAAGCGCTGGCCGAAGTTCAGGCAACCGCCGGCCCCGATGACCGACCCGTGCAAGTCCGGCTCCCGTATCGTCCCGATCGGGTCGGACGGTTCGAGTACGTCGTCGAAGCGGTCCCGCAAGAAGGCGAATCGCAAGCGGAAAACAACCGGCAGAGCCGCGCCGTCGAGGTCCGCAAGGAGAAAATCCGCGTCCTGCTGGCGTGGGCGTATCCCAGCTTCGAGTTCCGCTACTTGCGCAACATGCTCGAGCGCGACGAGACGATCTCCTTGCACACGGTCCTTCAAGACGCCGACCCGGAGTACGCCGAACAGGACGCTGCGGCGTTGCGCGGTTTTCCGTCCCGGCGCGAGGAACTTTTCGCCTTCGACGTAGTGATCCTCGGCGACGCGGACCCCGCGCTGCTTGGCCCCGGGGCGTTGCAAAATCTGGCCGATTTCGTCGATCAACCGGCAAAGGGGGGCGCGCTGGCGTTGATCGCCGGACCGAAGTTCATGCCGGCCGTCTACCGCGACTCGCCACTGGAACGGCTGATGCCCTTTGACGCTCGAAACGTCAGGTCCCCGAACCCCGACAAAGTCATAACGGAAGGCTTCGTCGCCCGGCCGACCGATCTGGGACTGGCCGATCCGGGCATGCAGTTGGGCAACACTCTCGAGGAGACGAAGCGGATATGGGCCGGCCTGCCGCCGCTCTATTGGCTGCTGGAATTGCCCGGGACGAAACCGGGGGCGCGCGTTCTGCTCGAACATCCCACGCGGTTAGGCCCCGACGGACGCCCGCTGCCGGTCGTTTTGCTCCAGTACGTAGGGGCGGGCAAAGTCCTCTTCCACGCCACCGATGAGACGTGGCGTTGGCGCTATCGGGCCGGCAATCTGTATTTCGCCCGCTATTGGGTGCAAACCATCCGTTGGCTCTGCCGCTCGAAACTGGCCGAGGCCGGCGGTCCGGTCACCCTGAGCACCGACCGCCGCGAGTACGAGCAAGGCGAGCCCGTGCGGTTGCGGGTCCGCTTCGCCGACGAGCGTCTCGCCCCGGCCGAGGACGACGGCGTGACGGTGGTGGTCGAATCGCCGGGAGGCAAAACCAGACGCGTGGTTCTGCATCGCACGGCGGCCGAGCGGGGCGTTTTTCAGGGCAAGCTCGATCGCCCCGTTGCGGGAGATTATCGCGCTTGGATCGCGGCGCCCGAGCTGAAAGACCGTCCGCCCGCGGTCGATTTTCTCGTCGCGCTTCCGGCGAACGAATTCGCCCGAACGCGAATGGACGCCGCCGAAATGCGCCGCGCGGCGGAAATCTCCGGCGGTCGATATATTTCTTTCGAGACGGCCGACCAATTAGCACGAGAGTTGCCGCCCGGCCGCCGGACGCCCATCGAGTCGTTGCCGCCGGCGCCGCTGTGGAATCGTTGGCCCGTTTTGGCGTTGTTCCTCGGTTTGCTGATCGCGGAATGGGTATTGAGAAAGCGCGGAGGAATGGTGTAAAATCTAAGTGAAGAATCCTAAATGATCAAATACTTCATCCAAATCCCTAATCCCTAATCCCTAACCCCCAATCCCTAATCCCTCTCCCCCCATGCTCCATCCTTTGCAGCGAAAGATCGTTGCGTTGCAACGCCGCGGGCGGCTGGCCGACGCGGTGCGGGGTTTGTGCATCGTTGTCGCGGCAGTGTTGTTCGCAATCGTCGCGCTGGGGGCGATCGACTATCTTGTGCGAATTCAGGACCGGGGCGTGCGGATCATCTTCTCGCTCTCGGCGCTGGGCGTCCTGGGATGGACCTCGTATCGTTTCCTCGGAAAATGCTTGTTTGCTCGGCCGCGGGAGGTCGATTATGCTCGACTAGTCGAGCGAACGTTTCCCGAGTTGCGCAACCGGCTGGTCAGCGCCGTGCAATTTCTGCGCGAGGCGGACGACGATCCGACGGCCGGATCGGCCGCGCTCCGCCGCGCGGTCGTCGAGGGAGTCGAGACCGATGCCCGATCCGTCGATTTCACCGCCGTCCTGGATCGGCGTCGGCCGTTGCGGGCCGCCGCGCTATTGGCCGCGGCGTGTCTGTTGGCGGGCGTGCCGATCGCACTAACGCCGACGACCGCACAAACCGCCTTGGTGCGGATCGGAAATCCGCTCGGCCACCAGCAGTGGCCCCGGACCACGCATCTGGAGCTTCGCCGTCCGGTGGAGCGGGTCGCTCGGGGGGAGTCGTTTCAGGTCGAGGCGGTCGATGCCCGTGGCGCACCGCTGCCGTCGGAGATTCTGATCCACTATCGCCCCGAAGGGACCGACGGGACCGCGGTCGAGGAAACCGAACCGATGCAATTGGCCGCCGGGGCCGCGGTCGCGCGGCGCGATGACATTCAGCGGCCGTTCTCCTATCGCGTGGAAGGGGGCGATGATCGGACGATGCCCTGGCACAAGGTCGAGGTGGTCGAGCCGCCGGCGATCGAGACGGTTTCCATCCGCCTGGTCCCGCCGGCCTACACCGGCCTGCCGGCCGCGAACGCCGAGCGGCACATCCGCGCCTTGCGGGGAACGCGGGTGCAAATATCCGCCAAGGCCGATCGGCCGCCGGCCTCCGCGTCGCTCTGTCTTGAAAACGGAACAAAGATTCCCGCCGAGATCGGCGATGACGGCCGCACACTGACTGTCGAGGGCGGCAGTGCAACTGCCGCCCCAACTTCCGACGTTGGGGCGGCAGTTGCACTGCCGCCCCGAACCGCGGAATTCATCGTCGATCAATCCGGTTCATACTGGTTCGAGTTGACCGACCGCGAGGGGTTGCGGAGCGAGGGCGACCGTTGGGAGATTCAAGCCGTCGTCGACGCGCCGCCGACGGTCGTCATCGAGCGGCCGACCGCCGATCTTATCGTCACCCCAGAGGCGACGGCGCCGATCAGCGTTGCGGCCAAGGATGATCTGGCCGTCGCCCGGATTGAATTAGTATATCGTCTGGACGAATCTGGACCGGAGCGGCGGTCGGCGCTTTTCGCGGGGCCTGAAGGCGCGCCG